>QMMC01000213.1 GCA_003647065.1 Deltaproteobacteria bacterium | reverse complement strand
CTCCTCGCGACCTGCTGGGTATCGGTGTTTGTGCCGCTGCTTTCCCAGTTGGGCGACCACCCGACGGGTCCGCCCACCCTCGGCGCTGGCCTCGGCTTCCTGTGCTGCTCCATCGTGCCCCTGGCGGCCGCGTTCGGCGGAGCCGGGGCTGTGCATCACGCCATTCGCAAACGACAGCGTCCCAGCTCCTCTGCACCGTCCATCCCCTCCGCCGGGCCGTGAATACGACGGGACCCGGCCAAGTATCCCCTCCGCTCACCGGTCCCGGGCGGACGCCGCTCCCAAACGTCCACACCCTTGCGGCGGCGGGCCGTCTAGCATGGACTCCCCAGCGCGCGGGGGGGCATCGAGGGTGTCATCCCCTCTGCACCACGAAGAACTCGTAGGCGTAGTAGTCCGAACACCGGCGGCGCATGTCGGGCTCTTGGGCAACCTCGTCGAGCGCGGCCAGCGCGTCTGCGTCGTCGGTGTACTTGGTGCGCAGCTCCTCGATGCGGTGCTCCATGGGTGTGTAGAACTCGTCCCACCAGTCTTCGTTCGGCAGGGTGAAGTGATCGACCAGCGAGAAGTCACTGTCATCGATTTTCGCCAACACGTCTTGCACCCGGCCCATGGCCGAATAATCCGCGAAGGCCGCCTTCGCCTCGGAGGGGGGATCCTCCTTGCACCATACAGCTTCCGTGAAGGCGAAATAGCCGCCGGGGCGCACGAGCGGATGGTAGATGCGGAGGGCGCTGTCGACCCCGATGTTGTACACGGCACCCTCGGACCAGATGAGGTCGAAGCTCTCGGCTCCATGGTCCGGACGACCCATGTCGCCGACCCGAGGCTGGACCCGGTCGGCGAGCCCTCGCTCTTCCGACGCGATGCGTAAGAGTTCGACGCTCGGTGCGTGGCTGTCGATGGCCACGATGGACCCTGCCGTGAGTTCGACGAGGTGCATCGTCTGTGCGCCCGTACCGCAGCCGAGGTCGAGCATCGCGGGTGAGGAGGGTAGGCCGCTGCACAGGTCGAGGGCCCGTGCGGCGGAAGCGCGACTGCCCGGCCCCTGTCGAGGCAGCCGCTCGAACACCTCGAAGAATACTTCCCAGAAACGCGGTGTCGGTTCAGTCATCGCGGGGATCCTGTACGGCTTCAGCGCGAAACGCCAACTGGCGGTGCCCGGCTCATCGGCCCGCGACCTAGCCAAGGGCGCGTTGCAGTTTCACGATCTCACGCCGTCGAGGAGCCTGCCCAATTCTGAGAGTGCTTTTTCGTAGACGCGCGGGTTGAAGCCATCGCTGCCCGGATCGGCGAAGCCGTGCTTCACGCCGCCTTCGTAGCCGAAGCCCTAGCGGACTCGGTGTGCCATTCACCCATGGCGTCCTGTGTCCGGTGTCAGCTTCGACTGAGTCATGGAGCCGATTCGGCCAAGGTGCTCGACGTTGAAGCGCTGGAGCTGTTCTCCGCTGTACAGCGGCACACCCTGACCAAGAAACACGGGCACCACGGTCAGGATCAGTTCATCGACGGCGCCCGCATCGAGAGCCTGAGAGACGACGTTCCCACCATCGAGATAGACATTCTTGTCCCCAGCGACCTGCCTGGCCTCTTCGCACATCTGCCCGATGTCCCCGTGGCAGGTCGATACGGTCGTTGGGGCATCTGGTAGGGGCCGGGTGGTAGCGACCAGGACCGGGGTGGAGCCGTAGGGCCACTCGCCACCAAAGCCCATCACCACATCGAAGGTGCGTCGTCCCATGAGCATCGCCCTGTCTGCTCGAGGAATGCGGGGAAGCTAACGGTACCCGGGTCACTCACCGGATCTGGACCTGGCTCGCCGAGCCAGCTGAGGTCATCGTCTCGACCAGCGATGAAGCCGTCGAGAGAAACGGCGCAGTAGACTTGGATCTTGCTCATGGGCTTCTCTAACCTTTCTTACCTCACGCTGCGGGCCAGCCCCAACGCACCTCGTGGTTTGCTAGAACTTCCCGTTCTGGTTCTTCCACTCGGACCTAGGTGCGACCGCCTCTATCGTGTCCCAGTGCTCAACGAGTTTGCCGCCTGACAGGCGAAAGAGGTCATAGAAGGCTGAGCCAGGCCCTCGCTGCCTTCGTGCGTTTGCGGGTTGTGCTGGATGTACTTCTCTTCGTCCACGACCGCGACAGCCGCCGGGTCGCCTGTTTCGATGCTTTGAGGAGCTTGCGAATCAGGTCCGTGCGTTGTTCGGTCATGGTCAGAAGAGCAGTCGCAGTACGAGGATGAGGTGCGTCATTGGGTTCCTACGAGACCTTGATCGCCATGTCTTCCAGTGTGTTGGCGGTGATGTGGATTCGCTTTGCGATCTCGCGGAGCTGGCGAAAGAGGTCCCTTCGACTCAGCACTTCGCGCAGCTCGCGGTCGGCAATCTCGGCGCTTGCCCGCGAACAGAGCGTGACTACATGGTCGTACGATTCATGAATTTGTCGGTTCGACGCGGCGATCTGCCGTAGGTCGTGACTCGCGAGCATATCGAGCCCTTCCTCGAGCAGCTGGACCATCCCCCGCAGCGTCTCGACCGCGGGCGAGTAGGACACGAGAGAGGCATCCGGGTAGACAGTTGCCTCCAGCTTGAAGTGCTTGACGCTGAGCGCGATCCAGTCGAGCTGTGTAATCATGCGGTAGATCGACTCTTTGTCGTACGGCGTGATGAACACGTCGAGCAGTCGTTCCATGTTGCGCGACTTCAGCTCGCGGGCCGCGTTGCCCAACTCGTCGACCCTCTCGAGCCGGTTGTGGTCGTCGGCTGCGCACGCTTCCAGCAAAGCCTCCATCATCTCTCCGGCCACTGCTGTCTGCTCGCCCAGCGTGCGGACGAAATCGACCTGCTTTGGGATCAGGTACTTGTCGATAAAGCCCATATTAGTGCTGGCCTCCGATGAGGGAAACGAGGGCCGGGAAGAGTAACCACCCGAGCGCGATAGACACCGGAAAGTTGAACCACCAGCCTCCGACGATGCCCGCCACGGTCAACCACTTCACGTGGCGAGGCTTCTCAGCAGCCCCGTTTCCGACCAGAGCGGCCGTCACGACCTGCGAGGTGGAAGTCGGTGCGCCCATCGCGGTGGCGAGCGCATTAACCAGCCCTGCGGACGTCTGGTTCGCGACTGCGTGGATGGTGCGGACTCGGTAGATGCCAAAGCCGAGCGTCTTGATGATCCGCCAGCCACCAGCCGCCGTTCCGAGAGTGATGGCCAGGGATGGGAGGACGATTGCCCACAGGGGGACGTCAAACTCGGGCGTAACACCATGGGCGAGCAACATCATTCCGATGATCGCCATCCCCTTCTGGGCGTCGTTCGCGCCGTGTGAGTAGCCGAGCCCTGCGATCGTGAAGTACTGGGTCACGACCAATGGCCGGCGGACTGCCACCGTGAACCGCCGCAAGACCACGGTCATGAGCTTCATGCACCCGAAGCCGACCGCGAATCCGAGAATCGGCGACAGGACGAGCCCCGAAAACACCTTGGCGAATCCTACGAGCCGACCTTCGGCTAGTGCCTCGAGGCCCCAGTGGATTGTGGATGGCCCAGCCGCGGCGAGGGCCGCGCCCACGAGCCCGCCGGCCAGCGAATTCGATGAGGAAGAAGGGTACCCCAGCACCCACGTGATGACGTTGTAGATAACCGCCGCGAGCAGCGCCGATACGACTACGGCTTCGGCCGCAGTCGTCGACAACCTGCCGAGGTCGACGAAATTACCCAGGGTAGTTGCGACTGCGAGTCCGGCCGTGAGCGGACCGAGAAATGTCGCGAAACACACCAGAGCGATCGCGACGTTGGGCCTGACTGCGCGGGAGGCGATTGCCGTAGCAATCATGTCCGCAGCGTCGTGGAAACCATTTGTGAAGTCGAAGACGACAACGATCACCACGACGACGATCAACATGTAATCCACGGTTTGGGTTTAGCTCACTCCGCATCGTGATGTCACGCGCCGACGCTCGCGGTCCATGCGAGAGACCGTCGGACGCGGACATGGGCGCCGCCGTGCGCCGACTCGGCATCCTTCTCGTCCTCGGGGACCGGTGGCGATATGTCAGAGGCTCGCGATCCACGCGAGCTCTTCCTTGGGACCCTCGACGACCAGAACCGCCCCCTCTTCGAGGGGTATGCGTGGGTCTGGCGCCGAGCAGACCGAGGCGCCGCGCTGCTGGCGGCGGATCCCGATGACGAGCAGCTCGTGCTTCCGGCGAAGGTCGAGCTCGGTGAGCGTCTTGCCGACGAACTTTGGTGGAACCGTGACTGCCTCGACACCGTGGCCCGTGGGCAGCTCCATGTAATCACGGCGCTCGTCGGCGCCATCCTTGGTAACGAACATGACCCCGAGGTCCTCGGTCGCGAGGAGCTCGCGGTTGTAGAGGCTCAGGACGTCCTTGTGGCGGATCACTCCGCGCAGCATCCCGGCGGCGTCGACGACCGGAAGCTCGGTGAGCTCCTCCCCCGCAGAGAAGCGCTCCAAGCAGTCGCCGATCGTATCGTCGATGCCGACCGTCGCGTGCACCGGCGTCATGATGTCCTGCGCGCTGGTGATGCGCTCGCGTTTGGGGGCCGAGAGAAGGCTCTTGATGTCTGCGAACGATATCCCACCAACGAGCCGACCCTCGTCGTTGACGACGTAGTGATAGCGGCCGTGGTGGTCGACGAGGAGCGCGACGACGCGAGAGAAGGGGAGACTCGGCGCGATGACCGAGGTGGCCACCGATATGAGGTCGACCACGGAGGTGCCGCGGAGCGCGGCTCCCTGCGACGTCATGCCGATGAGGCTACCTCGCCGTGCAAGCTTGAGTGTGTAGATGGAATAGGGCGAGAGGAGCACCGATACGACCGACGCGATGATGGTCGCGAGCATCAGGGGCAAGATGATCTCGTAGCTGCCGGTGAGCTCGAAGATGATGATCACCGCGGTGAGCGGCGCGTGCGTCGTGGCCGCTACGACGGCGGCCATCCCGACGAGTGCGTACGCCCCGGGTGAACCGGTCGGCCAGAGCCCCGCTTGATTGGCCGCGATGCCCACTATGCCACCGAGCATCGCTCCGAGCATCAGCGACGGAGCAAAGATCCCGCCGGACCCGCCGCCGGCCAGGGTGATGCTCGTTGCGAAGATCTTGGCGACGAGCATCACCACGAGTGCGCTGAGAATCATCGTCCCGTGAAGCTCTTCTTCGATCGCCTCGTAGCCGAGGCCATAGATGGCTGGCACGACGAGGCCAATTCCTCCGACCAAGAGACCTCCGATGAGCGGAGCGAGGATGGCCGGTCCGGGAAGTCGCTTGAAGAGGTCTTCGGTCGCGTAGAGTGTGCGGACGAACGCGACTCCCATCAGGCCCGCGCAGACGCCGAGGACGACGTAGTCCAAGAGCTCGCCGGGGCTCTCGAGCGAGTAGACCGGCACCGCGAAGGCCGCATCGGAACCGAGAAACCAGCGCGAGACGGCGGTCGCCATGACGGCCGACACGACGATCGGGCTGAACGTGCGGATCGACGCGGTGCCGAGGATAATTTCGATGGAGAAGATGACGCCGGCGATCGGGGCGTTGAACGTGGCGGCGATGCCGGCCGCAGCTCCGCACGCGACGAAGAGCTTCACACGGCGAGCGTCGAGGCGCAGAGCCTGCGCGAGCGCCGATCCGATAGCCGACCCGATCTGGACGATCGGGCCTTCGCGTCCGACCGATCCGCCCGTACCGATGGTCATCGCCGAGGCCAGCGCCTTGACCAGTACGACGCGTGGTCGGATACGCCCGCCCTGGGTCGCGACCGCCTCCATCACCTCCGGGACGCCGTGACCCGTCGCTTCGGGTGCCAACCAGCGCGTCAGCGCCCACGCGGCGAGCATCCCGACGACGGGGAGCATCAATCGCAACGGCCAGGCGATCGCCGCCGCTCCCTCGAGCATCGAAGCGTCGCCGAAGGCCTGGTGCGTCACGAGATCGACGAGCGCGCGAAAGCCGAGGGCACCGAAGCCCGTCGCGGCGCCAACGAGGGCCGCGACCAGTAGGGCATAGGCGTCGTCGCCACCAAAGAGGTCGCGGATGCGGCGGAGATAGTGCGTGAGGAGGTCCCGCGGATGGCGTAGCGCACCGACGAGAGGCCACGGAGGGGGCGCAGAATTTGGAACGTCCGGTAAAGTCATCGCCAATGACCAGACCCGCAAGGGCGACCGGAACTCTGGTGCGCGGGGATCCGCCAGGGCTCACCAAATGGGCGGCGCTCCGCGTGGTGCGCGGTGCGTCGTCGCACCCGGCAGCTGTACGCCTCGGGCAGCGTGTTGACAAGGCGATGCTGTAGCACGGGGCGAGGCCGA
Organism: Deltaproteobacteria bacterium; assembly: GCA_003647065.1. Classification (GTDB taxonomy): domain Bacteria; phylum Myxococcota_A; class Polyangia; order Polyangiales; family B10-G4; genus B10-G4. The sequence continues at coordinate 5,367 of QMMC01000213.1, read as the reverse complement.
GCTCGGTGCGGATCCCTCCCACCCAGGCGCCCCCGACATCACGCGCCGAGGCGCACGGCGGAGATCCACAGGGCGACGATTCCGAGCCCGATCCCGCCCATCAGCCAGAGGTTGGGTACGAAGTAGGGATAGGCCATGAGCAGCCCTCCCGCGATCATGTGGACCGCTCGGGACTGCCGCTTTCCGTACACGAAGCCGACGAACCCGATCGAGCCGAAGAGGAAGGACAGGAGGAGCGAGGGTGCGTCGAAGGACATAGGCCCACGCCCCCAACCGTCGTTAGTCTCTCGCTATTCCCCCGATCCACCGGAGGCAGCCGAATTCGGACCGCCCGTCGGCGAGTCGTCGGGGTCGAACCGGCAAAAGTAGTTGTCGCTGTTCAACCTCCGTCATAGCTCCTCGGGCCACGAACGCGAATCCGCCTCCCGCGATGAGCACAGCCTCTCGCTTGCTTCGTCAGAACTTCCCGTTCTGGTTCTTCCACTCGGGCCTAGGAGCGACCTCTTCTTCCTTGGTTTCGCGACGACGCGATCAATCTACGAGGGCTGTGAAGCGGAGCAGACGTGCCCTAGAGCGGGTGCTCATAGGCCCCGGGGTCACAGGGGACCGTGCGAGCCGTTCCGCGCTGGTCGTACTCGCTGCACTCGGTCGCGAGATCGAGGGCTGGGCTGCCGGCGGGCAGCGCCATGGTCTCGGTCGGCCCGCCGTTGTCGGCGAGGGCTTCGAGCCGCGGGTCGGCGAAGAGCACGGACTCGGTGCACGGGTTGTCCGGGTTCCCGTTGTTCTTGGTGGCCGGCCACTGAACGTTGCCGCCGCCATCGTCGAAGGTCGCGTGGCAGGCTAGGGCGCTGAACTCGTTGTCCGTTCCATTGTCGCTCATGATCACGTTGGTCAGCCTGACGTTGCCGCTCATGCCTTTGAAGATGACCGGCCCGTAGTCGGCGCGGTTGTGGGCGAAGGTGCTGTGGGTCACCTGCACCCGACCGTTCCCCGCCCATAGTGCCCCGGCGTTGCCGGGGGTCTCGTTGCCTTCGAAGGTGCAGTTCGCGATTTGGGCATCCGTGCCCCCACCGAGAAAGAGACCGCCCGCGTGCTCGCCGGTGGAGTTTCCCGACATGGTCGAGTTGATCAGCAAGAGCGGCACGCCCTCGTGATAGACGGTGCCGGTCCCGCCGCCGGGGCTGCCGGCCATGTCGTTGTCACGGAACGTGCAACGGTCGAACACCGCGCCGGTCCCCTCGAGGTTGTAGGAAAAGAAGGCGCTGCCGTGGACCTTGGCGTGGTTGCCATCGAAGACGGTTCCGCAGATGGAAAAATCGATGGGGTCATCGAGCCACATGCGGTCGATGTATAACCCGCCGCCGTTCCCGTACTGACCGCTCTCGGCGTAGGTGGTCGCCGAATTGTTGAAGAAGACGTTGTCGACGACCCGGAGGTTGGTGCTGCGACTCAGTACGCCGCCTCCGGTCGAGCCGCTGTTGTTCGTGAAGGTGCACCCCGACAGAACGGCCTCGGTCAGCCCGCCCGCGTAGATCGCGCCTCCACCTACGTCATTGGCCTCACTCGCGCTGTGGTTGTCGTCGAAGGTGACGTCGATGGCCCGGAGGGTGCCGAACCACGGATGGAGGAGCCCGGCGCCGCTCTCGTTTTCGCTCCCCGCGGCGACGTATCCGCCCCGAACCGTCAGTCGCTGCACGACGAAATCGACATGGTGGTCGACCTCGATGACGCGAACCGCTCCTCCGCCGCTGAGGGTGATGTCGCCCCCCCCGTCGAGGATCATCGTATTGCTGACGAACAACGAGCGCGTCAGAGCGATCGTGTGCTCACCGGCGCAGTCGAAGGTGAGGGTGCCGCCGCCCTCGGCGCCGTTGAGAGCCGTGGCGGCTGCGTGCAGTGCGTCCTCCGAGCAGCTCGCCGCGGTGCCATCGCCGACGACCTCCACCCGTCCCGCGGGCTCGACCGGGGCGAGGCGCCCCGGGCAGTCGGTGTCGGGATTCATCCCGGTGTACATGGACGCGTCGGGGAGGGTGCCGCTGTCGTCAGTCGTGCTGTCACGGGCCGCGCTATCCGAGGCGCCCCCGTCACCACTCGCCGCGGCGTCGTCTCCGCAGCCGAGGGAGAGGGCACCCACCGCGACCACCGCGGCACACAGGCGAAGCTCCGGGATCGAGGCAAACATCCGAACTCGAGCATACCTCAGTCATCGGTGACCGCCCAACTCAACACGATTGTAGGAGCCGGGCGTAGTCTCTCGTCGCACTCTCGGAGGGTCTAGGTCGTCTCGGCGTGTCCGTGAACCGGAACTGCGAGATGGACTCGGAAAGTTGGACGTGCTCGAGGAGAACGAGGGCCGCGCGAGAGCCGTCATCAAGGGACGCCACGACACGCTGGCCGGGGGTTATGGGGATCCGGTCTCCGCCTCGCCGCCGAACCGCCTCTGGCTCAGGTAGACGGTGGCAGGCATGGCGTTCAGCTCCAGGGCCTCAAACCGAGAAGCTTCTCGGCCCGTTCGGTGAGCGGCTTATCGACGAATTGCGCATCTGTGTGTTCTGCGAGGTGGCTTGTCACGATGGAGTAGACCGTCTCGCGATCTTGACTGGTGTCGATATTGGCGCACTTGTTTTTCGTCTTGAAAAGCTCGACGGTGGGCAGCGTCTCCGCTTTGAAGGTGTCGAACCTCAGCTTCATGCTTTCGACGTTGTCGTCCGATCTGCCGGAGAACTTCGCGCGCCCCAAAATGCGTTGTTCGAGCACCTCGTAGGGGCACTCGAAATACAGCATCTTCGGCAGCTCGGCCTCGCGGCCAAAGATCTCGTACCACGCGTCGAGATTGTTCAACGAGCGTGGGAATCCATCGAGAAGAAAGTTGTTCCTTCCGGTCGTCCTCGTCACGTTCTCCATCGCGTCTTTGAGCAACGTGACTACGATTTCGTTCGGCACGAGTTTGCCGGCTGCGATGAACTCGCTGATGGTGGCTGCCGTCGGTCCGCCCTTCTCTCGCTCTTTGCGAAGGAGATCCCCAGTCGACAAATGCGTCCAGCCGAGTTGAGATTCGGCAAGTTCACACATGGTTCCCTTTCCGGCACCGGGGCCACCCAGAACAAAGACGACGTTGGGCGCGGGGCAGGGCAGTCGTGGGTCGCAGTGGTGCAGCACGATCTTGGGCGCAGGCGCGACGCCCTTCTTGTACACATGCCACTCTCTATCCACAGGTGGCATCTCATCTTGGCATGTCGCGTCATACGCGAGATGGCCGTCGAGTCGGCAGATCCTCCAGGATTGGTAGGTCTCCGAATAGGAGATCGCTGGGCTTCGGGCGCACTTTCCATCCGCCCGATCCCAAGCCATACGACCATTCCAGTAACCGAGACTCGACACGCTTCCTGATTCCGATGTGGCCGGAGGTGCCGTGGACGGAACGAAGAGGCCGTCCACTTCGGGGAGGCCGGATCCAGACACTTCGATGAAGAATGTGTTGGGCTCGAGTTCGCTGGTGTCGGTCATGGGTCGCCTTTGAGTCGGCGCGACCTATAGCACCTTGTTGGCTCGTGGTTCGGGTCCGCGAAGAACGGCGGCCCGCACAGTGAAGAATGGCGGCGTCTCCCCAGCGACGCTCCGCGTGTGGAGTAGCGTGAAGTCGCTGGTTCGAGGGGCGCAGCCGCCGATCTGTGCATCGGGATCCTTACATGTCTCCGTTGCCGCATTGGGTATACGGTTCCGCCTAGCGTCGGACGGAAAGCGGCGGCCGAAGGGCAAGAAGGCACGAATGACGGCCGACAGAACCGACAGAAAACTCGTGCTCCAAGACGGCCGTTCGCTCGCCTACAGCGAGTACGGGGCCCCCGGCGGACAGCCTGTCTTCTACTTTCACGGACACCCGGGCTCGCGCCGAGACTTCCCCGCGTTCGACCCCGGTGACATCGCCAGAGAGCTGGGGGTCCGAATCATCGCCGCCGACCGGCCCGGTTACGGGCTGTCCGATTTTCAGCCGGGCCGACGAATGCTCGACTGGCCCGACGACGTCTGCGAACCGGCCGATGCCCTTCAACTGGACACCTTTGCGGTGCTTGGAATCTCCGGGGGCGGCCCCTACGCGGCCGCCTGCGCCTACAAGATCCCCCAGCGGCTGACGGCGACGGCCATCGTTTGCGGGATGGGACCCAGCGAGGCTCCCGGCGTGGCTGATGGAACCGCTTGGAAGTTCGCAGCCGGGCGGGGCAAGTTCATGCGCACCATCGTTCTCTCGCTCATGTCCCTGGGCTTGCGCAAGAAGCCCGAAGCCTTCCCTCCCAAGATGGCGAATGCGTTGCACGGACCAGACAAGGCGCTGCTCTTGGCGATCCCCTCGCTGGCGGATGACATCACGCACCTGTCGTTCGCGGAGGCGTTTCGAGACGGCATGGCGGGGGTGCACCACGAAGCGGGACTCTACGCCGACGATTGGGGGTTCCGCCTCGCGGACATCTCGGCCGAGGTGCACCTCTGGCATGGCGTCGAGGACGAGAACGTCCCCGTCTCAGTGGGTCGGTTCGTGGCTGCTGCGCTCCCCAACTGTCGAGCCGATTTCTTGGAGGACGAGGGACACCTCACACTGCCGTACAACGAGATGCGGACCTTCTTGAAAGTCCTCAGCCGATGACCTCCACGCTATCTGAAGAACGTCGCGCATTTCTGCAGAGACGAACTGCGCGTTATGGGCTCGTCCTCGCGATGATCGGTCTCGGATTCTGGGCGCTGCGCATAGCCGTGAACGTCGGGGTCGGCATGCCCGCTCCCGTCCTGGGGCCGACGATGCTCATGCACCTCGCGGGCGCGCTGCCGATGCTGCTGGTCTACGTGATCAACGCGACCGGCGCCCGGTCGGAGCGTTTCATTCGATCGACTGAACTCGTGCTTCTGAGTGCGAGCTGTCTCGCTTACGGCCACCTGACATTGGGAGTGCCCGCGGTGTTCCGGCCCGACGCGACGCTCCTCCTGATCTTCGGCAGCGCGATCCTGACGCGCTCGATCTATGTGCCCAGCGACTGGCGATGGACGGCCGCTCTCGCATTCGTCATGGGACTCGAAATCAACTGGGTCGTGTACCTACTACTCTCCGACCTGTCTGAGCCGTTCGCGGACGCGATGCAACACGGCGCCGTTGTCGCCGGATACGTCGAGGAGGGAGCGGCCCGGCAAGGCGACCCCGCTATCATGATGACCGCCATGGTCGCGATGTGGTGGCTCGCCTTCTCGGTGATCGCTGCGAGTGCCTCCCGCATCATCTACGGACTCCGCCGCGCGGCCGACGAAGTGCGCCAACTCGGTCAGTACACGCTCCTTCGCAAGATTGGCGAAGGCGGTGTGGGCATGGTCTACGAGGCG
>QMMC01000212.1 GCA_003647065.1 Deltaproteobacteria bacterium | reverse complement strand
CCGTGATGAGCCCCCCGTAGGGTGCGCTCGCCTGCGCCATCGCCGAAAAGGCCTCGGAGATGCTCGAGACCACCCGGTGGCGATAGGGCCCGGGCAAATAGCGCGGAAGCGTCTCCAAGAGCCCCACGTCGCGCTCGAGGACCAGCACCCGCGGTGAGGGGGCCGGCAACCGTGGAGCGTCGGGCTGTGCTCGGTGAACGCCGGAAGTCGACGGCGAATCTGGCACGTCTGGGTCGTCGTCGGGCTTCATCGCAGACCTGCCAATCCAGTTGCTGTGCTCACCCTTCCGAAGATGTCAGACCGCCACGGACATTGGTACGGGGGAAAACCCCCGGTCTTGTCGATTTTCCGATCTTTCTTTCGGCGCCGGTGGCGCTCGCTAAACGCAGACCGATGGGTCAGCCGCGGTTCATCGACGCGTGCAGTACCGTTCACCCGAGAGCCGCCCTCTCCTTCGAGCGGGGCCGCTCGGAGAACTCGGCGCGCGTCAGGCAAATCCCTACACCGAATGGGAACATCGCGGTCGGCTGCTTCGTCCACACCATCCGCGCACCGCTGGTCGGGTACTGCGTGTCCGTCACCAACGCGCCGTGCGGCAAGTAACTTTCCCCCGATAGATCGATGCGCAGGCCCATCCGCTCGGACGCGCCGTCGACCCCCTGCGGAGACGCCGTCACGCCGACCTCGTCTTCCGGATCCCAATCGACGGCAAGATGGCCTTCGTCCATTTCTTGTTCGAGCACCAGAGCAAGGCCGATGCGCTGATGGCGTTCCGGCTCCTGACAGCCGAAACCTCCTCCGAAACCTCCCCACACGCCCCTCCCCCTCCATGCGACACTGCGCGGCCTACGATGCTCGTGCCCATCGAAGCGTTGGTGACCGCAGGGCGCCTCGATCTGCTCCTCGAGCGGCACCGGGCGGCGCCGCGAATCGGCGAGCGCCGCTATGCCCTCGACGCCATCGAGCGCGCCCTCCTGCTCTCGGACCCCGGGGCTATCCGCGAAGACCTCCGGGCAGAGATCCTCGGCCTCGGGGTCGACCCTTCGCTCTTTTCGGCCCTCGACGCCCCGGTGCCCCCCCACGCCGTGGTCCTGCCCTTCGTCGCGGATGGGGGCCTCGGCTTTGGTCGCCTGGTCTTCGTATCCCCCACCGGCAAGGGCCGCGGCGCAGTCGTCACCGCAGCCCTCGAGGCTGCCGCCGCCGAGGTGACCTCGGCGCCCCCGCCGGGAGGCCTCGAAAGGTACGGCCTCGCCTACGCCCAGCCAGCGGTTGGTGAGCGCCTCGACATCACGGGGCGCTCCCTCGGCGCGGCCACCTTCACCTCAGCGGTCGCGCTCTTCAGCGGACGCCCCGTACGGCCCGGCACCCTCATCAGCGGGGACCTCACGGGCGGCCGGGTCGAGTCCGTGGGCGGCCTCGCCCAAAAGCTGAGCGGGTGCCTCGCGTCCCGGGGCGACCTCCGCCGGGCGATCGTGCCGACTCGCAATCGCGCGTCGGTGCGAGGTGTCGCCGAGGGGCTCGAAGTGATCGGGGTCGCGAACTCCGAAGCCCTCCTCGCGGCCGCTCTCGAAGCGACGCCGGCGGCTCATCACGATCCGGACCAGGCCGTCGCCGCCGCCCGGCGCGCGTTCTGGTCGGGGTGGGACGGCTACCGATGGCCGACCCAGCGAGAGAGCCTCGAACGACTCCTCCTCGACCTGCCGGAGTACCGCCCGGACCTCCGGGTGGAGGTGCTCACCATGCGCGGTGCCGTCACCCGGCACCTCGGCGCCCCAGAAGAGAGCGCAAAGATCCTGGCCGAGGCACGAGACCTCGCCTTTGGTCCCCTCGGCGACGAGGCGGTCCCCGACGCCCAAAGGACCGTCGTCGCCCAGCACGAGGCGCTCACCTTCGCGCGTCTCTGCCGCTGGGACGACGCGACCCGAGCCGCCGACGAGGCCATCGCCATCGCCCGCCGGGGGCGCCTCCGCGGCGAACTCTTGAAGGCCCACGGCTCCGCCGGCCTCGTCGCCCTCGCCCGGGGCCGGGCCAAAAAGGCGGTGAAGCACCAGCGCCGGGCCCTCGAGTTGGTCCGGGCCCACCGGCCGAGCGCCTCCCCGAGGACCGCTGGATACCTCATCGAAGCCCTCGGGCGTTCGGGCGAACTCGCCGAAGCACGGGAGTGCTACCGGGAAGCGCTCGGGGAAGTCGAGGGCGCCCCGGGACGAAGACAGGCGTCCCGGGAGGCATGGCTGCGCGTCGCTTGGGCCTCCGCCCTCACCCACGCGGAGCGATACCGCGAGGTGAGATCGGTCCTCGAGGTCCCGGTCATCGAGGATGCCATCGGCGCCACGCCGCTCCCGGGGCTCACGGCCCGGCGACTCCTCGGCGAAGCCCTGACCCACAGCCGGCGCCCGGACCGCGGCTACGCCTTGCTCGCCGACTCCCCCGTCTCCCTCGGACGCGGCGCCCTCCCCCACGTGCGCTTCCTCGCTCAGCTCAACGTGCTCGTCGAAGCCCGGGCCCGGACGCGCCACGGCGCCCTCGACCGCGACGCCGCCGCCCGGAGCCTCGCGGCCCTGACCCACCTGCCCCGCTACGGGGATGTGCCCAAATTCCTCGGCAAGCACAGCGAACGCGCCGCCCGCGCCCTCGAGAGCAATAACCCGGGGCACATTCATCGCACCCTCGGCCCGCTGCTGCGCCGCGCGATACGCCTCTGAGGGGGTACTCTCCGAAACCAATGGACCTCCCGGACCCCGAAAAGAAGCGACGGCAGTTGGGCCTCGTGCTCTTCATCCTCGGTCTGGTCATCGGCGGTGGGCTGCTCTTCCTCGTCTTCCTCGTCCCGCCCCTCTTCGCCCCGAACCCCATCGGCGCATACGGGGCCATGCTCCTCGGCGCGGTCCTCGCGTTCCCGGCGGCCCTCGTCTACCTCACGGTCCCCCGCATCCTCGACCGCTACGACCCGGAGCCTTGGTACGCGCTCCTCGGCGCCCTCGCCTGGGGGGGCATCGCTGCCTGCGGCTTCTCCGCGGTCATCAATTCTCTCGTCATGCTCGGCGCAAGCGCAGTGGCCGGGCCGCAATTCGGCGAGCTCATCAGCGCGGTGATCAGCGCACCCTTCGTCGAAGAGTTTTTCAAGGGCCTCGGGGTCTGGGGCGTCGCCTTCTTCTTGAAGCGTGAGTTCGACGGCATCGTCGACGGGATCATCTACGCGACCTTCACCGCCATCGGCTTCGCCACCGTCGAAAACGTCATCTACTACTCCGAGGCGACGTCCCAGGGCCTCGACGTCCTCGCGATGACGGTGGGCCTCCGGGGGTTCTTGAGCCCCTGGGCCCACCCGGTCTACACCTCCATGTTCGGCTTCGCCCTCGGCCTCTCCCGAGAAACCAAGTCCGACGCGGTGAAGTACCTGGCCCCCTTCGGCGGTTACGCCGCGGCCGTCTTCCTGCATATGGTCTGGAACGGCTCGGCGAGCGTCGCCGAGGGCGTCCCCTTCTTGGTGCTCTTCCCGCTCTGGCTGCTCCTCGTCGCGGGGTTCCTGGTGATGATCGTGGTGCTGGTCCGCCGGCGCGGAGCGATCATCCGCGCCCACCTCATCGACGAGGTAGCCCTCGGCACGATCGATCGCGGCGAGCTCGAGCTGGTGTGCTCTGCCTTCGGCGTGATGAAGGCCAGGCGAGCTCACGGCGCCCTCGGGGTCGAGTTCGTGCGAGCGACGGCGCGCCTGGCGCTCTCGAAGTGGCACACCGCCCGGGCGATGGAGTCCCACAACGCGACCGTATCGATGGACTTCATCGTCCCCCTCCGAAAGAGGATCGTGAGCCTCCGGAAGCAATTGGGGACCTGAGATGGCGCTCCTCGAAACCCTCAGCGCCCTCCGAGATGCGGACGACCCGGCAAGCACGCGGCTCGCTTGGGCCTGGCGCAGCCTCTCAGATCACCTCGACCGCCGGTACCGTCTCGAACACCGAGTCCACGACGACGTACGCCAACGGACGCTGCTCAAGGTGATGACCGCCGCCCGAGCCATGGAGGCCGGCACCGAGGGGCGCGCCGAGGCGTGGCTGCGCCAGGTGCACAAGAGCGCCCACATGGACCACCACCGGAGCCGAGGCGGCCAGCTGATGGACAAGGCTCTCCGGGCCACGCCCAAGGACGACTCAGCGACCTGGCTGGAGCGTGTCGGCCCGCGAACCGAAGCCCAGGACGCCCGCCCCGAAGACGAAGGCGCGGCCATCGACGCGGCCATCGAGGCGGTCCTCGACCGGGCCGCGGTCTTCGTCGGCGAGACCATCACCCAGCCCAAGAAGCGAAACGCGAGCCTGCTCCGGGCCCAGGTGGCGCTGATGGCGAACGTTCGCGGGATGGATACGCCGGCGATCATCGCCGCCCTCGACCGGGACCCGCCGCCGTCGAAGGCCGCCGTCTACAAGTGGGTGGAGCGCGGACGGGAGCAGGTGCTCGTGCCGGCCCTCGAGGCGTGGGATCACCCAATTGCGGCAACCCTCAGCGCCCATCTCGAAGGCTGTCGCCGGGGCGACGCCGGCAAGACGCGGCCCAATCGGCAGAAGCAGCCGAAGAATGTCAGTCCCGGGGGCGCCGGGCCGTCCACCCGAAGTCGGGGAAATAGAAAGAAACCATGACCGAGCCCTTCGCCCTTCTCTTCGCCTGGTTCGACCAGATCAGCGGCAGCGCCGTCGGAGCAAGCGGCCGCGCCCTCGAGGCGGGGGCGGGCCCCGACGCCATCCTCGAAGCCCTCGCCGGGGCGGTCGGCCTGGCCGTCCTCGGGGGCCTCGACGAGGTTCCCGAAGATCGCCGCCGCGCGCTCATGAAAGCCGGGCGTCGCGCGTTGCTCGCCGGGGGGGCTGGCGGGCCGGACGAGAGCGCAGACGACGCAGAAGATCGCCGGTGGGCAGCCGAGCTCGCTCGGGCCGGCCTCCAAGCTCTGGGCGGTGCGGCCCCAGATGCCCTCGGCGGCCCCGCCGATCCGTTGCATGCCCCCGACGGCCGCCTCAGCGCGGCGACCCTCGGCAACCTCGATGGCTTCGCGCTGGCTTCTCTCGCGCTGCACGTCGCCCACTGCACACCATGCCGTCGCCGGGCCGCGGTGCTGCGCATGGCGAGCGCCCCCGCCGCGGCGCCTCTCCGCGTCGCGGCCGCCTCCGCCGTCGCCATGCGCCAGCCCGAAACCGGACGGCTCATCGCGACCTTCGACGCCCCGGCGGCCGAGCTGGTGCTCTTCGACGACGACGGCACGCGCATGCTCGCGGTCTACGCCGAGGCCTCGGCGCCGGTGCGCTTGCTCGGCGACGGCCTCGAGACCGCCGAGATGCTCGCCGGCTACTGGCTCGGCAGCCTCGCTCGGGACCACACCCGCGTCGTCGGCACGTTGCACGTGGGTGACGAGGTGAGCGAGGTAGACATCGACCTCGAGGCCCTCGCCGACTGAGACGAGGACCCCTTTCCAGCCCGGAGGCCCTCGCGATTGCCCTCAGGCTCGCGTCTCGGTGGGCTTCCTGAGAAGAGGCTCGGGGTTACCGAGCATGGTCTGGTTGAACGCGTCCTCACCGACGGCCTCGACGGCCGCGATCTCTTTCCGGAGAGCCGCCACGTAGCTCTGCGAGAGCTTCGAGTAGCTGTCGTTCATGACGGCCTGACCGATCAAGGGAGCCACGGCGGCGGGGTTCGTGATCGCCGCCCGGGCGAGGGACTTCCAAAAGAGCTTCCGGGTCTCGCGGTCGACATTCATGATCCGAGCGATCTTCGCGAACGCCAGGCCGTACTGCAGGAGCTTCTCCTTGGGAGGCTGATGCTTGTACTTGGTCTGGAGCTGGCGCGTGATGAGCTTCGTTCGCTCATAGTGGACCTCGGGCCGGTAGAGCTCCTCGAGGACGTGGCAGAGGTCCTCGAGGACCTCAACCCGCGGGCGGGCGGTCACGAAGTTCAGCCCGGTGGTGGCCGTATCGGTTCGCTCGCTCTTGTTGACGACGCCGCCCTTGAAGAGCCGCCCCTCCTTCTCGAGGCGGGCCGAGAGGCCGGTGTTGGGCAGGGCGTGGAGCGGGAGCACGAGGGTCGGAAACACCCCCGTTCGCTTCACCATGTCCAACATCTTCTCGGGGGCGTCGGGCTTCTCGGCGTCGAATCCGAGGATCAACCCCGTGTTCACGATGATCCCGTAGGAGTTGACGATGCGGACCGCCTCCTCCGGCGCCATGGCGAGGTTTTGGCCCTTCTTCGTCTGCTTGAGGGCGTCCTCGTCGCCGCTCTCGATGCCCATGAAGATGTAGCGGAAGTCGTTGTCCCGCATGAGCTCGAGCAGCCGGGGCTGGCGAGCGAGGTTCATGGTGGCCTCGGTGCTGTAGCAGAACGGATAGCCGTGCTCGCGATTCCAGACGAGCATCTTCTCGAGGACCTCCTCGGTCTTCGGGATGTCACCGATCAGGTTGTCGTAACCGAGGTCGATCATCCCGCGGAAGCCCAGATCAAAGAGAAGCTGGTGCTCGGCGAGGATGTCCTCGGCACTTCGCGAACGGGGCTTCCTGCCGAAGATCTCGATCTGCGCGCAGAACTCGCAAGCAAATGGGCAACCCCGGGTGTAGCTCATGCCCACGAACATGTAGCGGTCGAGCTCGACGAGGTCGTAGCGCGGCAGGGGGGCGTTCGAGGTGTCGGCCACCTCCGGCGTCCGGTAGGTGCCTTCGGAGACGCCCGCTTCGATGTCCGCGACCAGTTTGTCGATGAGCGGCTCGCTCTCGCCAGCGACGACGTAGTCCGCGAGCCCTTCATAGTCCTTCGACTGGAGCGTCGGCCCGGCGCCCCCCGCGACGGTCGCGACGCCGTGGTCGTTGGCCCGGCCGATCAACTTCCTCACCGGACCTATCTGCGAGCCCTTGCACGACATCATCAAGACGTCGGCCCACTTGAGGTGCTGGTCGGTGATGGGGTCGAGGTCCCCGTCGACGAACTTCAGGTTCCAGTGCTTGGGAAGGTAGGCGGCCGTGATCAACAGGCCGAGGGGAGGCGCGGCGGAGGCGCCACCGAGGAGGCGGAACATCTCGCGGGGGTTGTAGAAGGTTCCTTCGTGGAAGGGAGGGCGGACCAGAAGGCACCGAACCTGCCCCTGCCCTGGATGTGCTTTGATCACTTGGAATCTCCTACGGCGCGCAAACGAACGCCGCGGAAAACTACGGTTCGGGGGTCGCGGGCGCTTGATCCGTATCAACAGCCATATCAATGGCAGGCCGACCGGCACCGCTGAGAGCCCCCTCGGGCGGCGTCAGACTTCAATCTCGGCCCACTGCCCGCGTTTCCAGATCGTCGCGAAGAGCCCGGTCTGGATCGCGCGATACAGGATATTGGCGCCGTAGATCGCCACCAGCCCCCACTTCAAGACGGGGCCGACGAGGGCGACCAGGGGCAAGAAGAAGAACCACTGGAGCGTCACGGAGATGACCATCACCGACCGGGTGGCGCCGGCCCCGAGGAGGCAGTTGAGGAAGACCATGCCCATGGCGTCGAAGGCGAGGAAGAACGACACCATGCGCAACGGGAGTTCGGCGACGCGCAGGGTCTCGGGGTCGTGCAAGAAGAAGCCGAGGATGAAGTGCGGCGCGATCATGCCGGGGATGGCGATGAGGAAGACCACCATGCCGGCCATCTTGGCGACGTCCCAGCCCCAACGCATGGCGTCCTCGGGCTCGCCGCGGCCAAGGGCCTGACCGACGAGGCTCATCCCGGCGAAGCCGAAGCCGATGCCCGGAAGGACTCCCACCAGGAGCAGGTTGATGATGACGTTGGCCGCGGCGAGCTCGCGGGTCCCGACCATGCCCGTCAGCACGTAAAACGCGACCATGCCGCCGGCGTAGAAGGCGGTTTGGATGCTGTTGGGCAGAGAAAGACGGACCATGCCGAGGATGGTCTCGCGGCTGGGCAGGGCCCGAAGGAAGCCCCCGCTGCGCGCGTGGCGGAAGCCCAGATAGATGTACGTGATGGCGCCGGCCCAGGTGGCGCTCGCCGAGGCGAGGCCCGCGCCCTCGGCGCCGAGGCGCGGGATGCCGAAGAGGTCCACCACGGGCCCGACCCAGGGACCGAGGAGGTCGAACGGAACGCCGAAGAAGGTCGGGGTGGGATAGGGCCCGGGCCCGTAGATCAGGATGCAGTTGAGGAAGACGTTGGTGACGTGCATCACGACGAGGGTCTTCATGTAGAGCGCCGACCGGTCGGTCGCGTTCCAGTAACCGCGAAAGCAGAAGTTCATGCCCATGGCGACCATGGCGAGGAGGCGCGCCTGGAGGTAGGGGATGCCCTGTTCGTAGACCGCCGGGTCGTCGACGAGGAGCGGGAAGAGCGACGGCACCATGAACCACAGGGCGACCGACCACGGGATGGCGACCGAGAGCGCGATGACCAGGCCGCCGTTGAGGGGCAGCGCCGTCTCGGAATCGCGGCCCTGGCCGACCCGGCGGGCGGCCGTCGCCTGGACCCCGGCGCTCAGGCCGAGGACGAACGACGTGAGCAGAAAGTTCGAAATGCCGCCGAGGCCGACGGCAGCGAGGGCTTCGTCCCCGAGGGTGCCGACCATCGCCGTGTCGACGAGGTTGAGCACGTTCTGCGACGCCATGCCGCCGACGATGGGCAGGGCGAGGACGAGGATGCGGCGCCGGCGGTCAGCGGTCGGGGCAATTCCTGAGAGAAGCGAGGACATCCGCAGGGTTTCGCCATAACACGGGGGGCCAGGGCGAAAGGTGAATAAGGCGCCGCACCGCCTCGTACAAGGAGCGCGCCGGCGGACACATCTATCTCCGGAGGGGACTTTCCGTCATGCTTCAGCTCATGTTTCGACCCACTTGGTTCGCCCTCCTCGGCACCGCACTCTTGATCACGGCACCCGTCGCCGCGCAGGAAATGGACCAGGGCGAGGCTCGGATCACGGCCCGCTCCGACGTACGTATGGGCATCGAGTCGGGCCCAGGGACGAGCGGCAACAAGCTCCAAGACATGATGACCTCGGTCAGCAGCAAGCTCGGTGCCGTGCGTCAGTGCTACGCGACGGTGACCGCCGAGCGGCCGACGGTCGAGGGGTCGATGCGCATCCGGGTGCTCCTCCCGCGGGGCCGCGGGGCGGTGGAGTTGCGCTTCGAAGACAACAGCGTCGAGGACCGGCAGCTCACCCGCTGCATCCGGCACCATCTCAGCCGGGCCAATTTCGACATCGTCCAACGGCCCGCGAACGTCATCGTCGCCCTCGACTTCACCAACACCGCCGCCCAGGGCATCCACGAGACCCGGGCCCGGAGCGCCGAAGAAGCTCAGGTCGCGATGACCCGAAACGGGGAGGGTCAGCTGGTCGCCGAGGGCGGCACCGCCGAGGTGCGCTACCGGATCGTCGGCGCCGGCGACGCGGCGGACCAGGTTTCTGCGGTCCATCGCGGCCTTCGCGCGGGCATCGCCGGGCTCCTCGACTGCCGACGCCGGGCCGGCCGCCGCCAGATGGACCCCGCCGGCGACGTCACCCTGCGCCTCAACATCCCGCGCAGGGGACGGGTCCAGACCCGGACCCGAAACGCCACGGTCCGGGATGAGCGCGCACCGAACTGCCTCGGCCGGGCCATCCGCCAGCACCGCTTTGGCCCCGAGGCCGCCGGACGCATCGACGTAACCTTCACCTTCGCCGGTCGCGCCCACATCGAAGAGGCCCGGGCCGACTAGTGCGGGATGCAGAGTCACGGCAGGGAGTCTCGCGACGGACCGCGGTTTCCTCGCAAGGAAGGAGGCCGAAGGAAATGCACCGCATTTTCGAGGTTTCCTGACACCGCGAGGGAGCCGTGGAACGAGCGAGAAACCTTCAGTGGCTTTGGATCCCGCACTAGGACGCGCTGACTGCGGGGACCCCCGTCGCGCTCCTCGCGCATCGTCCCGCTCTTTCGGGTGTCCACCAAGCGGAGGGAGGATCCGCCGGCGGGACCATCGAGATGAACCCCCACCGGGTGATGGGTGACTCGGACTCACCAGCTCGGCGGCGAAATTCCGGGCGAGGGGTCCAGCAGCTGCTCGAGGGTCTGGAAGAGCTGGGCACCGACGACGGGGGTGGGGGGGCAGGCCCATCGGTCGGCCTCGGTGTCGTAGAGGCAGTCGACGGTGCGGCGGTCTGATCCGCGACTGTGTTCAGGCGCGGCGGTCTCACCATCGCCGATATCGTCACCCATGAAGTCGTCGACGAAGCGGTAGGATTCGATGACGTGGAGGTCTGGGTGGCCGTCGGAGTCCAGGTCGTCGAGGCGCCAGCGGGTCTCGATGGCGAGCTCGGTTTCGGACCCCGCGGCGAAGTTCTCTTGGTAGTAGGCCCGTGTGAAGCGGGCCTGAACGTCTAGGTCGTCGGCGCCGACGATGAAGGCGACGGTGCCGCAGCGGTCGTTGGAGTTCCCGGGGCGATGAGGTAGCGCCGCGACGCCGGCGATGACGGTGATCTCGACTTCGCGGTCGTGGTCGATGTCACGAGCACGGAGTTCGTTCTCTGGGCTGAAGTCCGCATTGTCACAGTAGTTCTGCTCTTCTCCGACGGCGTACTCGTAGAGAAGGATGCCGTCTTCCCGAACGAACGGGGTCAAGTCCTCTTCGAGGGCGGCCGAGGTCGGAGGGGCCTCTGCTCCGTTCTCGGCCGGGGTTGGAGGCGCCTCTCCGCCGTTCTCGGCCTCGGCCGCGGCGCCCTCGACCGGCGCCGTGGGGTTCCGGGCGTCAGCCTCCGCGTTCGCGGGCTCGTCGCCGGGGAGCTCTTCTGGGACGAGGACCCGGGCGAGGTAGAGCCCTCGCCGCGGGTGGCGTTCACCGGTGAACCGCGCGTAGTCAGCGCCTTCGGGCCGCGCGGTGAAGAGAACGAAAGCGTAGCGGCCGTGATCGATGATTTGGGCGATCCGTGGATCTGCGCCGACACCTTCGAAGGCGGCCTCTGCGATGCCGTCGATGGAGGTCGCGGGCCCCAAGCGTTGGGTCGGTTGGGGGGCCTGGGGCTCGGGAGCCGGGGGCGCGTCGGCCTCGGAAGCCGGAAGCTCATCGGCCTCGGCTCCAGCGGGTCCATCTGGCGCCGCTGCCTCATCGGCGGCCGTCGGCTGGTCCTGGACAGGAGGGCTGACAGGAGGGTTGGTTTCATGAGCTCCGGGCGCGTGCCCGTCGTCGCCGCAGGCCGAGGCCGTCAGGGCGAAGAGGAGAGCAAGTGCGATGGAGTGTCGATGCATGACCTCGCACGGTACCGCGAGATCAGAAGAGAGCGGAGAGGATCCTTCGAGACTCGTCAGCCCGCAAAGAGCACTGCTGGCGTGGTCCCATTTCGTGGACTCCGAAAATGGAGCGGCAATGCGGGAGGCGTGTCCGTAAGGGGCTTGCGCTGCTGTGATTTTCGTCATCCATTCTCTCGAAGATCACATCAAGGACCTCGCCGGCACGCTCGGCTTGTTTCGACGACGACGTCGTCATCAAAGCCCCGGCCGAATACGGCTGGGGCATTTTTCGTGACGTGTGTACGGACCCTGACAATGAGACCGAATGTGAGATGGTGCGCGCTTCCACGCCAAAAGGGGGCGCCATGATCGAGTTGATGACCAACCTTCCGGACCACGTACTCGGGGTCAAAGCCAGCGGTGAGGTGACCGCCGCCGACTACAAGGACGTGCTGGTCCCAGCCATCGAGAAGATGCTCACGGGGCACGAGAAGATGCGCCTGCTCTACGTGCTCGGAGACGACTTCGAAGGCTACGACGGGGGCGCGGCCTGGGAAGATGCCAAGGTGGGCATGAAGCACCT
>QMMC01000211.1 GCA_003647065.1 Deltaproteobacteria bacterium | reverse complement strand
GGCCCGGGCCGGCGCTCGAGGCAGAGGCCGATGACGAAGGCGGCGGAGTTTTCTCGAGCCCATGGTTCTGGGTTGGCGTCGGCGCGGTGGTGGCCGGCACGGCGGCCCTGATCCTCGCCCTGACCCTCGGCGGGCAGAGCGATCCCGAGGCGGTCCCCGGCAACCTCACGCCAGCCGTCGTGGAGTTCTGAATGAGCCGCCTCGTCCCACCTTCAGCGGCCGCAATCGCCCTGGTCTTCCCGGTTTTCCTGGCCGCCCCGACCGGCTGTTCTTCCGAGGCTGCGCGCACGGAGATCATCGTCGCCGTCGATACAGACCTGAGCGTTCCCGACGAGCTCGATGGGGTACGCATCGACATGGTCGGCCCCCAGGGCGAGCTCCGACGCACCATGGGCCCCCTGGGGACCGTGGAGGCTCTTCCCGCGACCGTCGGCATGATTCACCGAACGGGCCCCCTCGGGCCGATCCAGGTCACCATCGTCGGCGTCGCTGGGGGCCGAGACATCATCCAGCGCCGGGCCACGGTCTCGTTCGTCGAGGGCCGCACCATGGTGCTGAGGGTGCGTCTCGCCCGAGAATGTGTGGACGTTCGCTGCACGCCCGAGGAGACGTGCGCGCCGGGCGGTTGCCGGGCGATCGGCGTCGACGCGACTGAGCTCGAGGAATGGACTGGCTCGATAGACCGCCTCGACGCCGGCCCGCGAGGCGACTCGTCCGTGGACGGTCCGATTGACGCCGGCGACGCGTGCATTCCCATGACCGAAGAGTGCAACGGAGTCGACGATGACTGCGACGGGGACACCGACGAAGACTTCGATCCGATGACCGACATCGCGAACTGCGGGTCCTGCGGCAATGCGTGCCCCGACTCACCCCCGAACGCCGCATCCGAGTGCAGCGCTGGCACCTGCACCCTCGCGTGCGACCCGGGCTTCGCGGACTGCGACGGGGACGCCGCCACGGGGTGCGAGGCGCTGCTCTCGGCCGCGGCCACCTGCGGCGCCTGTGCGACGGCCTGCGCCGCCCCGGCGCCGCTCTGCCAGGGCAACGCCGCCTCGGGGTACTCCTGCGTATCGTCCTGCGACGCTGGGTTCACCGAGTGCGGCTCGGTCTGCACCGACGTGCAAACCGACGCACAAAACTGCGGCACCTGCGGAAACGTCTGCGCTGTCGGCGTTCGCGCCGCCGCGACCTGCGAGGCCGGCGCGTGCGGGATGGCGTGTGACCCCGGCTTCGGCGACTGCGATGGCGTCCCCGACACCGGGTGCGAGACTTCGCTGACCGAGGTCGCTCACTGCGGCGCCTGCGGGGTGGTCTGCGAAATCCCGAGCGGCATCGAGTCCTGCGCGACGGGCACCTGCACGCTCGCTGGCTGTGATTTCGGATTCGGCGATTGCGACGCCGACACCACCAATGGCTGCGAGACCGACGTCACCTCGTCGACCGCGGACTGCGGCACCTGCGGCACGGTGTGCTCGGCCGCACCGAACAGCGCCCCCCTCTGCACGATGGGCGGCTGCGCCCTGTCGTGCGACCCCGGGTTCGGCGACTGCGATGGCGCCCGGATGAACGGCTGCGAGAGCCCCTTCTCAGACGCCGCGACCTGTGGCAGCTGCGGCATCTCGTGCCTCGAGCCCACGCCCATCTGCAACGGGTCGACAGCCTCCGGGTTCACTTGCGTCGAGACCTGCACCGCACCGAGCGTCGTCTGCGGCACGGCTTGCACCAGCACCGAGACCGACGCCCTCAACTGCGGGGCCTGCGGGACGACGTGCCCCGCGGCACCCCAGGCGAGCCCAACCTGCGCCGGCAGCGCGTGCGGCATCGCCTGCGACCCGGGGTTCGACGACTGCAATGCGTCGACGGCCGACGGGTGCGAGGGCGACTTGGCGACGGCGGCCGACTGCGGAGCCTGCGGAGCGACCTGCGCACCGACCCACGCGACCGGGGCCTGCGGCGCCGGCACCTGCGCCGTCGCGTCTTGCGATGCCGATTGGCTCGATTGCGACGGAGACCCCGCAAACGGCTGCGAGACGTCGCGGTCGAGCATGGACGACTGTGGAGCCTGCGGCGCGGTCTGCCCGACGAGGACCGCCCACACGACGTCCGTGTCCTGCACGGCGGGCACGTGCAGCCTCGTCTGCTCCGACAGCTACGGCAACTGCAACGGTGACCCCCTCGATGGATGCGAGGTGCGGCTTCGGTCCGTGACCGACTGTGGCTCCTGCGGGAACGCATGCCTTTTGGCCAACGCGACCCCGAAGTGCAGCAGCCGCGGGACCTGCGAGGTCGTCTCCTGTGACCCCGGCTTCGACGACTGCGACGGAAGCCCGACCAACGGGTGCGAGGCCGACCTCGACCGGTCTCAGATCGATTGCGGCGTCTGCGGCAACGATTGCGGAGGAGGGATGCAATGCTGCAGCGGCGTGTGTACTTCACCACCATGCCTCTGAATCACACACTGAACCGAGGCGTTTCGCCATGACCCGATTGCGCTACCTCGACAAAGCCCGAGTGAAGAACCTCATGACGTCGGACGTCGTGACTCTGTCCCAGGGCCAGAGCGTGCCCCTCGCCGAGGCGGTGATGAAGCTCAAACGGGTCCGGCATCTGCCGGTGGTGGACCCCGAAGGTGCCCTCGTCGGCCTGGTCACCCACCGCGATCTCTTGCGGGCGAAGCTCAGCAACCTGACCGGTCTCACGGAAGACGAGCGCACGACCCAGGAGCTCACCATCCCGGTCTCTTCGATCATGCAGACCGACGTCTGGACCATCTCGCCAGACACCGTCGCGAGGAAAGCCGCCAACATGCTGCGGGACCATTCCTACGGCTGCTTGCCGGTGGTCGACGACGGCTTGCTGGTGGGCATCCTCACCGAAGCCGACTTCGTCGAGGCGGTCGTAGCCGGCGAGAGAGACGTGGAGCTTCCGGCACCGACGGTGTCCGACGCCATGACGCCCAACCCGCTCACCATGTCCCTGCCCGCGACCATCGGCGACGCGCGTGCTCTGATGGAGAAGCACGGCATCCGGCACCTTCCCCTCTCCCGGGACGGCGAGCTGGTGGGCCTGGTCTCCGACCGGGACCTTCACATCGCCGATGCGATCGCCGGTGGCGCCGAAAACATCACCCTCGGCCTCGTCGGCAGCGACCCGCCCTACGTCGTCGACGCCGAGGCGCCCTTCCACGCGGTCTTGAACGAGATGTCCGACGGCCGACGGGGTTCGGCGATGGTCGTCGAGGACGGCAAGCTGGTCGGTATCGTGACCACCATCGACGCCTGCCGGTACCTCGCCGAGTGGCTGCGCGCGAACTACCAAGAGGATTGACCGGTGCGCGGGGGGCTCGTGTCTTGGATCGCGTTCATTGGCCTGCTCGGCGGACTCTTCTGTGGATGCAGCGGCGGCGGGGACTCCGCCGTCGGCGCCACGGAAACGCCCGGCTCGGCCTCGCGGGAGGCTCGGGCAGAGAGCGCGGAGCCCACAGCCGCGCCCGAAGATCCGCCGTCTGAAGCGCCTGCTCGCCCAGAACCACCCGCAGAGCCACCCGCTCCGTTGGCGCGGGCCCGAGTGTTGCTCATCGTCCTCGGAGATTACCCACGCGACACCCTCGACGCTGTCGAGACCGCGCTGCGCACCGAACTCGAGGTCGACGTCGAGCGTATCGAAGACGTCCCGCTACCCCGCGAGGCGTACTACCCGCCGCGGCGCCGGTACCGCGCCGACCGCCTGCTGACCTTCCTCAACGGCCACCTCGAAGGCGAACCTCGAACGACCCGGGTCCTCGGTCTCACCGCCGTCGACATCTCCACCACCAAGGGCCGACACCGAGACTGGGGCGTCTTCGGCCTCGGCGAGCTCGGCGGCCGGTCCTGCGTCATCTCGAGCTATCGGCTCTCGGAGCGCGGCCGGCGAAGCGATGAGCTCGTGACCTTCCGCGTCGCGACCACCGCGGTACACGAGGTGGGCCATACCCTCGGCCTCGAACACTGCACCGACCCCTTGGGCGTCATGCGCGACGCCGAGGGCAGCATCCGCACCGTCGATACGAGCGACGGCCGCCTCGGCGAATACTGCCGGAGGCGGATCGAAGAGACGGCGCCGCGGGTCTTGCCGTATCGCGACGCAGCGAACGCGCCTTAGTCCGTGCACTCGGCTCAGTTCCAGAGACGTGCGGCAGCGACCAGTTCCGAGCGCAGAGCCCGTTCGCCTGATACCTTTCCTTCGTGAATAGAGCTTGCGTGAATAGAGTTTCGTGGTGCTTGGCCCTGGGTATGCTCGTCGCGGCGAGCGCTTCTTGCGCCGAAGGCGGCGACGAGCCGGTGACGGCGGCCCCGATTCGGGTAGACCTGCGCAGCGACTACGTCGCCGGGGTCGAGTTCACGACGATCCGCGCGACCGCAGAGGGCAGCAGCCCGATCGAGCGCAGCGTGTCGTTTGGCGAGACCTTCGCTGATTGGACCCGGGTGGCGTCCTTCGAGAGCGCCCTCGGCGCCGTACGCGTCGAGCTCATCGACGCTGCCGGTGGTGTCGTCGCCGCGCGGGAGGCGGCACCGGCCACCGGTCGCACCTCGGTTCGCATCGCGATCCTCCGGTGCGAAGCGTGCGCCTGCACGTCTCCCGAAGACTGCCCGGTGCTGCCCACGTGCACGGCGGCAACCTGCGACCTCGGCGCGTGTTTCTACGAGGCGGACCACGGCATGTGCCCCAGCGGAGTCTGTGACCCCTCGGAAGGGTGCTCGGCCACCATCCCCGACGGGGACAGCGACGGGGTCCCCGCGACCGAAGACTGCGATGATGGAGACCCGGCGGTCGGCCGGGACGCGACGCGCGGCTGCGAAGACGCGTGCGGCACGGGCACCGAGATGTGCGCCTCGGGCGCCTGGAGCGCCTGCGAAGTGACCTGTACCTGCGAGCCAGGAACGGTGGTCACGGAGACCTGCGGGAACTGCGGCACCCAGGTCAATACCTGCGGGACCGACGGGACGTTCACGATGGGAGGATGCGTCGGCGAGGGCACCTGCGCAGCGGGCGAGATCGAACAGGGTGGCGCCTGCGGGCAATGCGGCACGCTGCAGCGCACGTGCGGTGCCTCCTGCGGATGGTCGGACTTCGAGTGTGTAGAGCCATCCGCAGGGTGCTGGCTCTGGAATTGGTCCGCCGGGTCCGGATGGACCGCGTTCGTTCGCCCAGTCGCCAGCACCGCCGATGCACCGACCGAGGCCGTCGTGGCCGCCTTCGACGTCGAGGCCGCTGGAGAAGCGTACTTGCTGACGGCGGCTCGATACCACGTGATGCGAATCCGCGACCGCACCTGGATCACCTCGGGGACTCTGGCGAGCCTCTTCCCCGACTTGACCGGCGTACCGCATGCAGCCGGGTCGATCCCGGCGGATCACCCGATGCCAACCACGGACGGGACCGAGGGCCTTCAGGTCCACACCAGCACCAACCTCACCTTCGTGTACTCGAACGTGGCCGGCACCCGTACCTGGACATCGTCACGGGAACCCGTTCCGTGCTGTGGGCCCGCCTGGACCGGCCCGGACGCACCCGCCTTCCTCAACGTGCGCGCGGCCTGGCTCGACGCCAATAACCAACACGGCTGGTTCGATGCCGACCCGGCGACGCTCTGCATGGGCGCCGAGGGCCGGGTCTACGACATCCCCTACTTCTCCCTCCTCGAGGGAGCCGATGCCCACCTGCTCGAGGCCGGCGTATGCTTCGCCTTTGCCCCCCAGCGCACGGCCGCGACCTTCGGCCCCTTCGCCGACGCCGGCGGCCCCGGCGTGAACGACATCACAGCCGCGTTCTATCGCGAAACCGATCAGGAACTCTGGGTGCTCACACCCTGACTCTTCAACGCGTGAGCAAGACCGGGCAGGGGGCGTGATGCACGACCGCCTGACTGACGCTGCCGAGGATCAGCTCCCGCACTTCGCTCCGCCCGCGGCTTCCCATCACGACCAAGTCGTGACCCTGCTCCTTGGCGTAGGCACAGATCTCGATCGCCGGATGCCCGATGGCGACGTACTCGGCGATGGCGACCTCACCGTCCCCGACGGCGGCGCTGATCGCCGAAAGCGCTCCCTCGAAGCTCCCGCCGGCGACCTGTTCCTTCACCTTCGCGAGACTGCTCACCGCCTCGAGGCCCATCAGAGCAGCCGTCGGAGCGTCGTAGATATAGACGAGCTCGAGGGTCGCCCGGGCGTCCTTCGCCAAACCCGCGGCAAACGCGGCTGCGGCGTTGGCCCCCTTCGAACCGTCGACCGGTACTAGAATGCGTTTCATCGTCGCGCCTCCTGCGATAGAAGTACGCGCGCCTCGGTCGGGGACAAGGGCGGTCAGCCCGAGGCGAGCATCGCCGCCCCGGCGAGGTCGATGCCCGTCACGATGCCGACCAGCATCGGAGCCCCCTCGGCCGAAGCGTGGTCACCGGTGACCAGCACATGGGGCAGGCCCTTCGAGATGGCCCGGTCGGCGGCGACGTAGGCGGGGGTCGCCGCGGGCAGGGTCGGGCTGCGCTGGCCGAGGACCTGCTTGATGGGCGCCTGAAGGTCCTTGCCGGCGTCGAGCACATCCCTCTTGGTGAAGACCCCCACCGGGACCCCTGCTTCCATCACGGCAAGGCCATTGACGCCGCGGCGGGCGAGGACTTCGCTGGCCTCTTCGACCGTACTGTCGACGTTCACCCAATAGACGGGCCGGGTCATCAGGGCCGAGAGCGGCGTTGCGACCGCGGCGTCGACGAGGGCGCGCATCACCTCGAGCACGCCAAAGACCCCGATGACGCGCTGATCTGCTTCGACGAGCAGATGGTGAATGTGCTGGTCCACCATCATCGACGCGGCCTCACCGACGCTCGTCGAGGGAGCGACAACGACCGGACTCCGGGTCATGACCGATGAGACCTGGGCCGACCCAGGAAAGCTCGATACGGGTGCTCCCGGCGGAACCGAATGGCGGGACGCATGAAAGAGGTCAGTGCGACTCAGGACGCCGCTGATGCGGCCGTGCTGGTTCACGACCGGCAGCACCTCTGCGGTCGTCTGGTCTAGGCGCTCCCGGCCGTGGTCGAGGGTCGCGTGCTCACCGACCGGCTGAACGGCGATGACGTACTCTGCTATTGGAATCCGGAGCACAACTATGAATTATGCACCTCGTCTCGGGACGCAAGGGAGCGCGCGCTACCTGAAGGAGCCGGTGAGCGTGAGGGCGTCAGTCGGCACCAGAGGCCGCGGCACGGCGATGGAGGCGCGGTCCTCGCCGCCCTCCCAGCGGGGTGCACCGGCCGGCCAGGCGGCGACGATCTTCCAGGCGAATTTCGTGCCGAGGGGAAGCGCGACGGGCTCGCGGCTCTCCCAGAGCGGATAGCGGTCGCCGTCGGTGCCGAGCTCGATGCCGCCATGGCCAAAGCCCCACTCGCCGAGGACGGCGTGATCACCACGAATGAAAGCGGACTCTCCGTACTGCGTCTCGACTTCGACCGAAAACGAGACGGGCTGAGTCGGCCACCCGGGCATCGTGGTGATGGCCTGGCGTACCTCGGCGTAGGAGGGTTCACCGGCGTCGGCGCTCTGGCCGGCGTAGCGCGAAAGCACGCGCAGCCATTGGGTGAGGTACCGGCGTCCGGTCCGGCCCCCGTCGAGGGCCGCCGTGTCGATGAAGAGCTGACTCTCGTAGTTTCGCGCGACCCGGGTCGCCGACCCGAGGCCGGAGAAGGTCCAGTTGGCCGCGTCCGTGACGACCCGGGGGCTCGTCAGGCCGAAGATGCCGACCTTGTGATGCATCGCCGTGTATTCGGTCCGGCGGTTCGTCGCTTCGTAGACGTGCACTCCCCGAGCGCGCAGCTCGTCCTCGGTGTCGTCGTTGCGGTAGAGCGGATTGCCGTTGGCGTCGACCCCATCGGACTGCTTGCGGTCGGTGATCACGTAGACCGGCACGCCAGCTCTGACCTTGTCGCCGAGCAGATCGACCAATGACCGAGACGCACCGCGGGCGTGCACGTCACGAAGCGAGAAGACCATCAGGAGGATCAGCTCGTCTTCTTCGGCGATCCACTGGAGCAAGCGCTCTCCGGCCCGGGGGCCGCTCGCCGCCGGCGTGAAGAGCACGTTGACGGCCGCGGCGTCGTCCCAGCGATTGTCGATTCGCTGGTTCCTGAGAATCGACTCGTAGGCATCACGGTATCGCCCGATGAGCTCGGGGTCGCGGATCAGGTGAACCGTCTCTTCGTTGAGCAACGCGTTGTCGCCGGGGTTCATGCTCCCGGTGATCGCTGCCTCGAAGCCCGGGGCGTCGAAGAGGCGCGTCTTGAAGTGCATCAATCCCGAGTGATGAATGCCGACGAGGTCGACGGTGGTGCGGGTCGCGTCGGTCAAGTCGCGGGCGTCGGCCTCGAACTCGAAACCGCGGGCGATCAAGAACTCGTCCGCCTGGTTCCAGGTGCGCGCCGGGTCGAGCTGGGCGTCGTCCATCAGCACCTGCACGTCCGCACCCGCGTCGTGGGCGTCGGCGAGGGCGGCGACGATCTGGGGGTTTCGGAGGTTGTAGACCGCGTACCGAATCCGATAGGGGTTGGCCCCCTCGTCGTAGCGCTCGGGGTCGGCTCTTCGCGCGTCAGTGACCCGTGCGATCAGGGCGAGCTCGGTGGTGGCGACGGGGTCGTCGGGGGCGAAGAGGGCGGCGAAGGGCTCGTCGAAGGAGGCGCCGTCGGGGAGGGGCCCGAAGGCGGGCACCTCGATGCCGTCCGCCTTGCCATCGAGGACGGCCGATGGGCCGTAGACGTCTTCGTCGGGGGCGTCCGGTGTTTCCGAGCAGGCGGCCAGAGGAATGGCCAGGGCCAGCAGGGCGAAGAGGGCGAAGAGGGCGAAGAGGATCGAGCGTGTTTTCAGGGGGGTCCGCATGTACATCTCTCGGTGCCTGCACTCTATCGCATTCGCAATGGGTGTGCCGCCGCCGTCGGTTTGCCCGGGGCGACGGGGGGTTGTACGTCCCTGTCACCCGGGCCCTCCCCTTTCTGCCCGCATCTGCTCATGATCCGGCTCGCATCATCGCTCTTCATCCTGCTTTCCCTGAGTGCGGCGTGCTCGACCGGCCCGGACCGGCCAGCCCCCGACGCCGGGGTCCCCACGGATACGGGCGCCGGAACGGACACGGGAAGTGATCCCGGAGATGCGGGTGATGCGGGTGATGCGGGAGACACCGGAGACCTCGGGGACACCGGGACCACGACGGACGCCGGGTTCCCCCGAGGACCTTGGGGAGCCCTCTCCCTGAACCTGCACTGCCTCGATACGGACGGGACGGCTTTCGCCACCAACGAAGCGCGCTTCGCCGCGATCGCCGACCGCGCCGTTTCCGGGGGAGCGCGGGTGCTGCTGCTTCAGGAGGCCTGTGACGACGGAACGGTCTCTGCGCTCGACGCCCTCGAAGGCGCCCTCGAAGCGGCGAGCGGCCGCGAGTGGCACGGAAGCTTCGCGTTCGCCCACGTCGCGTGGGAGGGCACGCCGCAGGAAGCAGACGAGGGAGTCGCCATCCTGGCCGACGTGACCTTGAACGACACTCGGGTGCTCGAACACGGCGCCTTGGGATCGCTCCGGCGAGTCATGCTCTCAGCAGCCCTCGGCGGTGATCTCACGGGGCTTCGCGTCGGAGCGTTTCACCTGGACCACGCGGACGAGGCAGTTCGACGGCTGCAAGCACGAGAGCTGGCGGTGGCGGGCCTGGTCCACGGGGACTCGGCCAACGTGCTGCTCGGCGGTGACCTCAACGACCGGGAGGGCAGCGCTGCGTACGCGGCCCTCGGCGAAGCGGGATACCTGGACACGAGCTCCGCCCTCCGCAGCACCCGCATCGACCACCTCTTCCTCCATCGGGGAGCGGGCATGGTCGCGACTTCGGCGGAGCTGGTCTTCGACGGAACGGGCGAACGCGTGAGCGACCACCCCGGGGTACTCATCCAATTCGGCGCCGCCACCGGTGCCCCCGTCGAGCTCACCACCTTCGACCTCGAGGTCGACGCCGGGGCCGGCAATGGGCTCTTCGTCCGCGGTGACCAGGCACCGCTCTCCTGGACCGAAGGATGGCCCGCGATCAACGCCGGTCCGAGCCTCTGGCGCTTCCTGAGCACCGAGCTCTCCGGAGCCTTCGAGTACAAGGTGCTGCGCAACGACGCGGACTGGTCGGTCGGTGAGAACTACCGAGGCACCGCAGGGGTCGCGAATCGGGCAACGACCACCGCTTTCGAGTAGTCGAAAACTGCCCAAGAGCAGTCCAAGAGCACTGCTGCTATCTGCACGATGTGTAAGCCAGCCCCCTCGACACGTTGCAGCGGTCTGATAAGTTGAAGATGCGGGTACCCGGGGGGGGCGTCGTCGTTCGACGTGCCGGGGGGGCGGTGCCCGCATATGAACCGTCGGCCACTGCACATCATGTGTGATGGCCGATTTAATTGGCGTCCGTCGAATCGGGGCACCGCGCGTAACCGATTCGCGGGCGCTCGGCGGGGATGACGTGAAACTCCCCGCGGCGGTGGGGCACGGCGACCGCGGGCAATGAGGCCACGGCGGCTTGGGCGCCTCCGAGGCCGCCGAGCAGAGCCGTACACTCGGCGCGGAAGGGCCCTCCGGCAACTCGCGGCGCAGCGGAGAGGTCCTCGTCCCGGGCGAAGCTCCAGCAGCTCACCCCGACGAAGACCCAGCAGCCGGGTCCCCGACCACCGTCGCGGATGCGCTCAGGTTCGGCGACCGCGTAGTCGGGGAACTCCGTTCGCACGCGCTCGTCGGTCATCGCCGGGGGAGCGATGACGATGACGTCGGGGGGCGCCGGGGCGCCGTCGACGGCCGCCCGGTAGTTCGCGCTCTGCACGTCGCCCTCGGCCGCGTCGACGAGCCCAGGCACGGAGCCGAGGCCTACGACGAGGAGCGCGGAGACGGCAAGAAGCCGTGACCGCGGATGATCCCGAGGCACCAGCAGGATGGCCGCCCCGGCGAGGAGGAAGAGGGGAAGGTGCAGGTCCGTCTGGTACCGGAGGGTATCGGTACGACAGGCACGAACCCACAGAGCCGGGCCGTAGAGCGGAGCCCAAGCGAGCAGGCTCGCGAGGACCAACCGCCACCGGCCGCCCCGGACCAGCGCACCCGCTCCGACCACCGCTGCGATGACGGAGACGACCGGCGTGTACATCGTATCGAAAAGGATGTTGGCATCGGTTCGGAACTGACCGAACACCTGCAGGTTCCATGGACGCGGCGACGACGTGGACTCGGCGAGGAGCGGAGCGAGTTCGGTGGCGTGGCCATAGACCGCGAAGGCGGCCCAGAGGATCGGAGCAGCGAACACCCCGGCGGCATCACGGAGTTGGCCTCGGCGCGCAATACCGAGGCCGAGGAAGACCGCACCGGCGATGGGAAAGAAGAGTGTGACGAAGCGGAGTTCGGCGGAGAGGGCGAACGCAAACCCGGCGCCCCACGCCGCGAGGAAACGAACGCGTCGGGAACCGTCACCAAGAGCCCCAATACCGAGGACGAGGCCGATGACCATGAGCAGCATCGCGAGCACGCGCGGGCTCTCCGAGAGAGAGAGGCGCACGTGGGCGGGGTCGAGGGCGAGGCCCGCGGCGGCGATGAGCGCGGCTGCGGGTCGGTCGATGAAGATCCTCTGCGCCAGGAGGTGGAGCCCCAGCACGGTGAGCGCGCCGAGAAATGCGCCGAGGCCGAGCACGAAGTGCGGGTCATCGCCGAGCACGGTCGCGAGGGGACGCACGACCTCGAGGTACGCATCACCGTATTGTCGGGCTT
>QMMC01000210.1 GCA_003647065.1 Deltaproteobacteria bacterium | reverse complement strand
CGGGTGGGGGTGCCTCCAGCGACAGTCAAAGCGTCCGGCCCCCGAGCGCCTTCCGGTACCCGCGACATCATCCCCGCCTTCCACAGCGCCAACTCCGCTTACCGCGTAACAAAGCCCCTGGAGCTGGAGGCACCCCCACCCGCGCCGTCATCGCGCTCAACCGCGTTCAACAACCACGCCGTCATCGCCATCAATCGCGTTCACCCACGCCGTCATCGCTCTCAACCGCGTCCAACACCTACGCCTTCATCGCCCTCAACCGCGTTCAGCCATCATCGCCATCATCGCCATCACCAACGCCCACGCCTTGAGGCTCGAGTGATCTCTGCCATGCTGCCCGCCTCGATGGAGCAACCACGACTCGAAAAGCGGCTCTACCGCAACATGAGGCGCACGGCCGAGGAGTACTCTCTGCTCGCCGACGGCGACCGAATCCTCTGCGCCATCAGCGGGGGCAAGGACAGCCATGTCATGCTGCACCTGCTCCAGAAGCTCGTGAACCGGCTGCCCTTCGAGGTTCACCTCATCGCCGTACACCTCGACCAGAAGCAGCCCGGATACGACGGGTCGACCCTGGTCTCGTTCCTCGAGGAGAGCGGGGTCACCTACGAGATCCTCTCCGAGGACACCTACTCGGTGGTCACCGACCACGTCGACGAAGGTTCGACCTACTGCAGCCTCTGCTCACGCCTGCGCCGCGGCATCCTCTACACCGCGGCGGAGCGCCTCGGATGCAACAAGTTGGCCCTCGGACACCACCGAGACGATGCCCTCGAGACGTTCTTGATGAACCTCTTCTTCTCGGGGCGCATGCAATCGATGCCGCCGAAGTACACGACCAACGATGGCCAATTCGAAGTGATCCGGCCCCTCATCGAGTGCAACGAGGGCGACATCGCCGCCTTCGCAGCGAAGGTCGATTTCCCGATCATCCCCTGCAATCTCTGTGGGTCTCAGGACGGCATGCAGCGCGATCGAATGACCGCGCTCCTCGACCAGCTCGAAGCGGACAACCCGAACGTGCGCTCGATCATGGCAGCCGCCCTCAAGAACGTGCGCCCGACTCACATGCACGATGCCGACGTGCTCGCGGCGTGGAAGGTGCGCCCCGCGGACGTCCGTCCAGACAAGGCGCCCGGTCCACGCAAAGAATACGCGGCCGCGACCCCCGTCGCGAGCAGCCGTCGTGGGCTACCCGTCCTGCCCTAGCCGGTAACCCGGCTGCGCCTTCTTGCAGACCGCCGGCGGCGTCCCAGCACGCCGAGGATCAACACCAAGGCGAAGAGCCCGCCGCTCCCGCCGACCCCGCCGCCGCCGCTACTCGAACCGGCGCTACGACACTGGCAACCGTCGGTCACCTCTACTGGCGGCAGACCTGCGTCACCGGGCGCTCCAGAGTCTGGTGACCCCGAGTCGACGACGCCCGCGTCGGGGGGCGGGGGCCCGGGCAAGGTGACCTGCACGTCCTCCATCAGGTGTCCGTAGTGCGGCGCCGCGACATCTTCCAACGGTCGGCCGTGCCCGTCTTCGGTCCACCCCTTCCCGTCGACGAGGGACCGCCAGGCGCGCCGGTAGATCAGGCGGGCGTGCACTTCGATGTCCCCGGGGCCCGCGGGGACCGCGAAGGTGTAGTTCGTCGAGTCCGCCGCCATCGCGGGGATGCGCGTGTCCCAGGTGATGGCTCGGGCGTCGGTGAAAAACACGGGGCCCGTACCGTCCGCACCCTCGTTGCGCTTCGCGTAGATCTTGCCCGGTAGCCCCGCGTAGTACCCCTCCACCGGGTCACCCACGCCGGCGAGCTCGCCGAGGAGCTGCGTACCCGTGTGCTCGAGGTCCGCGCCGTCTCGGGTCGCGGTCACGAGAAGGATCATGTTGCGCACGGTCACACCGGTCGGCACATGGTGCCCCGTCCGGTCGTTGTGGATGGTTACGTCGACGTCGACGACCTCACCGACGTGGGCGGTGTTCATCGTCAGGGTGACGGCGTCCTCGAGGAACGCCGCCGTGGTGCCCTCGATGCGGTGCGAGCGCACCTGCCCCGGGGGCCGCGAGTAGTCGAGGCCAACGTTGCACGCCCGCGCCCGGTCCGTGCCCTCCATGTGACAGTCGACGCAGGTGGTGTAGGAGGGCGAATCCGTATCGGAGTAGGGCGAATTGAGCCACTCCAGATAGGTCGGCTCGGAGATGATGCTGCCCTCCTCCTCGTAGTCGTGGTCACCGTCCGGGTCGTTCGCGTCCTGATGACAGGCGGCGCAGATGCCATCGCGGAGCAGCGGGTTGTAGCTCGCCCGCATGACGCCGTAGGTTTCGAAGTTGACGTCGCCGAGGGCGCCATACATCACGACCTCGGACGGATTGGTCGAACGGGTGTAGCTCACGACGCCCTCGTCGACGCCGGGGGTATTCGGCCGGGTCAGGTCGATGTCGGCGAGCTGATGGCACACCGCGCACGACACGCCATGGGTGACGTCGGTGCTCGGGTCGTCGAGGGGCCCGAGCGCTACCGGATTGCTATCGAGCCAACGGAGGGGTTGATGGCAGGCGGCGCACTCAGAGGTCGGGTTGGCCGCGGCCTCGGGCGAGTCACGGGTGTAGACGAAGCCGCCCGCGCCGCCGGCGGTACCGGTGCCGTCGAAGATGTCGAGGACCCAGGAGTTGGTGCCCGCGTTGCCCATCGGTGAGGCGCTCCACTCGGCGAACTGCACCGAATGGCACGAAGAGCAGTCCGTCGGCTCGAGCATCGCGCCCGCCGGGTCATCGGCGTGCACCGCTTCGAGGCGGATTTCGACGCCGGAGGTCGGCGCCGTCACATACGCCCCCGAGCTGAAGTAACCGTGGGCGCCCGCGACGACCATCGCGGCCCCATCCGGGACGGCCAGAGCGTAGGCGCCGGCCCCGTCGGTCCCGGCCCGCACCTCGGTCGCGCGCAGCGTCACCCGGGCATCGAGGATGGGCAGGCCTGTCGCGTCGTCGACAACGGTGCCCGAGACCTGAGCTTGGGCCGGTGAAACGCTCACGGTGACGGCAAGGGCCAGGAGCGCGGCGAGGTGGGAAAGTAAATTGCCCATGACTGATCTTCCGCGGCGGACACCCTCCCCGGTTGAGGGCGATCAAGCGAAACGCCGGGGGGGGATTGCTTCAGAAAGCGATGAGCACGCCGTTCGCCGTGGGGCGAATGGCGACGGCCTCGGGGTCGGAAGCTTCTTCGTCGGGATCTTCTTCGCCGACGTCGGTGGTCGACCGAGCGAAGATACCGATGAGCACCGTCGCGATGATGCCGACGCCCACACCCGCGAGCATGATGTCCGTGGCGAGGGAGAGGTTTTGCACGGTCTCCCGGGACGACGCGATGCTCTCCGGACTGTTGGGGAACGTATTGAGCTGGTCCTCGAGGTCGGAGTTGGCCTGGAAGGCTAGAACGCCGGTCGTGATGGCGGCTACCGCCACGGCGCCGGTTGTGATGGCGCTGATCCAAAAGCCCGTGCTGAGCTTGGTGGGCATCTCGGTGAGGGACAGGAGTTCGATCTCGAGGCTCGCGTCTTCGCCGCCGGCGAGGTCGACGACTCGGGTGACCGGCCCGTAGCCTTCGAGGCTCACGACGATTTCGCGACGGCCGACGCTGAGCACCGCCGGTCGGTCCAGGGGACTGACGCCCACGACCTGGCCATCGACGAGGATCTCGGCGCCCTCGATGTTCACGACGACGTCGAGGGTCGAGATGTACTGAGACAGGGTTTCGAGCTCGAGGGCCACCTCGGTGCGGCGGTCCTCGGAGATCTCGTCGCCGCCCTCTTCCAGATACTGCTCGAAGGAGATCTTGGCCTCCGCGTAGTCGTGAAGCTGGAAGGACGCCTGACCGAGATTGAAGAGCACCCGGTAGTTTGGAGCGACCTCGTAGGCACGCTGGAACTCGATGAGCGCCGCTCGATAGTCGCCGTTTGCGTAGAACTCGACGCCGCGGCGGAACCGTGTGCCGGCGCGCTGACGATCCGTCATGTCATCCAGAGCGACCTCGGGCTCTTCACCGCTATCGGCATCGGCATCGGTCTCAGCAGATTCCTCGGCGGACCCCTCCGCTTCGACGTCAGCGGCTTCCTCTGGAGCCTGAGCATGAGCAAGGGATGGCCCGCTGGCGAAAGCCAGGAGACCGAGGAGGATGGTCGTAAGGAGATGCACGCGGTTCACTAGTAAGGATTGGTTTCGTCGATTTGGCGAGGTTGGCGACCCTGCATGGTGGTAGTAGCCTCGATCGTCATCATGGCCGGAGGCGGCGGGGGCGGGGGCAGGGGGGGCGGCGCAACCTCTTCGGCAGGATCTGCCGGCGCCGCCGTGCCGACCCGCGCGGTCCGCATGCCCCGCCTCATGCCACGGGGCGCCTCGTCTGGAGCTTCTTCGAGGACGATGTTCAGCCGACGGTCGCGATCGAAGACGATGAGCTGCTCGTGGTCGACGAAGCCCTCGGCGGTCGCCCGGAGGCGGTGCATTTCGCCGTTGGCCTGCACATCCGCCTGGAAGGGGTTCGAGTCGAGGCGGGTCCCGTCGAGGAAGAGGGTCGCGGTCGCGGGTTCAGCGCTGATGCTCAAATCGATCGTCGGCACCCCCGGGGGTGGCTCCACCGCGGCGGGGGGCGGAAGCGTGGACGGGGCGGCCTCGACGACCGGGGGCTCTACGACCGGGGTTTCCTCGACGACGGGCACCTCGGTGTCCTGAGTGCTGATGAACGCGAGCGCACCGACGATGACGACGGCGGCGCCGGCGAGGCCCATCCACCAGCGGTTGCGCGACGCGCCCTCCGTCGGCGTAGGAACCTGACCGGTGAGGGGGGTGAGCGTGGCGGAGCCAACGCTCACGACGGGGACCTCCCCCGAATGGGTCGCGTCCTCGTGGGCTTGGATCTGAGTGTCTATCTTGGCCCGAAGCTCTTTGCGCTCGGCGGCGAACTTTTCGCTCATCCACGCGGCGAGGTCCTCGGGAGCGGTGAGGTTCTCCGTGAGGTACGGCTTCAGGGCCTGGCGGAACTCGGCGGCGGTCGCGAACCTGTCGTTCGGGTCGAGGGCCATGGCCTTGTCGCAGATATCGAGCAGCAGCGGGTCAGCGTCGGGCATGACCTCGCGGAGCCGGGGCTCGGCGCCCTTGATGCGGGCGTTCAGATGGGCGAGGTCTTGGCCGCCCTTCCAGAGGCGCCGCTGGGCGACGGCCTCCCAGAGCATGATGCCAACGGAGAAGATGTCGGCGCGCCGGTCGGGGCTTTGGGCGAGGGCCTGCTCCGGCGCGATGTAGGACACCTTGCCCTTGAACGTGCCTTCGCGAGTCTGGCTGCTCGCCCCGGCGGCCTTCGCGATGCCGAAGTCCAGGAGCTGCACTTCTCCGTTGTAGGTGACGAAGACGTTGTGAGGGCTGACGTCTCGATGGATGACGTTCAGCGGCGAGCCATCGAAGTCTTGCAGGTTGTGAGCGTAGTGCAGACCCGCGAGGACTTCGCACAGGATGCGAACGTGCATCGGGAGCGTGATCTTGGGCTTACGACGGATCACCCGGTTGAGGGGCTGACCCTCGAGGTAATCCATCGCGATGAACATGCCGTCTTCGTGTTCGCCGACCTCGTAGGTGCGCACCACGTTGTTGTGAGCGAGGCGGGCCGCGAGGCGGGCCTCGTCGAGGAACATGGAGAGGTACTCTTGGTCTTCGACGAGCTCCTTGCGCAGCTGCTTGATGACCAAGAGCTTGCGAAAGCCCGCGGGCCCAGGCTTCAGCGCGAGGAGCACGTGAGCCATGCCGCCTTGGCCAAGCTTGGCGATGACCCGGTAGGGGCCGATGGAAGTTGCTTGTTCGTTGCTCATCGAACCGGGGGAGGATCGTTGAGTCTGCTGATCGGAGTCTTCCAAACGTCAGTAAACATAGCGAATCTCGAGCCGCCGTCCAACCCACGTTCATACCTTAACATCACCGAAGAACATCCAATTTCGGAGATGATTGAGATCCACGCTACATCCTGACAGTAGAACCACAATGATCGTCCGTTCATGTAGCTTGAAACGGAGGCCGACTGACCGAGCGGTTTGCTACCAAGGCTATGGCCCCGAGCTCGGACCGAGGTCCATGTAGGTCATGGACCCGGCTCGAACCAGGACCCGCTGAAGACCGATGAACTCGCCGGTCTCGTGCAGGGTCGCTGTCAGGGTGACGAAGCCGGGGTCCATGTTGAACACGCCGGAGTTGCCGCTTTCGTCGCTCGCCGGCGCGGTCACGTCGGGACTCAAGCCGATCAGGTAGAATTGATCGCCGGACGCGGGGTCATGGGAGAAGCTGACGCCAGCCCGACCGAAGCCATCGCAGGAGGCGAGGAGCGCCAGGATGTGGCCCTTCGTGGGGTCCACCTCGAAGCCCGCCGTCCTGGCGACGGATTCGACGACGACAGTCCTCGCAAGCTGGACCTTTTCCGCGCCGGGGTCGGAGTCTTTGACGATCGGGCCGATCGGCATGAGCGTCTGCATGAAGCCGTCGGCGGTCATTTCGAAATAGCCTCGAAAACCGGAGATGACGGTGACCTCCATGCGTCCATCGGCGGTGATGGGCACGTCCTCGACGAGCGGCGCATCGCAATTGACGTCAACGGACGAACAGAGCCGCGAGGTCAGCGATGGAATCGGCATGCCCGTCAGGGCGTCGACGACGAGCTGCGAATACATGTGAGTCTCACCGGGGACCGCCACCGGCTCCTCGACCATACCCAGGCACCCCCAGATGGGATCGTAGGGCGGCGCTTCGCAAACCTGCTGATTGCAGCGGGTGTCGGTGGGGAAACCCCGGGCGATGCAATCCTCGGCGGCTTCGCACTGCACGGCGTCAGCCGGAAGGATCACGGAGCACGAGGTGGCGCCCAAGAGAGGGAGCAGGAGAACGGCCAAGGAAAGAAGAACGCGCATCGGATCAAATTACCCAAAGAGTGGATCTTGTCCAGCGGATTGGCCCTGAACGTACAACCAGGAGCACCGACGGATTGACGAGAAGTGCGGGTCGCCCCGGCGCCTCTGACAGAATTTGGTTCGATGGAGACGTATCGTCAGAGGTGGGGGCCCGCGGCCCTCATCGGCCTCGCCGTCCTGGCGTTGCCCGGCCTGGCCCACGCCGAGTCGGGGAACGATGCCTCGAACACCGCGGTGGTCGTGATGCTCCTCGTCATGGTCGCCGCGGCGTACCTCCTCGCCCACTTCGTCATCGACCGGCTGCAACGCCGCCTCCTGGTCGTCGCTGGCCTCGAGTACATCGTCCTCGGCGTGCTGCTCGGACCTGCGGTACCGCAGCTGCGCGCCCTCGACGACTTGACCGACATGCTCCCGGTGATCGCCCTCGCCGCCGGCTGGGTCGGGCTGCTCCGGGGCATGCAACTGCGCATCCGCGCTCTCCGGGAGACTTCCCCGGGCACCATCCGCCTGGCCCTCGGCGACGACATCGTGGCCGGATTCACCGTCGCCATCCCCGGCTACTTCTTTCTCTCCTCGGGGATCCTCGGCGAGATCTCTTCCTCTGACTCATGGCTCGCTGCCGGGGTCCTCGGCTGCTGTGCGGCGACCGGCTCGACGGACCCGATGGACGTCGTCGGTGCGCGCTATGAGGTCGACGGGGAGTTGCTGCCCTTGCTGCGCCGCTCCGCCCGCCTCGGCGACGCGGCGGCCTTCGTCGCGTTCGGCATTCTCATCTGCGTCTTCCACCGCGACACCGAGAGCGCGTCGATTCACCTCTCATGGTTCGAATGGACCGGGGTGTCGATCCTCCTCGGCCTAGTCCTCGGCGTTCTCTTTCGGTTCTTTCTCGGCTCGGCGTCCACCCAAAACGGGCGCTTCCTCACCTTGGTCGGCGTCATCACCTTCGCCTCCGGGGCGGCGTGGTTCGTCGACCTTTCGGCGCTCTTCATCAACTTGATCCTCGGGGTGATGCTGGTGAATTTCGCCCCGACGAGCGGGCAGATTCGTTCGACCCTCGATCGCACGGCGCGGCCGATGGCCCTCGTCCTCCTACTCTTCGCGGGGGCCCTCTGGCGCCCACCGGAGCCCGTCCGGCGCACCTTTGCTGCGGCCTTCGAAGGCTTTGCCCAGGCCCAAAACGCGGTCATCGCCATCGCCTGGTGGGTAGTCCTGCCCCTGGTGCTCTTCATCGCCGTTCGCTACGCGGGCAAACGCCTCGGAAGTGCCGTCGGCGCGTGGGGCCACGAGTTCCGGGGCGATCTCTACCGCGGCCTCCTCGGCCACGGCGACGCGACGGTCGCCATGGCGATCTCGATGCGGCTCATCTACAGCGACGGTGGCCTCGCCATCGACGTCGCATTCACGACCATCGTGCTCTCGGTCATCATCCACGACCTGGTCGCGCCGCGACTCCTGCGCTCCCTCCTCGTCGATGCCGGCGAGCTGCGAAAGGAACAGCACGCCTGATGCAGATCATCGTCATAGGGCTGGGCGAGGTCGGTCGGCACCTCTTGAGCGTCTTCGACCGGGAAGGTCACAACGTCATCGCCATCGACGCCGACTCGGAGCGCGTCATCCACGCCGAGGAGCACTACGATGTCGCGACGATGGTCGGCTATGGCGCAAGCCATTCGATCCTCAGCGCCGCCGGCGTCGAAGAGGCCGACATGCTGGTCGCCGTCACGAACGCCGACGAGGTGAACCTCATCGCGGCCCTCGCCGCGAAACAGCTCGGGGCGAAGATGGTGATCGCCCGAGCCCAAGGCAACGAGTGGGCCAACTGGACGCAGGGCGTGCGCTACGGCCTCCTCGGCATCGACGTGGTGATCAACCCCCGGGTGCTCGTCGCCCACGAGCTCGCCAAGGTGGCCCGTTCCCACGGGGCCGGTCACGTAATCGGCTTCGCCCAGGACCGCCTAGAGCTCGTCGAGATGGAGCTCACCGAGAGGTCGCGACATACGGGGCGACCCCTGGCGAAGGTTCCGCTGCCGCGGCAGACGCTGATCGCCGCCGTCGTGCGCAAGGAGAAGCTCTTCATCCCCGGGGGGACCGACGTGCTCCTGCCCGGCGACCGCATCTATGTCTTGGGTCTGCCCCAAGCGATCATCGAGGCCGAAGACCTCTTCGTGAACCGCCGCGAGGCGAAGCGGGTGGTGATCGTCGGAGGCGGCGTCGTCGGTGAAGCCCTCGCCAATCACCTGCTCGAAAATCGCGCAACGGTGATGATCATCGAAAAGGACCGGACCCGGGCCGAAGAGCTGTCGGCGAAGCTCGACCGCGCCACCGTCATTCATGGAGACGGCACCGACCTCTCACTCCTCGAGGAGGAAGACATCTCGACCTACGATCTCTTCGCGGCGGTAACCCCCCACGACGAGGTCAATCTAATGGCCGCCCTCCTCGCCCAACGGATCGAGGTCCCACGGACCGCCTGCGTCGTCCAGCGCGGTGACTACATGGAGATCTACCGGAAGCTCGGGATCGATATCGCGCTCTCTCCCCGGGCCGTCGCCTCGGATCACATCTTGCGCTATGCGCGGACCGCCGAGATTCACAGCCTGTCCGTGATCGAGAACGGTCAGGCCGAGGTCGTGGAGGTTGCCGCGGTCCGGGGCTGTCGGTTGATCGGCACTCCCCTCAAGCGCCTCGACCTGCCCCGGGGCTCTCTCATCGGCGGCATCATCCGCGGTGACGAGGTCATCATTCCGCGCGGTGACGACGTCGTTCAGTTCGGCGACACGGTCATCGTCCTCGCCACCGCCGCAGCGCGTCCAACCATCGAGCTCTTCTTTCGGCCCCGAGGAAAATGACGGCGGTAGCTCACAGAAGGTCGCCTTCGTCCCGGCGCCGCGGTTACCGCGGAATCGCGCGGCCGGTCGGCATCGTCGTCCTCGGTCTCGGGGTGGCGATCCTCCTCTGCTCGATCGTCGGCTTCGTCCTCGACCTCGTACACCCCGCCAGGCCCGGCCAGGAGGGAGGCGGTTTCGCGCTGCTCATTGCCAGCGTGATCACCGGGCTTTTTGGCCTCGCGCTCTACCTCTGGGGTCGGGATCACCGCTCGGCCCACGTGAGCCGCCGGGAAGCCACCCTCGCCGTCGCGGCCATCTGGGCCGCCGCCGGGATCTTCGGCGCACTGCCCTTCGTCATCGGCGCGGGCATGTCACCCATCGACGCGCTCTTCGAATCGGTGAGCGGCCTGACCACCACCGGGGCCACGGTGATCACCGACATCGAGGGCTCGATGAGCCGACCGCTCCTGCTCTGGCGGTCGCTGATTCAATGGCTCGGCGGGATGGGCATCGTGGTGCTCTTCGTCGCAGTCTTCCCCAACGTCGGTGTCGGCGGGAAACACATGTTCCGCGGTGAGGTACCGGGCGCCGCCGCCGAAGGCCTCAGGCCGCGCATCGCCGAAACCTCGTTCACTCTTTGGAAGCTCTACGCGGCGTTCACCGCGATCTTGGCGATCGTCCTCTACGCCCTCGACATGGACCCCTTCGAGGCCGTCTGCCACGCCTTCACGACGATGAGCACCGGCGGCTTCTCCACCCGGGACGCCAGCATCGCGGCCTTCGAGAGCCCCGCCATCGAGTACACGGTCGCCATCTTCATGTTCATCGGCACGGTCAATTACGGCCTCTACTACGGCGCCCTGCGCACCGGGTCCTTCCGAGCCATCACCAACAACGCCGAGTTTCGAGCCTTCGTTTTCATCTGCGCCCTCGCGATCGTGGTGCTGACCTTCGGCAACATGGGCACCCACGACTTCGACGTCCTGAAGTCGTTCCGCTTCGCGTTCTTCACGGTGGGGACCACCATCTCGTCGACCGGTTTCGGCGTCGACGACTACATGGCCTACCCCGAACCGGTCCTCGCGGCCCTCATCATCGTGATGTTCATCGGCGGGTGCGCTGGGTCGACGGCGGGGGGCATCAAGATCGAGCGCATCCTCTTGATGACCAAGCAGGCGGGAGCCCAGATCAATCGCTTCTTTCGTCCCAACGTGGTGCGGGTCGTACGCCTCGGCCGACGCCCCGTCCCCCCCGAGGTGGTCGCTGACGTCGCGGCGTTCTTCATCGTCTACATGCTGACCTTGGGCCTCGGCATCATGCTCTTTTCTCTGGTCGAGGCGGTGCCCCTGCCGACGGCATTCGGCGCAATGCTCACCTGCCTGTCGAACATGGGGCCCGCGCCCTTCCACCTCGAAGCGGATAACTTCGCCGCCTATGGGGGCTTCGCGAAGCTCTTCTCCATCTTCGCCATGCTGCTGGGGCGCCTCGAGTTCTTCACCCTGCTCTCCCTCCTCGTGCCGGAGTTCTGGAAACACTGATGTCCGGAGAGCCACAGCACCACGACACGGGCTACGGCCGGCAGACGTTCATCGTCATGCTGCTCACCGGCGGGGTGATTCTCCTGCACCGATTCGCGGTGCCGACCGGGGTCGACCCGACGGCGATGCTCGCCCTCGGCTTCCTGATCCTCGCGAGCTACACCATCGGCAACCTGGTCGGGGTGATTCAAGTCCCGCACATCACGGGTTACCTGGCGGCGGGGTTGCTCTTCGGCCCGTCAGCGGCGCAGTACATCGGACAGGTCTTGCCCTTCCCTCCGTTCGAGGAAGGCATCCTCA
Source organism: Deltaproteobacteria bacterium (assembly GCA_003647065.1). Lineage (GTDB taxonomy): Bacteria > Myxococcota_A > Polyangia > Polyangiales > B10-G4 > B10-G4. The sequence continues at coordinate 256 of QMMC01000210.1, read as the reverse complement.
ACAACGAGGTCCTCGAGTCCCTTCGGGTGTTCGACACCCTCGCGGTCGCGCTCATCGCCCTCACCGCCGGCGGCGAGCTCAAGATCGAAAGCCTCCGCCGGGGCCTCCGAGTGATCCTGGGTGTGCTCACCGGGCAGCTAGCCACGATGTTCCTCTTCGTCGGGGGGCTAGTGTGGCTGCTCAGCGGTCCCATTCCCGCGATCGCGGTCACCGAGCTCGCCGACGTCGGCACCCTCGGCGCCCTCGGGCTCGGTCT
>QMMC01000209.1 GCA_003647065.1 Deltaproteobacteria bacterium | reverse complement strand
ACTGGCATCGTTTGGGAGTGTGACAACGTCTTCTGGGCCATCAACAGCACGGCCAACGCCTTCGACCGCTACGACTTCGCCGAGCCCCACCTCGCGGGCCACTGGTACCACGACGACGCGACCATCAAGCGCTATCAGTGGGATGGCAACGGGCCCGTACGCGTCGCCGATGTACCCAGCAACGTCATCGTCGAAGCCGGCGTCCTCTACGTTGCCGACAGCGGCAACGGCCGCGTCATCTCGATGGCCCTCGACGCCGAGGGTACCCCCGCCGGCACCTTCTTCTCCTACGAAGGCCTCGAGAGCGACCGCATCGCCAACGCGCCCCTCGAGACCGTCATCGACCAGGCGGCTCTCGCCGCCGAGTGGGGCGGGAGCGCGGTGCCTTCGGGCCTCGCGGTCCTCGACGCGGAGACCCTCGTCGTCGCCAACAACGCCAGCGGCCACGTCTCCCTCGTGGGCCTCGATGGCACCATTATCCGCACCATCGACACGGGCGTCGGCGCCGGCATCGGCGGCCTCACGGTCTTCAACGGGGTCATCTACTTCACGCACATGACCGAGCGCCGCATCTATCGCCTCGACGTCGCCGCGAGCTGACGAGGGGATGATGACGGGTCGCCTTAGTCTCCAAAGCGCGCTGGCTCTGCTTGCATTGCTGGCGGCTTGTTCCTCGTCTTCGACCTCCCCGGTGGAGCTCGTGTCCGACCTCGAGCTGGCGTGCGCCCGTCTCAGCGGTTGCGCGGACTTCGAGGTGGAGACCTTTCGGGGAAACATCGCGGGCTACGACGCGTGCACCATGGGCCTCGGTGCCGACGGTTTGTCCTCGGGCCTGGGCACGCTCGGTGCCTGCGTCGTGGCGGCTACGGATTGTGACGCCGCGCTCCGCTGCGCCCACGTGGACTCGGCGGCGATCTGCGCGGACACCCGTCCGACCTGTGAAGGAGACGTCCTCGAGAGCTGCTTCGCGGGGGTGGCGGTCGCCCGGGACTGTTCGGCCGAAGGGCTATCCTGCCTCGACAACGGCAACCTCGTCTGCGGTGCCGAGACCTCGTGCACGGAGTCCCGGTGCGACGGCGACCGGCTCTTCACGTGTGTGGAGGCGGAGGGCCATGAGGTAGCCCAGGACTGCGGGCCCGGCCTCTGTCACGTCGATGCGGAGACGGGCTGGGGGAGTTGCCTGCCCAGCCGGGAGACCTGCGAGCGCGGCTCGGACTTCTGCGACGGTGACGTCGCCGTTCACTGCGCCAGCGGATACGTGAGGCGTACGGTCTGCGGGCCCGGTCGGTGCAGCGAAACCGATGGCGCCTTCTGCATGAGCCCCGAGCCCTGCGTGTCGACGTGCGACGGCACCTCGTTGCTCGCGTGCGTGCGGGGCGGCCGTCGGGAGGCTATCGACTGCTCCCAGTGGGGCTCCTCGGGCTGCGTCGACGATGGCTCCGGCGCCCGCTGCGCCCCGTAGATTGGGTCCGGTTCCTGCTCTGGGCACCTGCTAGACTGTCTTCGTGGGGGAGCCCCGAGTCACCGACCGCATCGAGGCCAAGCAGGAGCGCGTGCACGTCCTGACCGGGGCGACGTGCAACAACAACTGCGTCTTCTGCATGGAGGAAGACCGAGAGGGGCGGTACCACGTCAACTCCCGGACCACCGACGAGGTGGTGCGGTGGATCCTCGAAGAGAACCGCGGCTCGGAGGAAATCTGCTTCACCTCCGGTGAGCCGACCCTCAACAAGCGGCTGCCCCTTTGGGTGAGTTGGGCCCGGGAGGCGGGCATCCCGCGCGTCAGCGTGATGACGAACGGGCGCAGCCTCGGCTACGAGCGCTACGCGCGGATGCTGGTCAAGGCCGGCATGAATCGCTTCTACGTATCGATTCATGGCCACGAGGCCCGGCTCCACGAGGGCCTGACGCGCACCCCCGAGAGCTTCGAGCAGACCGTCGCGGGCCTCGACCAAATCGCAAAGCTTCGGCGCTTCGGCGTGGAACTGCACACGTCGACCGTCATCACCAAGCGCAACTTGCCGTTCCTCGGGGACATCTACGCGTTTCTGCGTAGCCACGGCGTGGACCAGGTGGTCTTCAACGTGATGCAGGCCAACGGCCGGGCCAATACGCACTTCGAGAAGATCTTCCCCCGCTACACGGACATCGCCGCTGAGGCGGCGTGCTTCCTCGACGTCGCGGCCCGAGCCGAGGACCGGGTGATGGCGTTCTTCGTCGACATCCCGCTTTGCACGACGGAAGCCCTGGCCGACTTCAACCGCGGCTACGTCGAAGCGTACAAACACTACGAGCCTCCCCAGGGAGGCCACGACCTCGTCCTCGCGGCGGAGCTCGACGCCGCGAACCAGGGCCAGGGGCCCGACGGGGACCTCGTGCAGATCCGCCGCTCGGACCTCGACGACGAAGCGCGGCAGAAGCGAGACGAGTGCGCGTCGTGCAAACACGACGCCACGTGCGAAGGCGTCTGGGCCAACTACCTGCGCCGCTTCGGATGGGATGAGATGCAGCCCGTCGGTGGACGGTCGAGCTGAGCGGATGCTAGTATTGAGCCCGTGCGTTCGGTAGTCGCCGCAGGAATCTTGGTCGCCCTACTTTCCGCCGGCTGCGGTCGGATCGGCTTCGGGCCCGCAGATGGGTCGGCGCCGGCGGACAGCGGCGCGCCGGCAGACAGCGCGATGCCAGCGGATAGCTCGGTCTCCGTCGACAGCGGGGTGACGGTCGATAGCGCGGTGGCGAGTGATGGCGCACTGCCGGCCGACAGCGCGGTGCCGTTCGACAGTGCGGTGCCATCCGATGGCTCCACGACCGGGCCCGCCCCGTGGGAGGGCGCGTTCACGATGGACACGCCGGAGGCCGTCGATGCCGTCAACTCGACGGCGACGGAGCGAGATTGCACCATCGACCCCACGGGCGACGGTTTGTACTTCTCGTCGGACCGGTCGAGCGCCGCGAAGGCGGTGGGCTCGAGCAATTTCCATTTCTCGACGAGACCGTCGGCCGCCGACCCCTTCGGGGCTCCGGTGCTCTTGAACGGGATTTCGAGTGGTTTCAACGACACCTTGCTCTTCGCGGTCGACGGCCGGAATGGAGTGCTCTCCAGCCCTCAAACCGGCGGCCTCGGCGGGAGCGATATCTGGACGGTGACGCGCGCGAGCGTCGGGGACCCCTGGGAGTGGCCTGGTGCGGTCAATCAGACCGCGGTGAACTCCGTAGACGCCGAGTTCGACCCCTGGATGTCGCCTGATGGATTGCGCGTCTATTTCAACTCGAACCGCCCCAGCGGCATGGGCAATCACGATATCTACATGGCATCGCGTGCCACCCGGACCGACATGTTTGGCGCCCCGACGAGCGTCGGCGGTCTCAACACCACCGCGGTAGACGCCAACGCAAGCCTCAGCTCCGACGAGTTGTTCGTCGTCTTCACGTCGAATCGCGGCGGCGGGGCGGGCGGATACGACCTCTACTTTGCGCGCCGCCTCGCATCGACCGATGACTTTGCCGCTCCCGAGCCCGTGCCGGTCGTCAATACGCCGGACCTCGACTGGGAACCCTGCCTCGGCCGCGATGGTTATCTCTACTTCTCGAGCAACCGCCCCGGTGGCATGGGTAGCAGCGACATCTACCGCGCGCGGTTCTTGGCCGCGGGGGGCTCGTAGGTCGGGTCGGTGAAGGAGCTCACCCACCGTTCGGTCCGGGGTGGGCTTGGGGGGGGCGGGGGATTGCGCGGCCGGAGCTCGTCTCCATCGAAGCGCGCCAGGTAACTCGCATCGACGCCGGGGCATGCGCTCTGAGCGGGGCAGGCCTCACAGGCGTCGCCGTAGGCGCCCACAGTCGTGGCTAGCGCGTGGGCGGCGAAGGGGCCGAGCAAGCACAGCGGGGCGCCGGTGACATAGGTCTCGATACCGGACCGGGACGCCCGGGTGAGGGCATGGAGCGCGTAGGGCAGGGCGAGGGCGAGCCGGACGAAGACCTCTGCCGATGCACGGTCGTCGGTCCTGGGCACAGCGACGCGCCAAGCGCGTATGCCCCGCGCCGCGAGGAAAGCCGGCACCTCGCCGATGACCGCGAGGTTGGACCGCGTCAGGATCGTCGTCGCGATGCACTCGATGCCGGAGCGCCGAGCTTCTCCGAGTTGTGCTGCGAGGCGCTCGAAGTCTCCTTCGTTGCCCGAGTGGTAGTCGTGCACCTCCGGTCGGGCGCCGTGCACCCAGACGTGCAAGACGCCCTGCGACGGGTCGCTCAATCGAGGGGCACCGAATAGGCGCCGCCGGGGTAGCGCTCGTGGCGCTGGGTCAGCGTGAGCAGACCCTCGGCCGGGCTCGCTTCGCTCTCGGCGAGGGCGTCGGCGAGGGCCATGGCGCCGAGGCCCTGCTCCTCGGCAGTGGCCGTTTGGCCGTCACCCCGGTTGGCGAGGTAGACGCTGAGGGTCCGGGTATTGCCGATCCCATCGGGGTGTCCCGGTGCGAGATCTCGGCGAAGGACGTCGACCTGAAAGCGGTCGCCGCTCGCCGCCTCGAGGACGACCGGTGCTGCACCGAGATAGAGGGGGTGGGACCGGACGATTCGAAAGCGCCCCACCATCGCGCCGGCCGTGAGCGGGAGCGGGCTCGCCGGTGGGTTGGCCGGGCTGGTCCCGACGGCCTCCCGAGCGAGGGCTCTCTGGGGACTGCCCACGGCGACTGCGCCCGCAGCGGCGCTCACCCCCGTCAGAAACCCACGCCGCCCCACATCATCGCCCTTGCCCATGAAATATGCCTCGATTGAGGTTACTTGGCGGGTCTCGGATGCGTCAAGGCGACGCTTCGTGGCGCGCTGCGGGTTTTCGGGCCGCCGGGGCCTCCTCGCGGCTAAGATCGGGCCTTGCCCCTCCTCGACATCATCGTCGGCTACGACTGCAATCTCGCCTGCGATTACTGCACGATCACGCCGGAGATGCGGGAGCGAAGCCTCGGGACCCGGGCGGTCGTCGAGGCGCTGCGGCGCGGTCCACGGGGCGGCTACGACCGGGTGTCGTTCACCGGCGGAGAGCCGACGATCAGGGGAGATCTCTTGCCCCTAGTGCGCGAAGCCCGTCGCCTCGGGTACGCCGACATCAAGGTGCAATCCAACGGGCTGCTCTTCACCGAGGCCAACGTCACACGCTTGATCGATGCGGGGTGCAATCGTTTCCACATCTCGGTGCATACGCATCGGGAGGACCGCTACGACGATCTCGTGCGGAGGGAGGGGGCGTACTCCCTCATGGCCCAGGGTCTCGATGCGGTCGTGCGCGCGGTCCGTGCCCATGCCGACGCCGGTCGGGGCGAACTGCACCTCACGGTCGATCTCATCATCAAAGCAGACACCTTGAACGACCTCCCGGACGCCGTGCGGTGGCTTCATGACCGCGGCGTGCGCAGCGTTCATCTCTGGTTTGTCTCCCTGACGGACCACAACCGGGAAAACCTCGAGTCTCTTCCGCGGATGACCGACGCCGTTCCGAAGATCACCGAAGCCCTGCGCTTTGCCGATGCGGAAGGATTCGAGTGCCTCTCCCTGCACGTCCCCCGGTGCCTGCTCGGCGAAGAGTTCCTCGCCAACGTCTGGGACCCGGGGGCCCAGGACGTGCGCGTCGTGACGCCGGATGCAACCTTTCAGCTCGACGCATCGAAGATCACCGGCCAAGTCTACGTCCCTGCCTGTGACGGTTGCGAGTACCGCGACCTCTGCCCGGGGCTCCGGGAGGACTACCTCGAGGTCTATGGCGACGCTGAAGTTGCCCGTGTGCGGGGGGGGCCTCCGTCGCGAGCCCCGACGCGGTTCAAAACGACCCCCCTCCCGTAGCGCTCATCGTTTCTTCGAGCTTCCGAACTACGGGCAGCCAGGCGCTGCGTTCCAACGGCGCTGCGTCGAGGAGCGCGTCGAGCTCGTCGTTCACCCCCCGGAGTGAGTCCAAGGTCTCTCGTTCGCGCTCGGAAGTCTGCTCGGCGTCGGGTGATTCCAGTAGACGGGCTACAGCTTCGATGTCGTGTTCGTGCAGTTCCTCGCGGTGGTTCACATGCGTAATCAGCCCAGCGAACATGCCCAGGTCCTGGAAGAGGCGCTGTGCAACCAAGACCGAGTCGGGCTCCTTGGGGGCCTGAAGCCAGTCGGCAATGCGAGCTTGGAGGCTTCGAAGCTGACGACGGTCCGTGATTCGCAGTTCGGGATAGACGTCGTGGCCGATCAAAATCGCGATTGCGGTCTTGCTCCTACGCAGGATCATACCGGCCCGCTTCGGGCTGAACTCCTCGACGAGGAAAGTCTTCCGCAGTCGAGCGTACCGACGCCGAGTTTCGAGGGAGCGGTTCAACTCCGACGAAAGGGCGAGACGGGTTTCTCGACCTTCCGTCCGAGCGAGGGCCGATTCCAGCATGGTGAGCGTCTTGACGATCCGCCGTCGAGAGCCGTCGCACTCGGAGATGATGCTCCAAAGTTCGCGGCCGGGGCCCAGTTGCTCGAGGGCAGCCCGTTTGGGAATGAGCGCCGTCTTGCCGATGAACGCGAAGTTTGCCACCTGGCATGAGGCATCGTGGTTTTCGGAGGCCTCATCCATGCGCCTCAGGTAGACGCTGGTGTTCCAGTCGGCCTCATCGGCCCATTCATCCGTGTCGGCGTCCTCCGACGTCTCCTCGTACGCGGCGAGCACTTCCTGACAGAGCCCGATGGCACCTTCGACTGCGGCGATGACTCGAGGCACCAACTCTTGCAGGGCATCGGAGGCAGAGCCCTTCTCGAACTTCCGCACGTCCAAACCCCGAGCCGATGCCACGAGTGAAAGGAGCTCGGTTGCGAGGTCGTCGCTCCCCCGGGGGACAGAGGTCTGGACCTCGCCTGCGGCGCCGTCATCCAACGTCGATGAGGTCATCGTCTTTCCCTTTTCGCGCTCCAAGCATTGACCATCCACGAATGTACGAGGCTCCGCAATGAGTGAATTGTGTCACTACGGCCCCCCGTCTCCGTCGAAACTCAGCCCTCGCCTTCGAGGTAGGTGTAGCTGCGGAGGCCTTGTTCGTAGTGGGCCATGAGCAGCTTCATCTGGGGCAGGGTGATTCGCCCCTTCTGGAACGCGTTCTCTGCTTGGCGGCGGACCCGCTCCATCATGGCTTCGGGGTCGTACTCGACGTAGCGCAGGACCTCGTTCACGTCGTCACCCTTGATGACGTGGGGCACCTCGTAGCCCGTCTCGTTGAGACGTACGTGCACGGCGTGGGTGTCGCCGAAGAGGTTGTGGAGGTCGCCGAGGATCTCCTGGTAAGCGCCGACGAGGAACATCGCCATGATGTAGCGCTCACCGGGGCGAATCTCGTGCACCTCGAGGGCTTCCTTTGGCTCCTCGAGGTCGATGAAGTGGTCGATGATGCCGTCGCTGTCGCAGGTGAGGTCGGCGAGGCGGGCCCGGACCCGGGGCTCTTCTTCGAGGCGGTGGATGGGCATGACCGGGAAGAGCTGGTCGATGGCCCAGGTGTCCGGCGCCGACTGGAAGATCGAGAAGTTGCAGTAGTAGATCGCGGCGAAGGAGGCCTCGAGCTCTTCGATCTCTTCGGGGATGTGCTTCAGGCGCCGGGACTGGGCGAGGATCTTCACGCCGCAGTGCCAGTAAAGGCGCTCGGCGTGGGCGCGGTCCCGCAGCGACAGGTAGCCGAAGCGGAAGAGGCTCGCCGCTTCTTCTTTGGCCTGCTGGGCGTGGTGCCAGGATTCCTGGACGTTCTTGGGCAAGACCGCCTTCCAGGTGTCGAAGAGCTCGTGGAGCACGGCGTGGTCGTCGGGCTCGGGAGCGACGGGCTCCCCGTGCTTGGTCACGTTGGTGCCGACGACGTCGAAGACCAGGACCGATTGGTGGGCGACGATGGCCCGGCCGCTCTCGCTGATGATGGTGGGGCTGTCGATCTCGCCCTTTTCGCAGGCCTCCTGGATCGCGGCCACGACGTCGTAGGCGTACTCCTGGGTGGAGTAGTTCTTCGATGCGTGAAAGTCGGTCCGGCTGCCGTCGTAGTCGACCGCGAGGCCGCCGCCGACGTCGAAGTAGCGCATGTTGGCGCCCATCTTGGCGAGCTCGACGTAGAATCGCGTGGCCTCCCGGAGGGCGGTCTTGAGGGCGAGGATGGACGAGACCTGGCTGCCCACGTGGAAGTGGAGGAGCTGGAGCGAGTCGAGCATGTCGCGCTCGGCGAGGGCATCGACGACCTGGACGATTTCGGCGCTGGTCAGGCCAAACTTGGCTTTGTCGCCGGCCGAGTCGGCCCAGCGGCCGATGCCCTTGCTGGCGAGCTTTGCCCGGACCCCGAGGAGCGGCTTGAGGCCGAGGCGCTCGGACGCCCGGAGTACGAGGCCGAGCTCTTCGATGCGCTCGAGGACGACCACCACCGTCTTGTCGAAGCGCTGGGCGATGAGCGCGGTCTCGACGTATTGCCGGTCTTTGTAGCCGTTGCATATGATGAGCCCGTCGGACTCGTGCATCGCCGACAAGGCGATCATCAGCTCGGGCTTGCTGCCCGCTTCGAGGCCGAAGTGCCAGGGCTTTCCGTAGTGCACCACTTCGTCGATGAGGTGCTTCTGCTGATTGACCTTCACCGGGTACACCCCGCGGTAGACGCCGGGGTATTCGTACTCGGTGATGGCGGTCTCGAAGCACGTGTTGAGGTGCCGGATCCGGTCTTCGAGGATGTTCGAGAAACGGATCAGCAGGGGCAGGTTCATGCCCCGGGCTTGAAGCTCGTTGGTGAGGTCGTAGAGATCGATGCGCGCCGTCCCCGTAGGGTCCGAGAGCACTTCGACGTGGCCTGCATCGTTGATCGTGAAGTACGGCTCCCCCCAGCCCCGCACCTGATAGGTGTTGGCGCTGTCCGCGGGGCTCCAGGGGCTCGATCCGTCTCCATCCGGCATGTCGGCCGAATGATGGCACGAGGGTTCCGGGGGACCACACGAAATGGCCAGGCCCCGCTGGGCCGCGCGGCCTCAGGCGCTCAGGGGCTCTTGCGCTCGAGGGTCACGAAATGGACTTCGGGGTCCTCGGCTTCTTCCTCGGCGACGACCTCCCACTCGCCGGCGGGGAAGGGGGGCATGAAGGTGTCACCGTCCACAGTGCGCTTCACCTCCGTGAGGTGGATCCGGCTGGCCATTGGCAGGGCGGCTTCGTAGACCGATGCGCCGCCGATGATGAAGGGCGCGGAGTCGGTCTCGCGCGCCAACGTGATGGCCTCGGCCAGGGTGCCGGCGACCTCACAGCCCTCGAAGTGCGCGCCCTCGCGCCGGGTGATGACGATGTTTCGTCGATGAGGGAGCGGGCGCCCGATCGACTCGTGGGTCTTGCGCCCCATGATGATCGCGTGGCCCTTGGTGAGGCGTTTGAAGCGCTTGAGGTCTTCCGAAATGCGCCAGGGCAGGTCGTTGTCCTTACCGATGCAACGGTTCTCGCTCATCGCGACGATGAGCTGGAGCTCGGCGGGGGCCCCGCTCATACCGAGACCGCGGCCTTGATGTGCGGATGGGGGTCGTAGCCTTCGAGGGCGAAGTCTTCGTAGCGAAACGCTTCGAGGTCTTTCACTTCGGGGTTCATGACCATGCGCGGCAAAGCCCGCGCCTCGCGCCCGATCTGCTCTTTGGCCTGGTCGACGTGGTTCTTGTACAGGTGCACGTCACCAAAGGAGTGCACGAAGTCCCCCGGCGCGAGGCCCGTCACCTGGGCGACCATCATCGTCAAGAGCGCGTAGCTCGCGATGTTGAAGGGCACGCCGAGGAAGACGTCGGCGCTGCGCTGGTAGAGCTGGCACGAGAGCTCGCCGTCCTGGACGTAGAACTGGAAGAGGGTGTGGCACGGCGGAAGGGCGACCTGGTCCGCTTCCTTGGGGTTCCACCCGGTCACCAGGATCCGCCGGCTGTTCGGGTTTTCGCGGATGGTGGTGATGGCCCGGGCGATCTGGTCGACGCCGTCGCGCGCGTAGATGCCGTCCGGGCCGAGGGTCGCTCCGAAGTTGCGCCACTGATGGCCGTAGACCGGGCCGAGGTCCCCGGCCTCACGTCCGAAGCGGGCGGTTTGTTCCGCGGTCGCCCATTCGTTCCAGATGCGCACCCCGGCCTCTTGGAGCGGCTCGACTCGGGTCTCTCCGCTGAGGAACCAGATGAGCTCGTGGAGGATCGACCGGAGGTGCAGCTTCTTGGTGGTCAGCAGCGGGAAGCCGCGGCGCAGGTCGAAGCGCATCTGGTGACCGAAGAGCCCGAGGGTCCCGGTGCCGGTGCGATCTTCCCGCTCGCGGCCCTCCTCGAGGAGGAGCCGGAGCAGGGCTTGGTATTGCGCGTCGACGTGCTGCTTCACGCGGTCTTGGTACAGGCCCCGGCGGGGCCTCGCAAGGCTCAGCGTGCGAAGCGGACGCTGAGCGCTCCGAGAGACAAGCCGACCTGGCGGCGTTCTTGGTACGAGGCGGAGCCGGTCAGGGCCGTGAGGACGGTGGCCAGGCGGCCGACGGCGGTGGTGCGATGGCCGAGGGGGGCGGCGCTTTGGTGTCCCGGGTGACGGCTCGCCAGCCGGACATGGGCCCGAAGGCGTGCCGCCGCCTCTTCGCCGTTGCCGTAGCGCACCTGGCGACCGGCGTACGCGAGGGCCTCGCCGAGGTCCGCCTCGACGGCGTGCCATCCGCCGGCGCCGGCGGCGATCTGTGCCGACGCGCCGAAGGCCATCCAGGACTCCCCGGACGCGGACCGCCGGTCGCCGCCGGCGCGGTAGCTCACCCGGGCTGACGTGAGTATCCGCGGTGCGGCCCCGGCGGCGACCTGCACGCGGACGACGATGCGCCGCTCTTCGCCGGCGGCGAGCTTCGGCACCGAGAGCACGACCCGACCGTCCGACGTCGTGGTGCCCGCGTGTCCGTCGAAGACATGGACCACCTCGGCCCCGGCCCCGAGGTCGAGGGAGAGCTCGACGTCGCGGGCGGCGACGCTCGCGTGGGCCTCGAGCTCGGCGGTCAGCGCCGGCGCGAGCTCGGCAGCGTTCCGGGCGAGGTAGTACCCGCCGCGCCCCTCTGCGGCGATGGCGCCGAGGATGTCGGCGTCGAACTGGTCACCGAGGCCGATGACCGTGGTCTTGCACCCGCGGCCCGCTCGCACGGTCCCGGCCATGGAGGCGAGCCCCTCGGCGCCGAGTTCGCCCTCGTTGGGCACGCCGTCGGAAACCAAAATCACCAGGGAGCGACCCCGGAACCTCGACGGTGCGCGGCGCACCTCGCGGTAGGCGATCTCGAGGCCGGCTTCGATGTTGGTCCCGCCGCCGACGCGGATCCGGTCGAGGGCGAGCCGCACCAGGGCCCCGTCGCCGACCGCGCGGGGGGGCAGCACCTCTTCGCCCCGGGTGCCGTAGGCGACGATGTGAATCCGGTCGGTCGGGGCTAGGCCGGCGACGAGGATCTTCGCGGCGTCGACAGCGTCGCTCCAGCTGCCCTGCATCGAGGACGAGCGGTCGAGGATGAGGTGGATGTCGACCGGGGCGCGGGCCTCGGTCGGGGCGGCGCCCCGGACCCGGACGGTGACCCGGGTCTCGCCGCCATCCCGGGGGAGGACGTCGTGTTCGACCGTGAGGAAGGCTTCGAGGGCCTCGTCGCCCATGAAACGCCCGTCCACCTCGGCGCCGCCGCCGAGCTCGAGGGGCCCGACATCGGCGAAGCCGAGGAGCGTGCCGTCGACGTCGAGGCCTCCTTCGAGGAAGGCGCCGAGGTGGGCGGTGCCCCCGGCGGTGCCGCGGACGCCGGGGCCGCGGCCGGTCGTCGCTGGCGCGCGGCCGGCGGCGGAGGCGTCGAGGGTGACCGGGCCGCCGACGACGAGGTGGGTTGAGGCGGT
>QMMC01000208.1 GCA_003647065.1 Deltaproteobacteria bacterium | reverse complement strand
TCGGTCGCCAACGGCGTCCACTCGGCGAGCGCCCGGACCGTGCCCCAGGACGACGCCACCGACGTGTACCCCGTTCCCATCGAGCGGAGCGCGATTCGCCCGGGCACGGTCTACGCCGACCCCTACGGCCACCTCCTGGTCGTCGCCGGGTGGATCCCCCAGGGCACCGACCGCTACGGCATCATGGTCGGTGCCGACGCCCAGCCCGACGGCACGATCGGCCGCCGACGCTTCTGGCGCGGCTCGTTCCTCTTCAGCCCGGAGACCGACGATGTCGGGGCCGGGTTCAAGGCTTTCCGGCCGGTGGTCTATGACCGGGCGACCGAGACGATGAGCTCCCTCGACAACCGGACCCTCAGTCGGAGCCGAGCCCACGTGCGCTTCTCGACGGATCAATACGAGGGCACGGTCGACGATTTCTACGACCGCATGGAGGCCCTCATCAACCCGCGCCCCCTCGACCCCGAGGTGCGCATGATCACCCTAATCGACGCCCTCGACGAAGGCGTCGCCCGGCGCCTGGTCTCGATGAACAACGGCATCGCGTACCAAGACGCCCACGGCTGGGCGACGATCGACATGCCCACGGGATATTCGATCTTCGAGACGACGGGCCCCTGGGAAGACTTTTCATCCCCCGCCCGAGACATGCGGCTGCTCATCAGCATCGACGCGGTCATCGGCTTCCCCGACGCCGTCGCCCGGGTGCCCGAGCAATTCGGCCTCACCGCGGACGAGGCCGGGGCCGCGGTCACCGCCCTGCGCGCGCGCCTCACCGAGGTCCTGAACGAGCGCAGCTTCGAGTATACGAAGAGCAACGGCGAAGCTCAGTCCCTGACCCTCGGGGACGTAGTCGCACGCAAGGAAGCGTTCGAGATGAGCTACAACCCCAACGACTGCATAGAGCTGCGTTGGGGCGCCCCCCCAGACAGCGAAGAAAACGCCAGCTGCCGCCGCCACGCCCCCCGGGAGCACCGCGATCGCATGGCCCGGTACCGCGAGTGGTTTCAGAACCGCCGTCGCCCGGCCCGCTGAGGCGCGGCCCAGACATGGCGCCAATGTAGGTGCAAACGCCTGGTGTGGGGTGCAGAGTCACGGAAGGGAGTATCGCGACGGACCGCGGTTTCCCCGCAAGGAAGGAAGGCGATGGAAATGCACCGCATTTCCGAGGTTTCCTGACGCCGCGGGGGAGCCGCGGAACGAGCGAGAAACCTTCCGTGGCTTTGGATCCCGCACTAGAGAACACATCGTTCGCGGTGCCCCGACGGGCCGCTCCGTGTAGTATGTCGCCCAACATGCTTCGCTCATTTTCCCTATTCGTACCCGCGTCCCTCGTCGCCGCGGCTCTTCTTGCCCTCTTTGCCCTCGCCGTGCCCCAGCTCGCCGCAGCCCAGGAAACGCGCTGCGAGGCGCCCCAGGTCTTGCTCGCGGTCGACAAGTCCTCGTCGATGCTGGGCATCATCCCCGGCGGGATGACCAAGTGGGACGCGACGACCATGGCCATCGGCGAGCTCGCCGGCGCCTTCGCCGACACCGTCGACATGGGCCTGATGGTCTTCCCCTTCCCCAACGAGTGCGGCCCCGGCTCCGTGACCGTGCCCATCGCCGACAACACGGCGACCGCGATCACCGATGGCCTCGGGACGCCGCCCCCGTCCGGCGGCAACTACACCCCGATGGCCCAGAGCCTCGACGCGGCCGGCGCCGACCCGGCGCTCTCGGACGCCACGCGCAGCAACTCGCTCATCCTCATCACCGACGGTTGGCAGTGGTGTGACCCCTACGAGGCGACGACCCGCTTCACCCCGGTCGAGGCGGTCGGCCGCCTCGCCGATGCCGGCACCACCGTCTACGTCGTGGGCTTCGGCGGCGCCGTGGACGCTCTGACCCTGAACCGCAGCGCCGTACGGGCCGGGACCGAAATCCCCGGCTGCGATGTGACCCTCTCGGACCCCGCGGCGACCGGCCACTGCTACCAGCAGGCCAACGACCTCGCCAGCCTGCGCGCGGCCCTCGCGGCGATCGCCCGGTCGATCACCGAAGAGACCTGCGACGGCCTCGACAATGACTGCGACGGCGATATCGACGAGGGCTTCGACGTCGATATGGACGGCGTGACCTCGTGCGCCGGGGACTGCGACGACTCGGCTGCGGGGACCTACCCCGGTGCCGCCGACGAGTGCGACGGCATCGACAACGACTGCGACGGAACCATCGACCCCGCCTGCGCCTGCACCGACGGCATGAGCCGGGATTGCGGCCTCGAGGTCGGCGAGTGCGCCCTCGGCACCCAGACCTGCGAAAGCGGACGGTGGTCCGACTGCGGCGGCTTCACCGGCCCGGCCGAGGAGGTCTGCGACGGCGCGGACCAGGACTGCAACGGCCTCGTCGACGACGGCGCGACCTGCGCTGGCTCTCTGACCTGCGTCGACGGCATCTGCGAAGACCTCTCGGAGCCCGCCGACGGTGGCGCCCCGCCCCCCGAGACCGGCGACGGAGGCCTCGGCGGCGTCGTCCCCGAAGAAGGCGGCTGCGGTTGCCGCGTCAGCAGCCCTCGCAACGACAGCTACGGCTGGCTCGCCGCCCTCGGCGTGCTCGGTCTCGTCGCAGTCCGCCGCCGCCGCCGCTAATACTCGTCGCCGGCTTCTCCGAAGGCCCCCGCTCTCACGGTGAGGCGGGGGCTTCTTCGTCTGGGCACGCCGCGCCCTTCGGGCGCGATCATTCGCTCGGCTTCTTCACCCTCGCGCGTTCCAGATTCTCCTTCGCGAGCCAATCTCCGGGGCGGCGCTCCAGGCATATCAAGAAGCAGCGCTCCGCCTCGACGTAGTTCGCGACCTCGAGGGCGAGGGTTCCCATTCTCAGCGCTTCTTCATAGCTCTCGCCAGACGGCGGCGGGGGCTGAACGGACCCGCGGCCCACGTAGAAGGCACTGCGCGCTCTCAGGGCATCTCGGTAGCTGTCGCCGGACGACGGCTTCTGCTCGACGCCCATATCGGCGGCCCTCTCTGCTCGCGACGCGTCCCACGGAAGCCCCGACGCCTCTTCCTCGACGTCGACCTCAGCGGGGGACGACGGTGCGTGCAGCGTCCGCACTGGGGATGGAGCGGGATGGGAGCGCGTCCGGGCGTGATCGGCGACCCCCAGGATCCCCGCGTCCAAGAGCACCGTGAGCGCGCGCAGGGTCTGAAAACGGCCCCGCTTGGAGGAGTCGATCACGTCAGCGAAAGAGACTATCCCGTCGACCAATGCGAGCACCGCGAGCTCATTGTCCGTGAGTTCCGTAGCCGGCTGCTCGGAGGTGCGCGCAGCCACCGCGTCCATGTCACCGATTCGTCGCTCATAGCGAGCGGTCAGCTTCTTCTTGATATGGCGGAGTGAGAGCGAGAGCGAGGAATCCTCGGGGTGTATGGCGCGAGCCCGATAGATGAGGTCGAGCCCGCGCTCGAGGTCGTTCGCCTGGACGGCGGAGACAATCTCTTGGCGGTAGTCGGGCGTCGGGGGCACGCCCCCTTCACTTGGCGGATGCAGGGGCACGACCTCGGCCAGCGAGGGCACGTCGACGCCGGCAACCTCGAGATACTCCCGCGCCTGGGCGTTCTCCGGGTCCAACTCCAAAGCGCGCCGCCACGCAGCGATCGCCCGCTCCTCTTTGCCGGCGCCGTAGGCTTCGAGCCCTTCATCAACGAGCTCATCGGCAGAGCTGCCCCGTGCGTCGCCTCCCATGTCGCCACATATGAAATACACGCCGTGACCAAGAGATCAATCGGGGCGTCACGAGGTTACTCGCCGAGCACGGCGACGAATGTTCACGCAACGAAACGAGAACGCTGAACGGGCCCACGGAACGGACCCGCCTACGGCCCCAGAGATCCCGCTCTCAATCCTGTACGGGGGCTTCTTCGGCCGTCACCTCGACGCGGGTGCGCATCGTCTCTACCGCCAGGGGGTACTGGCCGAGAATGCCGTCGCTCTCGGCGTTCTCTTCGGTCATGCGGTGGTTTTGGCCGATGACCTCGACGAAGAGTGGTCCGTCGGCGCCGCCCTGGTCCGCCGGCAGCGTCGCCTCGAAGAGCAGCTCCCGGGGCACGCGGGGCTCGAGGCTGTTGTCCGAGAGCTGCCGCGCCTCGGGGTGCCACTCCCACCGCTCCCCGAAGCGCTCTTCGTGGTCCCAGAGGGACACGCCGTCTTCGCTCTGGAGCGACAGGCTCATGGTGATGAAGCGCTCCACGTCGCCGGTCGGCAATACGTGACCCGCCCGGTGATTGGTGACCGTGAGCTCGATGGCGACGGCGGCCTCGCCTTCATCGGTCTCGGTGCGGTGCGCCGTGACCTCGATTTGATAGCCCGGCACGTAGAATCCGCGCACCGTTTCGACGTCCTCGGGGAACTTGGCGATGCCGCTCCCGGGCCAACGGTGCACGTGGCTGGTGCGCACCGGGCCGCCCTCGGCGATGGGGCGTTCGACGGTGGGCATGTGGCAGTCGATGCAGCCGAGGCCCTCTCGCGGAGCTGGGCCCATGGCCCACTCGTCGCCGGTGCTGAAGTTGCAGACCAAGGTCGGCGAGAGCCGCGCATGTACGTTGTGACAGCCGACGCAGACCTGCTGGGAGAGGACCGTGGGGTCGACGCGCACCGGGTGGGGCGACTCGCCTCCGAAGCCCGGCCCGAGGATCGCACCGTCGCGCACATGGCAGGTCGCACAGGTGATCGACTCCTGCTCGAGCACCGGGTCGAAGCGGTCGTTGTGCTCGGTGACGGGTCGCCGATAATCGCCGTCGACCAACCCGACGACGACCTCCTCGAACTGATTCGCGAGAGGGGTGTGGCAGTTCGCGCAGAACCAGAGCTTGTCGTCTTTGTTCCACTCGGCTTGAAACTGAAGGTCCTGGAGCGCGACGGCGTGGGTCGCGGTCTGCCACTCGGCATAGATCTCGGTGTGGCACTCGCCGCATTCCGCAGCGCGGATGGTCTCGAGGCCCTCGGGGGTCTCCTGAAACGGGATCACGCGCATCCATGGCTCGGCGAGGGGGGTGACCGCGTCCTCGGCAGGAACCACAGGGGCCGAAGTATCGACGGTGGCCCCGTCGTCACACGACCCGCAGGCACCGAGCAGAGACGAGAGGGACAATAAGACCACGGAGAAAACCGGGGCCGCCCGGGCGATGGCCTTCGTCACCACGGGCTCAAAGGTCCTTCAACCAGCCAACGAGGAAGTCAGCGAGGCCATCCGCATCGTCGAGACCGAAGAGAGGTACATTCGTCTCCCACGAAGAGTCGGTGACCAGGGCCAGCATCTCGTCGTAGTCGCAGAGCAACTTGGTGCTTCGCGCCGCGCGGTTCACTTCGATTTTGGGATAGTCGCCGCGCTTGTACCCCTCCGTGAGCACGAGGTCGTAGCCGGCGCAGTGTCGCGCGATGACCGCGTCGAGATCGGCGGAGCCAGCCTCGCGGCTGAAGGTCGCGACCTGGACGGGGCTGACCCCCACCACGAGGTCGGCCCCCGCTTCGGCGAGGCGGTGAGTATCTTTGCCGGGCGTATCGAAGGAGCTCTCGTGGTGGTGATGCTTCACCAGGGCCACGCGCAGCCCGCGCTCTTTGAGGGCGGGGATGAGTGCTTCGAGGAGCGTGGTCTTGCCGGTATTGGACCGGGCGACCACCGAAACGATGGGCGGCGAGGAGGCCGCAGACGATGAAAGAGCAGAAGGCATGGATTCGCGCCGGCGGGAAGCTAGCACGCCTCTTCCTAGGGGCCCGTCGCGCGGAGGGCAAGCCCCGGATTTGGCGTCACGGTTCGGCGCAGGCTCGCCGGATCTGCTCGTAGAGGGCGGGGTGATTCTGGAGTTGGTGATGCATGACGCCGCCGTACCGGCTCGTCTCGATGGCGAAGTGGGCTTCGCGCACGGCGGGCCCCGCGGCGCTCGGCTCCCGTACCAACACATCCCCGACGAGGCGTCCGACGGCGTGGTCCGGGTCGTTGGTGATGGTGGCGGACATGAAGTAGTGCCGGGCGTCCGGGAGCAGCGTCGTGTCGTCCATCGCGTCCGGATTGGTCTCGAGCCAATGCTCGTCGATGACCGCGCCATGAGAGAGGTCCTTGATGCCCGCGCTCCGGCCAGCGAGCAGCCGCGCGCCGATCTGCGTGCCCGGTAGATCGATGGCGTCGAGGACCCCGGTCACCACGTTCCCCAGCTTGGCCAGAGGCGCACCTCGGT
The DNA here is from genome assembly GCA_003647065.1 of Deltaproteobacteria bacterium. GTDB lineage: Bacteria > Myxococcota_A > Polyangia > Polyangiales > B10-G4 > B10-G4. The sequence continues at coordinate 5,643 of QMMC01000208.1, read as the reverse complement.
GGGGCGCTCCGAGGCAGACGACCCGGCGCACCCGGGACGTCCAGTCATCGCCGTTTTCTGCCCCGTAGTGGCAGGCGCTGCGAACGACCAGGCCGCCCATGCTGTGGCCCACCAGGGTGAGGTCTTCGATGGGCACGGGATAGGCCGCGACGAAACGCGTCAGCTCGGCCGCGAGCAGACGCCCGTTTTCTGAAACGTGGCGCCCGGTGTTGTAGCGGAGGTAGACGGGGGTGAATCCGAGGTCCCGCTCGAGGAGCGAGCCAAAGGTGATGCCAGGCTCCCCGTGATAGGCCTCAGACTCCAAGCACCAGGACCACTCGGTGGTGGCCAATCCGTGCACGAAGAGAGCGACCCGGGGGCTCGCATCGGGCGCAGCCTCCGAGAAGGCCCCGGCGAGGGAATCGGTGTCGAGGGGGACGTAGCGGTCATTGACGCGAAACGCCATGCCCATGTCGAGGCCGTTGCCCTGGGCGCTCAGGTGGTCGCCGACGACCGCGTTGACCAGACCGACGGCCGCGTCCCCGAGCCACGCGCCGGTGGCGGTGGCGGTCGCGTCGGACCGCATCGGCACGGCGCGGACTGCACCCTCGTCGGACGGATCATCCGTCCCTGCAGGAGCCGCATCGAGGGCGGCGTCGGTCACCCGCTCGACGACGCGATTGACCACTCGGACCGTGGTCAGCACCCCCCGCGTGGAGAAGCGCCGCACCTCGTCGAGCAAGCGAACCGGCTCGCGCAGGGGCTCCACCTGGTCGGTCACCGCCGTCACGGTACGCATCGTCGATTCGTGACCGACGTCGACCAACTCGGTGGTCGCGTCGACCCCGTCGTGAACGAGCGCCTTGAGGCCTCGCCACCTCCGCGTGTCCCTCTTCGCCATGACGCCAATCTAGCGGTTTCCGCCGGTCACATGCAGCCGATTCCGTGCAGTCTCACGCCGGCCATGCCGTCGATGGCGGCGAGGGAGAGGGGGGGGGGCCATCGGTCTTCGCTAAAAGAGGGCAGCTGTGCAGAATCGACATTCGTCGAGCACGACCCTATCCTGGCCAATGCATCGGCCAATTTCGAGCCACCCACCGCAAATCGACCCCGCCGAACGAGCACCGTGTGCGGTGAGCGTCAAACGACATCTTAGTTCAAACCTGGGCAATTTTTTATGTGGACAACAAGACAATCTCGCCGCCTGTTGATTACTGCACTTGCTTGCACCCTCGGGGCGGCTGCCTGCGGAAGCGACGAGACCGAAACCCCACCGGGCGAGACCGGCGTCCAAGTATTCATGCCCGAAGGGCAAGAGGCGACCGTCACCGAAGTCGACGCCACAGACTTTCCGGATCAAGACCGAATGGTCTCGGGGGTGTTCGATATCGGGCCATCAGGCAGCGAGTTTGAGGTCCCCGTCACGATCGGGCTCCCCATCGACCTAGACACGCCCGAGGGCACGGTAATCGTCGTCATGCGGTTTGATGAATCGAGCAGCGCCTGGGAACCATTGGAGGGCAGCTACATCATCGGCACCAGCGTCTTTGCGGCGACGGAGCACTTCAGCGTCTTCGCCGCGCTCTCGACCTCTGAAGCGGCCGCTTGCAACAATATGTGGTTCGCAGGTCCTGCGGCCGTGCCCCTCTTCTTGGAGCCCGGCAATATCGTCGTTTCAGGAGGAGTGCGAACCAAAGAAACTCTGGGTAACGCTCGGTCCTCCCAGTTCGCTCTCGATTCGTTTTGGACAGTCGAAGGCTGCGACACGACCGTCACGGGTTTCTTTGGCGAAGGCACGAGTAGCGACGGAAGGTGGAAGGACTGGAGCCACGCCGGCGGCGGCGGCCCCATCCCTCAGGCAGCAGACGGCAGCTTCTCATTCGACCTCACGGCGAGTGACGGCCCCTACATCGGCCTCATCGATCCCTGCCACGCCGCGTCCGATGGCGCGGTCACCTACAACCTAAATGTCTTCATCGGCGGCGACTGTACGGACATGTGCCGAGGGGTCACGTGCACCGGAAACACCGGCAATCCCTGCACCTCCGAGGTATGCAATCCATCCAATGGAATGTGCGAGGTCGTCCCCGTTTCCGGCAGCTGCGGCAGCGGAAACGCCGGGAAATGCGTGGAAGATGTGTGCGTCGTGGAGATTCCGATGACGGGCGGCGCGTCCGGCAACACCGTATGTGCGGCGCAGGGGATGACCTGCCGAGATACCCCTGTGTTCGCGACACCGGAGGCGGCCTGTTTGGCATTTCATCCAAGCGCAGGTGTCACGAGGAGCTCGAGCGGCTGGAGGCAAGGCATCTATTGCAATGACAACGAGGGCGCGGCATGCACCGGAAGAGTCGACACGTGCCACAGCTGCCCCGCGTGCCTCGACACAGGCTTGGACTGTGGAACCGCAAACTCGATGCAAATCGAGTCGCTCTACGCCGTCTGCGTTCCTTAGACGTAACCGTTCAGGCCGACATGCACCGCGGGCAGCACGAGTCATCGCTGCTTCACGGAGGCATCACCCGAAGGATTCGAATCAACCGACGAAGAGCGCCGGCCGGGGGAGGGGCGGATGTTCGCGCGACATCAGCCATCTCCGCCGCGGTGCTTCTTCACATTCAGTGCCTTCCATCGCAGACCGGGGTTGTGGCCAATCCGGCTTCGGAGGTCCTCATCATCGGTCAACAGCTCGGGCCTAATCTCCCCCTCGTCGTTTAGGCAATCGAGAAAGGCGACCTCCGCGTCGCTGAGCGGCAAGAGGGCCCCGAGCCGCTCTCGGGTCTCTTCGACGAGAGCGGTCGTCCACGCCTCCGCAGCGCCGGCAGCAGGCCGAGTGTCGTGACGAAGCATGGGCAGGAGCTTGCGCTTCACGTCTTCGACGGAGATGGCCACCATGTCGACCGAGACGGTTCGCCAGTCCACCCGATTGACTCCACCGTAGACCACAAAGGCGAGCCGAAGCTTGTCGGTATCGAGCGACCCGGTCTTCAGAAGCTCGCGAGCGTCGAAAAGGTCTCTACTGGCGCCTCGGGCGAGGAGCGCGGCCAGCTTGCCCCCTGCAAGCTCATGATGATCCAGCACAGGGACGGCCTTGGCGCGATCCCCGAGGACCTCGAGAGAATCGCAAACCGTCGGAGCCCACAAGGGGGTTCTCAGCATGAAGTTGATGTCGACCTCGAGGATAGCCGGGCGGCCTAGGACGGACGTGTAAGACAGCCGCCATTTTCCGCCGGCGTGATCGGAGGGTGCGCGCTTCACGGTCAGCCCGAGCCGGCCGACGACCTGCCCCAACGCCACTTCCATTCTCGGGCGCTCGAGCATCATCGTCTCGCGGTCGGTGGCGCCGACGTAGTTGACGTCGATGTCCACGGAGAGTCTCGGGAGGTCGAAGACGAACAGGTTTAGCGCAGTCCCACCTTTCAGCGCGATGCGCGGGCCCAGGAACGGATGGACGACCATGAGGTTGAGCAGCCGCACGAGCATCCACACCTTCTCGAGAGAATCGGGCGGGAAGCCCATATCCCCCGCCGCTCGATGGAGTTGTTCTCTCGTCAACATCAGGCAACCTCGTCCCAGGCCCGCCGGAGCACTCGCTCGGGCACGATGAGCTTCCAGCGCCGGACCAACCGGCCGGATTCGTGGGAAGAGTCGAGGTAGCGCGCCTGACGCGGCCGGCACGCCTCGAGCTTCTTCAGGTGCCGGTCCTCGACGAAGAGAGAGTCGCGGTGCTCTTCGAGGAAGAGGCCGACTCGTGCGGCCGTCATCGCGGAGCCCAACGCGAGCGCGTAAGAGACGACCGCCTCGAGATCGAAGAACTCCACCATCTCCAGCGAACGCCATATCTCCTCCCAGCCCCCCCCGAGGGCGGGAGTGTGGAGCAGATCCACCATGGCCCTCTCACAGCTGGTGACACGGACCTGGCCGCCGCCGCTCATCACGAGCTGCACGCCTCCCCCCATGTCCGGGAGTTCGGCAACCGCCTTCGGAGCTTTGACGGGCACGAAGTCGGTCGCTCCGAACCGAAAGGGCCGCATGTGGCGTCGGGTGAAAAACGTGACCTGACTCCAGATGGAGTAGGCGCGCCCGTGGAACTGGAGCGCCGCATGGTGACTGACGGTCGCGTCGTCGCTGGCCTTCGTAGCGACGAGGTACGGGTCTACCGTGACCGTGTCGGCATTGGCCCCCGGGGGTACGGTCACATAGAGTCCGCGCCGAACGCGCACGATTCGCCCCCGGGCCGCGTGCTGGCGCAGGAGGCTATCAACCGTCCGCGGGCTGCCCGGACGGCGGCTCTCGGCGAACTCCCCATGGGTGAAGACCGGGTGGGTTGCGAAGAAGTCCTGGGACGTCAACTTGCTTACTCCGAGCACAACACGCGTTTTTGATGCGTGTTGCGCTCACTATAAGCAAGTCGCTCATGTGCTGCAACTTGCTCTCATAAGGGGAGACTCACTCCTCGTACGGCAAACGGGTGATGTCGATCCGAAAGAGAGTCGGATTGCGCTCATACCGACCGAGGAAGAGCATCTCGGCGGCTGATATACCAAGAGGACTTCCGGGGACGGCCACGCCAGAGGGCGCTCGATAGGTTCTGCGCCGTCCGTCAACGATGTCGTAGAGTTCCGTTCGGTGGTTCGCGCCGTCGAAGTCGGCCGTCGTGAACCCATAGACACCCTCCCCGAGGAGCGCCGCGCCCCAGGTTTCGACCTCGCGAATTCGCTGTGGTCTCAGCTCAGTGGGCTCGTCCGTATAGGAAGCCATCCAGAGTTCGAGGCGCTCGTACTGCACGCCCGCCCCGCCCCAGCCATATCCCTGAAGCCACGCCATCTGCCCGTCGTCGATGCCCAATACGAATGCGTCGTCAGGCACGTTCCGGCGCAGATAGCGCCCCTCCCGGTCGATGGAACCGACGACGAGACTCGTCGGATGACCCCAGTCCTCCCACCAAACGTCGCGGCCGACGACCCGCACGCGTTGCGGAGTCGCGGGAGTCGGGCTCGCCACGCCGCCAAGCACGCGACTGCGTCCAGCCTCGAAGACGATCACCACCCCGGCCGGCTGCACCTCCGCGGCTACGGTCGTCCGCGACACGCTCAGGTTTTGGACTCCAGTCGAGCCCACCCCCATCGATGGGTCCCGGACCGCGGTGGGTTCCGTCACGCTCCCGATCACATCTAGAGGGGCGTGGTACAGGCGAAACTGTTGAACATCCTCAAGCCAGATCTTTACGCCGACGGCAGCTGCTCCGTCGGCAATGGCACTCGGTCCGACGATGCATAGGCCATCCTCCCAGCCATCAGGGCTCCGCCAAGCCGCGACCGCGGCTCCATCGCTCGAGGCGAGCACCACCTCACGGTGCTCCGCATCGCTCGATTGCACGACGGCGAACCACCAGCGCGATCCGTCGTGCCACCCCTCCCTGTCGTAGGCGCGCTGGAAGCGCGGCTCAGGTGCCAAGTACTGGCAACCGTCTCCGCACGAAAGCCACTCGGGTGCGAAGAGCACCTCGGGGTGCTCCGCGCGCTCAATCACGCAGCCGTCCGGGAGCCCCGGTAGCGGCACCCAACCGGCCTCGCCAATGGGCCCGGCATCGAAATCGGCATCGGCACCGCTGTCACCGCCCGAGTCCGCGCTCGTATCCCGCCCAGAATCCAGGCCGGAATC
>QMMC01000207.1 GCA_003647065.1 Deltaproteobacteria bacterium | reverse complement strand
GTGTCCCCCGAGTCCCGCATGCTCACCCTGCGCACCGAGCCCGAGACGTCGCTTTCGATCGAGAAGGACGGGGCCGACAACTACTTCGCCGTCGCGACGGGGTCGCTCCAGTCCTCCGAGGTTCGCGTGACCTACCTGACCGATGCGCCTCGGGATTACTTTGCCGCCGAGACGCTGCCCGATGTCCGGGCCGACTCCCTGTCCGCCGAGGCCCGGCCCCTGCCCCCGGCCCTCGCCCCGCGCGCCCACGCGTTTGCCGCTGAGCTCGGCCTTCGACCGGACATGGCCATCGGCGACGTCCTCGCTGGCCTGACCCGCCACTTTCGCAGCTTCACCGAATCGAGCGAGCCTCCCGAAGACACCGGCGACATCTACTTGGATCTCAGCCGCGGCATGCGCGGCATCTGCCGCCATCGCTCTTACAGCTTCGTGATCACGGCCCTCGGCCTCGGTGTGCCCGCCCGCTTCGTCATGAACGAGGCCCACGCCTGGGTGGAGGTGAAGATGCTCCGGGTAGGGTGGATGCGCATCGACCTCGGCGGGGCCGCCGACGGCCTCGAGGCCCACAACGCCCAGGACCGGCCCCGGTACCGCGCCGCGAGCCCGGACCCCTTGCCGCGGCCGCCCATCTACGAGGCGAGCTATTCCCAGGGCGCGGGCAACGTGTCGGGCCTGCGTTCCGACGGTGCTGCAGGAGGAGCAGCAGACGGTTCTGGAACCAACGCCAACGCCGCCACGTCGGAGGACCCCAACCAAAGCTCGGCAGGGCTCGCCGCTGCCGCCGAGCGGCGCCCGGGAGATGCCCGCGTCCCGTTATCCCTCCGTGTCGACCGCGACCATCACGAAGTCTTCCGTGGTCGCGCCGTCGAGGTGACCGGCCGCGCCGAGGGGGCGTCCGGCGTGGCCGCCGAAGGCCTGCGCGTCGAAGTCCTCCTCCAGGGCGAAGAACGCCAGCAGCTCCTCGGCGTCACCGTCACCCGTGCCGGCGGCTACTTCCGCGGCAACTTCGGCATCCCCCCGGAGACCGACGTCGGCGAATACCAGCTCATCGTGCGCACCCCCGGCAGCGACACCTTCCTCCCAGCCACCGCCCAGTAATTGGGGACGCGTGATTGCTTAATTGCATTACCCGCCCCCCCTGCTCACCAATCCACGGCACCCCGCCCCCGGGGTAATGCAATTAAGCAATCACGCGTCCCCCCTCCTCAGGAGCGCGCTTTGAGGCGGGCCTTGAGGCGTGAGGCGTAGCCTTCTTTGTTCTTTTGGCGGGGGCGGCTGACGGCGAGGGCGTCGGCGGGGACGTCGCGGGTGACGGTGGTGCCGGTGGCGACGTAGGCGCCGGCGCCGACGGTGACCGGCGCGATGAGCTGGCTGTCGCTGCCGATGAAGGCGCCGTCTTCGAGGGTGGTGACGTGCTTACGGAAGCCGTCGTAGTTGCAGAAGATGGTGCCCGCGCCGATGTTCACGCCTTCACCGACGACTCCGTCGCCGAGGTAGGCGAGGTGGTTGGCCTTGCTGCCGCGGCCCAGGGTGGTCTTCTTCATCTCGACGAAGTTGCCGACCCGGGCGTCTGGCCCGAGGACGGAGGCCGGGCGCAGGTGGCTGAAGGGGCCCGTCTGGGCTCCTTCCCCGATGACGCTTTCGGTCGCTACGGTGTAGGGCTTGAGCCAGGCGCCGGCGGCGACGGTGACGTCGGTGAGCACGCAGCCCACGTCGATCCGCGCGCCCTCGCCAACCACGGTCTTGCCCCGCAGGACGACTCCGCTCTCGAGGGTGGCGTCCGGGCCGACCTCGCAATCTCCGCCGACCCAGGTGCTCCGGGGGTCCCGCACCGTCACCCCGGACCGGGCCAGGCCCTCGAGGATGCGCGTGCGCATCGCGTCGTCGGCCATCGCGAGTTGCCACCGGTCGTTGATGCCGACCAGATCCGCGATGTCCCAGCTCACGTCGCCGACGCCGCCCTCCTCGGCCGCCATGGCGACGAGGTCGGTCAGGTAGAGTTCGCCCTGGTCGTTGTCGGCCTCGAGGCGCGAAAGGCCGGCCCGCAAGAACGCCGCGTCGACTGCGTAGATGCCAGGGTTCATCTCGTCGATGGCGAGTTCGCTGTCGCTACAGTCGCGGTGTTCGCGGATGCCGACGACCCGGCCTTCGTCGTCTCGGAGGATCCGGCCGTACCCGGTCGCGTCGTCGATGCGCGCGGTGACCAAGGCGAGGGGGCGCGAGCCCCGGGCCGCGAGCAGCGCGGTGAGGGCCGAGGCCGGCATCAGGGGAACATCGCCGTAGATGATCACCACCGTGCCCTCGAAGCCTTCGAGGGCGGGCAGCGCGCAGCGGAGCGCGTGCCCCGTCCCGTTTTGTTCTTCCTGGACCGCCGAGCGCACCCCGGTCTCGAAGCGCGCGTCGACGGCCTCCATGACCGCCTCGCGCCCATGGCCCACGACGACGACGACACCCTTCGCGCCAGCCTGCCGGGCAGCTTCGATGGGCCACGCCACCATCGGTCGCCCCGCAATCGCGTGCAGGACCTTCGGCAGCGCGCTCTTCATCCGGGTGCCCTGGCCGGCGGCGAGGACCACCGCCTCGAAGTCCGATTCGCTCATCGTCTTTCCCCGGCGACTCGTTTGGTCGCTCTCTTGCTCACTCATGTGGGTTTCGCGCCATCGGGCGATGGGGCTGTGTCCGTCAGGTACGCCGCGACCCGGGCCAACGCCGGCAGGTCGTGCACATCCTCCTCGAACGCCGGGACCTCGACGCACACCGCGCTTCCTACGGCGATCTTCATGCGGTCGGCCTGGATTCGGTCCGCGACCGCGAGGGTCCGCGAGTCGTCGAGGGCCCGGCGCATCCGACGAGTGGTCTTTTTCGGGTCGAGGCCCGCCGGCAGGACCGCAGCGACGGCTTCGATCAGCGCGTCCGAACGGAGGGGCGGCTCGCTCAAGAGTTCATGCACGCCGTTGATGACGAAAGCGTCGGCGGCCATGCCCGATGAATCGAGGCGCTCGTTGAAGAAGATGGCTTCGTCCACCGAGAGAGGGCTCGGGCTCGATACGATGACGAAGGCGACGTCGTCTTTCTTGAGCGCCGAGGCGACCTTTTCGGCCCGTTCGCGAAAGCCCCCGAAGAGCTCGTTGAAACCGGTGACGAACTCGGCGATCGAGTCGAGCATCCCGGCCCCGGTGAAGCGGGCGAGGCCCTTGAGCACCAGGGCGGCGCTCTTGCCCACGAGGTTCAGCGAGAGCTTACCGCTGCTCGCGAAGGCATCGATGAACCAGCGCATCGCAGGTGAGTCGACGAGGCCCACCATCTTCGACGGGGCGTCGAGGAAGTCGAGGGCGTTGGAGGTCGGCGGTGTGTCGAGGACGATCAGGTCCCACTCGTCCCGTTCTCGGACGTCGTGAAGCTTCTCCATCGCCATGTATTCGCCGGTGCCGGCGAGGGAGGTCGAGACGTAGTTGTAGATCTTGTTGTCGAGGATGCGGTCCCGGGCCTCGTCACTCGATGCGTAGCGCGTGATGAGCTCGTCGAAGGTCCGCTTCGTATCGAGCATCATCGCCGAGAGCTGCCCCCCGAGCGGCAGGCCGTGCTCGGCGAAGAGCTCGGCCGACACGTCCTGCTCTTCGCCGCTCATCTCCGACAGGCCGAGGCTGTTGGCGAGGCGTCGGGCCGGATCGATGGTCAGGCAGAGCACCCGCCTGCCGTTCATGGCGGCGTGCACGGCGAGGGCCGCGGCGGTGGTGGTCTTCCCCACTCCGCCGGCGCCGACGCATACCACCACCCGGTGGGTGTTCAGGACCTCGGCGAGCGACATCCGGCGGACCATAACCTCGGAGCCCAGCCGGGTCGATCGGATGCGTCGATATGGGCCGCGCCGCTTTGTTGACCGAATCGGTGCCGGACTCCTAGACTGTTTGTCCTACATCAGCACACATTAGGACACACACCGCCATGAATTGGATCCTCGAAGACCGTCGCTCCCGTCGCAGCACCGACCGCTACATCGCGCTGCGCTACCAGCTCGAGCATACGCGGGGCCAGGGCGGTCTCGAAGCGCTGGTCCTCGCCGACGAGGAGGGTTTGGTCGTCGCCAGCTCCGGGGACGCCACGGTATGCGAAGAGCTCGGGGCCGTCGCGCCCCTCCTCGGCTCGACCTTCCTCGGCCGATCGATGCCGCCGCTGCTCCGCGGGGCCGAGGTCGCCGTCCGCCCCGTTGCGGTCTACGGACAAAACCTCTTCCTTGCCTCGGTCGGCGGTGGCGTGGCCCGAGACGCTCACATGAGCACGACGAAGTCGGGCGTGGAACGCATTCTCGTCTGCAATTGAGGTCGGGGCGGACGCGAGCCTTGCGCGCTAGAGCACTCCCGGCGCCGCTACGGTCGGCCTGTCGGCTCGGCACGCCTCCGCACTCCCGGCGCCGCTCCAGTCGGCCTGTCGGCTCTGCGCGACTGCGTCGCGCTGCCGCCTCGGGCCGCCTACGCGGCGCCTTCTTGTTGGGGCCTCCGGCGCGCTGCCGCCTCGGGCCGCCTACGCGGCGCCTTCTTGTTGAGGGCTTTCAGCTCCACTTGCCGAAGTTGCCACCGCCGCTGCCGTTGCCGGTCTTCTGGGACCGTTCCACGGCGGCGATAGCCTCGCGGACGAGCTCGCCGGCGCCCTTGGCCAAGAGCCCCTCGCCGATCTCGATGCCGAGGGTGCGCGCTTCACCGAGGAGCGCGTCGCCGGTCTCGTTGACGTAGCAGTCCGAGGCGCCGCTCAGGATCTTCGTCCCGTCGAGGGACCCGACCATGGCGTGCATGGTGAGGCGTCTGCCGCCGTCCCGGAGCTGGGCGTGGCCGGCGATGGGCACCTTGCAGCTGCCTTCGAGCTTCGACAGGAACGCCCGCTCCGCCGTGACCTCGGTTCGGGTCTTCGGGTCTTCGAGGTGGGCGAGGAGTTCTTGGACTCGCGCGTCGTCCTCGCGCCCCTCGATGCCGAGCACGCCCTGGCCGACCGCGGGGATGCAGATCTCCTGGGGGATGGTCCAGTGTGGGCGCCCCTCGGCGAGGCCGAGGCGGAGGATGCCGGCGGCGGCGAGGATGATGCCGTCGTACTGACCTTCATCGAGCTTCCCGAGGCGTGTTGGCACGTTGCCCCGGAGGGTCGCGAAGGCGAGGTCCGGCCGATGGGCTTTCAACTGTGAGCTTCGGCGCAGAGAGCTGGTGCCTATCTTGGCGCCCGCGGGGAGGTCGTCGATTTCCACGCCCTCTTTGGTGACCAGGACGTCGTGGGCGTCTTCCCGGGCGGGCACACAGAGCATTCGGAGGCCCTCGGCGAGCTCCCCGGGCACGTCTTTCATGGAATGCACGGCGATGTCGGCGCGCCCATCGACGATGCACTGCTCGACTTCGCTGACGAAGAGCCCCTTGCCGCCGATGTTCATCAGGGGCTTGTCGAGGATGATGTCGCCCTGGGTGACGACGTGCACCTCTTCGACTTCGACGTCTGGGTGTACTTCGCGGATGCGTGCGGCGACCCAACGGGTCTGGACCAGGGCCAGGGCGCTCTTGCGGCTGGCGATTCGGAGCTTCACCGATTCTCTCCTCTGCTGCCGCTCGACACGGCTGCGAGTTCGCCGATGGCCGGCGTATCCGTCTGGGCTCCTTCACGCCCCTCGTTGCCCGGCGCCGGTGGGGGCAGGGAGCGTCGTTCCTCGAGGTCGAAGAGGCGCCGGGTCGCGTCGATCAGGTGGGCCGCATCGGGGGCGTTGGCGCCGTGCTTCAGCTCGGTCATCGGGCGATGGAGCAGCTTGTTGACGATGGCGTTGACCATCGCGTCGAGGATCTCCTGGTCATGCTTGGAGACGTCGAGGCGCGGCAAGGTGCGCTCGAGTTCGGCCCGGGCGATGGACAGGAACCGCTCGCGGAGCCCCTTGATGGTGGGTGACAGGGCGAGGGAGCGGCGCCACTGCTCGAAGTTTTCGGTCTCGGCGCGGACGATGCCCTCGGCCTGGTCGGCGGCCCGCTTGCGGGCGGCGAGGTTGACGCCGGCTACCTCCGAGAGGTCGTCGACATCGTAGAGAAAGACGTTGCCCAGGTCGCCAGCGCGCGGGTCGATGTCCCGGGGGACCGCGATGTCGATGAGGAAGAGCGGGCGCCGCTTCCGCGCCTTCATGACGTCTTTCATGAGGCTCTTGGTGATTACAAAGCGGGCGCTGGCGGTCGAGGTGATCACGACGTCGGCTTTGGTGAGCTCGGTCGTCAGCTGCTCGTACGGAGCGGCCTCGGCGCCCAGGCTCTTGGCCAGGGTCTCGGCGCGCTCCGGGGAGCGGTTGACCACCACCAGGCGCACGCCGCGTCCGACGAGGCTCTTGGCGGCGGCCTCGCCCATCTCTCCGGCCCCGAGGAGCATCGCCCGGCGTCCCGAGAGGTCGCCGAAGATCTTGCCCGCGAGCTCGATGGCGATCGAGCTGATGCTCACGGTCCCAGCCGCGACCTCGGTCTCGGTGCGCACGCGCTTCGCGACTGCGAAGGCCCGGGTGAAGCATCGCCCGAGGAGCGTGCCCAGGCCCCCGGCGCTCTCCGCGGCCTGGTAGGCGCTCTTCACCTGGCCGAGGATCTGCGGTTCGCCGACGACCATCGAGTCGAGGGACGAGGCGACCCGGAACGCATGGCGCACGGCGTCCTCTCCGGTGTGCTCGTAGAGGTATTGGCCGAGGGCGGCATCGTCGGCGCGGCTCTCGAGGTACTGGCGTACGGCGCGGGAGGCGTGGATGGGCTCATCCGAAGCGGCGTAGAGTTCCACCCGGTTGCATGTCGAGAGCAGCACGCTCTCCGCGAGGGGCGCCGACTCGAGGAGACCGCGGACCTCTTCCGCGGCCGAGCCCGTCGCCACCGACAAGCGCTCCCGGATCTCGATGGGCGTCCCGTGGTGGGAGAGACCGACGACGAAGATCTCCCTCATCCCGCCGCAGCCCCGGTAGAATTGACCATGTATCCGACGAGCACCGCCGTCGCGAAGGCATAACCGACCATGGTGCCGATCGCGGCCCGGCGGCCCCGCCAGCCGGCGGCGACGCGCAGCAGGAGGACCCCTGCGAAGACCAGCCAAGCCAGGATGGCGAAGCCCTGGGTCGTGGTGAATACCGGGGCGGTCGGGTCGAGGCGTACCGCCCAGAGCGCTCCGGTGATGATCCCGAGGGTCAGGAGCGGGAAGCCGATGGTGACCAGCCGGAAACCGAGGGAGTCGAGGACGTCGAGGGCGGGCAGACGCTGGAAGAGGCCACCGAGCTTCTTACGGCGCAGGAGGCCTTCTTGGATGAGGTAGGCGAGGGCGGCGGCGAAAGCGAGGGTGAAGGCGACCACTCCGAGAACGTTGACCGAGATGTGCACCGGAAGGAGCACCGACCGCACCTCGTAGGGCACGTGGTTCACGCTCCGACCGAGGGCTGATCCAAAGAGGAAGAGCAGGGCCACGGGGGTGATGAAGCCGCCGAGGACCGCGATGCGCAGCCGAGTCCCCGCGGCGAGATACGCGACGATGCTCAAGAGAGACGCGAGGGACAGGGTCCGATGGATGTCGCCGATTGGTGGGTTGCCGGCGATGGCCCAATCCGCCCCGAGGAACGCGACGTGAAAGACCGCTGCCCCGATGAGGGATCGCCCCGCCCAACGCCCGATGTTCTCTGAACCTCGCGCCATGAAGGCGAGGTAGAGCGCGCATGCGACCGTGTAGAGGACGCCCGTTGCTAGGAAGAGGCCGGTGACGAGCATGGTGTTCAGGAGGAGCTGAGGAAGAAGCGAGCGAGGAGGTCGAGTTTGCCTTGGTCCGTACTCTTGCCTTCGCCGACCGCGGCTGCGGCTGCCGCCGCCAAGCTGTCACCGCCGACCACGTCTTTGGTTGCTGGAGCCGCTTGGGCTGGTTGGGCTGGTTGGGCTGGTTGGGCTGATTGGGCCGCTTCGTCGAAGATCGGCTCTCCAACGAAACCCTCGACCACGGTGTAGGCGTTGTCGCCCAACACGACGGAGTCGTAAGCGTGCTCACCGCCGAGTTCGACGACCTGGTCGAGATCTTTCACTTTGCCGACCAACTGCAGCTCGTCCCCGCCACCGGCGAGCTCCTCGACGAAGAGCAGCCCGGTCTTGAGTTGGAATTTCTGCCCGTTGGGCTGGAGCGTCATGCGCTCGCCTTCGACCTCGATGCGGCCCTTTTCGAGCCATGCATCGAGGGCATCTGTTGGCAGAAACACCCTATTCACGCCCATCTCATGCACCTCACGAGTCGCTTCGAGGGTACCACGGCGACCGCGGGGGCGGTACCAAAGGGGCCATCACCATTGACAACGGGGCGGCGCAAACTACAAACATCCCGAAGAGCGGACAGACGCTGCCCGAGGAGAACCGATGGCCGGAAAGAACGTACACGCAGTCAACGACCTCAACTTCGACGAGGAAGTGCTCAAGTCGGATCTTCCGGTCCTCGTGGACTTCACCGCCACCTGGTGTGGCCCTTGCCGTCAGGTCGCCCCGATCGTCGACCAGATCGCGGACGAATACGAGGGCAAGCTCAAGGTGACGAAGCTCGACATCGACGACGCTCCGGGCACCGCCCAGAAGTACGGCATCCGCGGCGTCCCGACCCTCTACATCTTCAAGGGCGGCGAAGTCGTCGGCCAGCAGGTCGGCGCTGTGCCCAAGACGATGATTCAGCAGCTCGTCGAACGCGCCCTCTAGGGCGCTCTTCTCCGACACCGTTTGGGCCGCTCTTCTCCGACACTGTTTCGGCCGCTCTCGCGTCAGTTGCTGTTGGCGCTTTCCTGCTGCAGCTCCAAGAAGCGCTGCTGCAGGTGACGCTCGCGCTCGGCCTCGGCCCGACGCTGGGAAGCGATCAGTACCCCGCCGAGGATGATCAGCGCGGCTAGGACCACCGCGCCGATGACGATCCACCGGCCGAGGTGGGAGCGCCGCTCGGCGATCGTGCGCGGCTTGTACGCGGCGATCGCAGTGGCGTCGATGCTGGAGCGCTCCTCGGCGTCGTACTCGGCGTCGGCCGCTTGCATTGGCGCCTCGTCCCGGTGCGCCATCGGGGGTGTCGAGGCGGGCGCCCGGGGGGGGGGCGGAGCCGACGAGGGAGAGGCGGGCGGGGGAGCGGATGAGTGCATCGCCGCCCGCGCCGCAGCAGCCGGGGCAGGGGCGGCGGCAGGTGGGGCGGCTGCCATGGGCCCATCGTCCGTCACCCGGGGGGCCGGGGGTAGGCGGCCGGGCGGTAGGTTCAGTGCGCCCTTGGGTGCTGCCGGCGCGCGGGGCAGTTTGGCCTTTGCGTTCGCGAGCAGTAGCGGTATCGGCTCGTCGGCTGCTTTGGCACGCGACGCGTCCGCGACGGGGCGCGCGTCGAGGATGTCCTCGGCGCGAAGCTGCTGGGTGCCCTCCTGAGCGGCCCCGGGGATCGCCTTGCCGAGTTTGCTGTCTTTGCTGCTGTCTTTGCTGCTGTCTTTGCTGCTGTCCTTGCTGCTGTCTTGGCCGCCGTTCGTGGGCTTGCGGTCTCGGGCGCCGGGGTCTGCCTTCGCGTCTTTCGAGCCTTCAGAGTCTCGAGAGCCGTGGGGGCCTCGCTTCGCCGGGCCCGTCGTCACCTCTAAGATGTCTTCGGCGCGAATCTGCTGGGTACCCTCGGCGCGGGGCTTCGGCGGGGCGTCCGCGTGCTCCGGCGGCCTGCTGTCGCTGATGGTCGACCTCAAGGGGTCAGCGGCCTTCTTCGGGGTTCCGAGGGCGTCTTGGTTGGTGCCCAGGTCTTGGCCCAGGTCGTCGGCGGGTTCGAGATCTTCGGCGAGGATCTCCTGGGTACCCCCGGCCTTTGCTCCCGCCGGGAGCGCGCCGCGACGATGCTCTCCGGCGCCGTCTCGGTCCTGGACGAGGTCGTCAGCGGCCTCGAGATCTTCGGCGAGGATCTCTTGGGTGCCTTCCGCGGCGGCGCCTTCCGGCAGCTTGCCCCGCTCGTGGGGCTCGCCCCCCTTGGCCGCGGGCATCGGGGCGCTCGTGGGGCCTTTGCCCAGGTCGCCGAGGGGCGTGTAGTCCATCGCGCCGCCATCGGTGTCACCCCTCGAGAGCGGGGATGCCTTTTCGGTGAACGCGACGTCGTCGTAACCTTCGGACTCGTTCACCGCGTTGAGTACGAGAGCGGCCTCGATGGCGGATACTGACGGGACCTTGGAGGTCGACTCGGCCATGTCCTCCGCCAGCTCGTCGATGGTGTCGGTTACGAGGGCGCGGCGGTTGCGACGCTGAGCGCCCATCGGCGTCGGCTCGACCAGCTCGTCAGGCGGCAGCAGGAGACCGCTGGTCACGTCACCGCGGGCCCGATTCGGCTTTCGGTATGCCCCGGCTTCGAGGCTGGGGACGTCCTGCCCTGCGCTCTTCGCGATGGCTTGGACCAGGGCATCGAGGTTCGCTGGGCGGTCCTTGACGATCGGCGAGAGGAAGCGGCTGATGACCTCGCCGACCTCGCCCATCCGGGCGAGCGCCGGGAAGGGGCCCTTGGACGGCGGCGGAAGCTCCCCGGTCAAGAGCTCGTACACGATGCACGCCACCCCAAAGCGGTCGGCGGCGCCACCGATGAGCCCACGGGCGAGTTCCGGGGCAAGGCACCGGGACAAGGTGTCGTGACCCTGCGTCACCGCGGCGATCGCGGCCGGGGGAACCTCGGCCATCACGAAGGGAAACGTCAGAGACAGGCCACCCTCGGCGAGCCACACGCGATCAAGACGCACATCGCCGTGGTGATAGGGCGCCGGAATCGCGTCGATCGCGGACGCCAGGCGGGCGACCACCGGGAGCACCTCGCGGGCCTCGAGGGCGCCACCGCGGCTGGTGCGGGATTCGAGGACTTCACGGAGGCGGGCGCCCTCGGGGGGCGGCTCCACGATGAAGAGACGTCCGCCGTCGTCCACGTCGACGTCCCTGATGCCGGGCAGGAAGCTGCCGCCAATTCCAACGGCGCCGCGAACTTTTCGTGCGACGACCTTGGCCTTGGTGCCGATCAAGAGGTCCGGTTCCAGGATGCGCAGGACGCACGGCTGGTCGGTCTCCTGGTCGATGGCTCGGTGATCGATGACGAAGGGATCGCGGCCGAGCTGCTCGACGATTTCGTATCGCTCCGCGAGCACCTCGCCTGGGTGCGCGCCCTTGCCACGGTTCACCGGTGAGCCGGTGACATGGGTCGAAGCTTGTTCGTCCACTATCGCCATCGAATGCCGGTGCTTTTTAGCACAAGTGGCCGTCTATCGGCCCGTGCTACCGAATCCTCCGGCCCCGCGAGGGGTTTCGTCGAGCTCTTCGACCTCCCGGATAGAGACTCGGGTGATGGGAGCGACGACGAGCTGAGCCACTCGTTCCCCCGATTCGAGGGTGTACGGCTCATCACCGAGGTTCACCAGGAGGACCTTGATCTCCCCCCGATAGTCCTCGTCGATCGTACCTGGGGCGTTCGTCACGGTGATGCCGTGACGGGCGGCGAGGCCCGAGCGCGGCCTCACTTGCCCCTCGTGGCCTGGGGGGAGGGCAACGGCGATCCCGGTTGGGACCATCGCCCGGCCCCCCTGAGCCAGGGTGAGCGGCGCATCCAGACACGCGCTGAGGTCGAGCCCCGCTGCGCCTGAAGTGGCGTAGCGGGGCACCTGAGCGCCCTCGGTGAGGACGCGGACCCGCAGCGTTGGTGCGCCGCTCATCTCAATCAGCTGCGGTCGCGGTCGCTACCGCTGTCGCGGTCGCGGCCCCGGTCACCGCCGCTGTCGCGGCTGCTGCTGCTGCTGCGGTCACGGTCGCCGCCGCTGTCGCGGCTGCTGCTGCGCTCGCGGCCGCGGTCACGGTCGCCGCCGTCACGGCTGCCACGGTCGCGTCCCCGGCCGCGGTCACGGTCGCCGCCGCTGTCGCGGCTGCTGCTGCGCTCG
>QMMC01000206.1 GCA_003647065.1 Deltaproteobacteria bacterium | reverse complement strand
ACCCCTTGTCCCACGTCTACGGCTCCAATTTCATCGTCCGCCCCCCGGTGCCCACCACGGTCAACAAGGCCGGGGCCAACTACAAGAGCGAGGTGACGCACCTCGAGTACTCCCCCCGGGAGGCCTACGACGAGTGGCTCGCCATCTGCGATGCCATCGTCGCCTGTGGCGGCGACGCGCTCTTCGAGTACGAGGCCCTCGACGATCCCTTCCTCGACCACGAAGCGCTGCGCGTCGGCGCCGATGGTTCGATCTACGCCGGAGACTCGACGGAGGTCCTCGGCAATCTCGCCGACGCGATGACCGGTCGAGTCTTCACCGCCAACGGGCCGTGGGTGAGTGTGCGCGATGGCGCCCTGCGCGCGGTGATGCCGAACATGCTCGCTCACCGTCGCCTCGAGGCCGACTACTACCGCCGCTTGGTCTCGGCTCTCGGTGACGCGGCCGGGCTCACCGTCGAGGTCGCCGACAACCCCCACCGCTGGGAGGGCATGGCAGACGTGGCCGTCGTCGGCGACAACGTGGTGCTCACCTACGCGGTCGCTGGCCACTACGACGAGGGAACGACGCCAAAGAGCGCACGCTCATCCAAGGAGGGCGTCGCCTTTGCCGCGGACTTCACCGGCGTCGACGAGTCGGCACGGGTCTACGCCGAGCTCGTCTACCCGCACTTCCACGGAGACACGGTTCACTTCGGAGCCCGGCCGGCCGGTGGCGCACCGGTCCTGGTCCACTACGCCGGCGGCCTCTGGGGGCCCGGCGCCGACATCGTCCGCGAGGCCCTCGGCGAAGTGCTCTCGATCGAAACTGACGACGCCGTCGAACGCTACGCCGGCAACTCGCGACAAGTGCAGAGTGGCGTCTTGGTCCCCGACGGAGTCAGCGAGAACTTCATCGGGGCGATGGAAGGCCTCGGCCTCGCCGTACACCGCGTGCCCCTCTTCGAGCTCTTCGGCAAAGCCGGCGGCGGCCCCGCCTGCGCCACGCTCTACCTCCCCGACAACCTCGACGTGCCCCAGGACTTCGCCATGCGCTACTCGCGCCGCCGCGACGAAGCCCGGACCCGCCGCGAGCGCATCCCCGAGCGCCTCATCGTCGACCGGGGGTACTTCGAGGGTAGGGCGCGGGGGTAGATTCGCTTGGGGTTCGCGCCGAGGGCGCACCCCCCTGTGCGATCTGAGTTCAGTAAATGTCGTGGGCCGTGTTGTAGACGTTGAACTTGCCCGTCGGCGTCTCGAGCCCCTCGATGCGCCTCAGCTCTTCGAGCGTAATGGCGTCATAGATGACGATCTCGCCCTCGTCGGCCCAGATCGAAACCCACACCTCGGTGCCCTGACGATTGAACTCGAAGTGCACCGCCTTGCCCGCGCCGCCGGTGTCGAAGCAGCGGTCGAGGAGCCCCGTGGCCTTGGAATAGGCACAGACCTGCGCGGCGAGCTCGGGGTCGGTGCTCAGGGTCATGTCCATGAGCACCCACGGGGAGTTGTCGTGGGTCTTGAGGAAGAGGCTGCCGGCCGAAGGCAGCTCGATTTCGCGTACCACCTGCCAAGCATGTTCGGGATGCCCTGCGGGGTCCGCGCCGTAAACGCTGAGCAGGGCCTCGCCGAGGTGGGTCGTCGCGTTGACCCACCCATATTCGGGGTCGAGCCAGTTGGCGCCGCGGCCCGGGTGCGGCACGGCGCCTGTTTCGAAGGAGGTCACCAGGCTCTGCTCTTGAACATCGACCACCACCATGCGGTTGCTGGCGTTCGCAGCGACGAGGAAGTAGCGCCCGGTGTGGTCCCAGCCTCCGTCGTGGAGGAAGCGCTCGGTGGCGATCTTCTCGACCATCGGGAACCCGTCCACGCTGTAGTCCACGATGGCCACGTGGCCCGACTCCTTGAGCGCGACGACCCACACGGGGTCGAAGGGGGAGGCAACGATCGACGCCACGCGCACCTCGTCCAAGGGCTCGTCGGTACCCGATGCCGTCCCGAGGACGCTGGTGACGCTCAGGGGTTCGAGGGTCAGGCCATCGAGGACGGCGTACTGCGGCGGCCAGTAACAGCCTTCGATGAGAAAGCGGTCTTCATATCCCGTCATCTTGCTGCTCTCGACGCTGCGCGCGTCGAAGCAACCGCGGACCTTGGCTACCAGGGACGGCGTCGCGGACCAGAGGTCGATCATGAGGACCCAACCGTCGCGACCGATGGCATAGAGGTACCGGCCGGTCGATGAGGAGCGGAGGATGTGGGTTGCAAAGCCCACATCGAGGCGCGCCACTTCTTCCATCGTGTCACCGTCGAAGATGGCCACCTGGGCCGGGTCGCGGAGGATGACGCCAAAGAAGTTCTCCCAGTCTCGCGTGTGTTCGGGGGCGGTGGGGCGCGCCGCGACCGGCACGAGGACCTCCCAGGTGCCTTCGATGTCTTCGAGGGGGAGCTCCGGCGCGACCGGGGGAGGGAGCTGCAAGAATGCGCCGAGGCGTAGGACCTCTTCTTCGGTGATCGTGCCCTCGTGGGTCCAGGCAGGCATGCCCCAGGGCGTGCCGTGGCGGATCACCGAGGTGAGGGTGTCGGTGCCGAGTTCGATGCTGCGCTCTTCGGTGATGTCCGGCCCCGTGGCGCCGCCGCGGTAGGTGCCGTGGCAGCCGGTGCAGCGGTCGAAGTAGAGCTGTCGCGTAGCCTCGAACTCTTCGGGGCTCAGCGTAACCGGCGGGAGGGGCTCGAGGACGCCGGCCTCGGCCTGCTCACGCATGAAGGCGATGACGTCGTTGATTTCCCCTGCGTCGAGGTCGAGGTCGGGCATCACGATGCCCCACGCGTCGACGATGATCTGCGCATAGTCATTCCAGTCGGCCATGGCGGCGGGGTCTTCGAGCCAATGCCGCAGCCACCCATCGGGCTTCAGATCCACGGTCAGCAGGTCTGGGCCGCGGGCCGTCGCACCGCGGCCGAAGGTATGGCAGGCGGCGCATTGGTCTCGAAAGATGGCTTCCCCGGCGCTCATCTCGACGCCCGAGTCGCCGGCGTCTGGGTCGCCGGCATCCGGTTCGCTGGCGTCCGGCTCGCTAGCGTCCGGCTCGCTGGCGTCCGGCGTGCCGGCGTCTGGTTCGCCGACGGGATCGTCCGCGGCGCAGCCGAGAACCATGAACGACATCGCCAAGAGGGCGAGAGCGAGGACGCTGGAGCAGGCTGAGCGCATGGCGATGTTCTCCCGGGTTGGGACCAAGGCCGTTGACCACTACCAACGTCCAAACTGGCCAACATTCAAAGTGAGCGCCGTCGGGCCAGAAGCGAGCACTTGCTTGCAAGCATCCATGAATCGCCAACACCAAGGCAGAGCTGCCGCAGGGACGCTTCGCCCGGGCCGGCTCTCCGTCGGTTCTACGCGCTGACGAGCAGTGAACTCCTTGCCGACTGGGTACGCCGACTCAGCCGCAATCACTTCCCCCCGCTGCGCGGGAACGCAGGCAGGAGGGCAGGAGCAGGGACCAGTCGTCCATGACGGGCCGGAATACGTTGATGAGGAATGCGTTGCTCGAACCGCCGCGCACACCCCAGGTCACCATGGACTCGTCGCCTCGAAACGAGTCGACCCGGATGTAGCCATGCATCGCTTCGATGTCGTTCGAACGGCTCCCGTCGAGGTGGAACCGTATCGTATGAGTGTCGGGCTGAACCGTCGCGATGAGGTGGTAGCCGATCGAGACCATCGCATATTGGTGGCGGATATAGACCACGCGCTCGTCGGCTCGGTCCTCGACCTGCCGAGCTTCCGCCGCGCCCGGCACCAGGTGCCGGTACTCCGTCAGGTCGTTGACGATGGCCCAGACACGCTCCTGAGACGCGGGGATGCGCTGAAAGCTGGTTCCCCCGACGTAGTGCAGCCGCTGCCCCCGGGTCCGCGACAGCGGTCTGGCCACGAGCTCTCCCGAGATGAGGCGGTGCCGCTCCGCGGACGTGAACGCGCCGCTTTGCTGTGCAACCGCCCCGGCGGCGACGAGCACGCCGGCCGCTGCGATGAGCGCAGAGAGCGTGGTGGCCAGCGCTCTTCGGCTCAGATCGCGTACGCCCATCGACTACATCGATATCAGTTCGCGGTGCGGGCGTCCAACGAGCGGGCTGCATGGGGTGTGCCCTTCCCATGTCGGGGATGGGTGACTTCCACTACACTTAGCGCGAGTGCCGACCTTCGATCCCTACGCTGAACTCACCGCCATCGCGAAAGGGTTCGCCGATAACGGCGTGCCTTACTCGCTCTGTGGAGCCGTAGCCCTCGCCGTGCATGGCCATCCCCGGGCCACCAAGGACGTCGATCTTCTGCTGCCGACCCATGCCATCGAGGACGCCAAGGCCGTGCTGCGAGGCCTCGGCTATGGCCTCGAGGCTGCCCCGATGGAGTTCAAGGCGGGGATCGAGGTTCATCGCGTATCCCGAGTCGAAGACAAGCAGCTCTTCACGATCGACCTGCTTACGGCGTCCGGGCCCCTCGACGAGGTCTGGGCCGGCCGCATCGAAATCGAGTGGCGAGGCATCACCGTGTCCACCGTCTCGCGGGATGGCCTCATCGCCATGAAGAGACTCGCCGGGCGTGCGCAGGACCTCGCCGACCTCGAAGCCCTCGGAGCGACCGACAGCGATGGATGAGGAAGCTGTCGACGAGGCGCTCCGCCGTTGGTCCGAACTCACCCGAGAGTGGATGGATAGCGAAGAGGGCCGGGCGGACATGGCCCTCCGGGCCCGGGAAGCGCGGCGGGCTCCTGTGGATATGAGCCCTTCGGCGATAGATGCTCGGCTCCGTGAGATGGCCGACTTATCGGCCCTCTGCGCCGACCTCGCTCGCGCCGAAAAGCCCGATTAAACAGTGTCGGATGGAGCGTGAGACACAAGCGAGGTGGTCTCGGTTTCGAGCAGCCCGCGGAGCCTACTTTCGTAGGTGAGCAGGCCGCGCAGAAAGCGAGGCCAGATCACGCCGTGGATCGCGGTCCAGGCGATACTGTCTAGTGGATGTCGACTTCGAGCTCGTAGGCCCCACACGTGCCCGTGAACGTATTCGCGGTGATGTGGATGATCAGCGCGCCGCCCTCGTCCGTGCCGCTGCATTCGGTGGCGATTTGCACCGACTCGTTGCCGGTGGTGGTGCTGGTGCAGCCCCGGCCGATCGAGTTGTCTGACGTGCCCCGGTCGCAGCTCGAGTCGTCGCCGCCATCGTCGCAGACGTAGTAGGCGGCGAGGTCGTAGTCGTCGCCGGCCGAGATGTTGCGGAGGTCCACCGTGATCTGCGGGTTGCCGCCGTCAAAGTCGTCGGCGACCGAAATCTCGAACCAGTCTTCGTCGTCCGTCGCGTGAATATTGTACGCCGAGAAGACTTCGTTCGAGTCCGGGGCGTCGGTCATGCTCGCGATGTTGGGCGCCATGAAGCGTACGTCGTTGGTCTCTCCGGTGTCCGGTGTGCAGGCGGCCCCAGCGCATGTCCCGTCGGTGCAGGTCCCTCCGCCGGGGCAGGTGCCGCAGTCGAGGGGCGTGCCGCAGCCGTTGTCGGGGGTGCCGCACATGGCCCCTGCGTCGGCGCAGGTCCGCGGAGTGCACGCGGCGACGGTGCATCGCCCGGCCGCGTTGCAGCTCGCCGCGCCATCCGGTGGTACCGGGCACGGCTCGCCGCAGCCTAGGCGACACCCGTTCGCCGGGAGGTTTTCGAGGTCGTCGACGCACCCCGTCCCGCAGGCGTGGCGCCCGGCGGGACACTCGGTGCTGCCCGAGTCGCCCATGGTCATGCCGCTATCACCCGGCGTGCCGCTGTCGGTCACGGCGCGGCCCGTGTCGAGGCGGATGCCCGAGTCGGTGGGCGGTATACCCCTCCCGTCGCCCCCTTCGGCGCAGCCAAAAAAGAAGACCGCGAGTACCAAGGGAGCGATGGCGAAACGAAACACGCTCATAGTCTAGCGGCTAGTTGCAGAGCGTGCTGCAAGTAGTTGATCCGCTGCGGTTGCAGGCCTCGCCGCCGGTCGGGGTGCGAAGCAGCTCCCAGGTGCCGGTGGCGAAGTCGAGGGCCCAGACGTCGTTGATGATGCCGCAGTCGGTCTTGCCCATGGCGATGAAGCCGTGGGTGGCGCTCTGGGTGCCGACGCCGCTGTGGCGGCGCTCGGGGGTGGGCATGCCCTCCTCGGGGAGGGTGAAGTCGTTCGGGAACATGCATGGTCCGTCGGCCACGCCATTCAGGGTGTCGCCGGGGCGCACCGAACTCCAGGCGTCACCGTCGAAGTCGTAGGCCCAGACATCGTTGCTATTGCCGAGGTCAGTCGGGTCGTGGCCACCGAAAGCCAGCATGCGCCCCGTCGCCTCGTCGTTGAAGACGTCCGAGCCGAAACGCGCGAAAGGGTCACCGCCACCGCCGCCGTTGACCTCCCGCCAGGTGTCGGTCGTCGCGTCGAAGGCCCAGATGTCGTTGGTGTAGGTATCGGCGCCGTAGCCGCCGGCGCCCCCGTAGATGACCATCTCGTTCCCGCGCCAGGTCACACCGTGGTAGAGGCGCGCGCTCGGGGTGGTGCCGCCGCTGATCTCGGTCCAGGTGTTGGTGCTGAGATCGAGGGCGTGCATCTCGTCGATGCCGTTGAAGCCGCCGGGGTCGCCGCCGTGGACCAGGAGCCGGTCCTTCGCGGCGTCATAGGCCGCGACCGCGTAGCCCTTCGCGCTAGGCGCGGCGCCGCTGGTGGTGATCTCGGACCAGGTGTCGGCCGAAAGGTCGAGGGCCCAGACTTCGTTGAAGCGCGTGGCGCCGGTGAAGGGGTCACCGTCCATGCCGCCGAAGACGATCATGCGGTTGCGCATGGAGTCGACGGCGATCGCCGTCCGTGACCGGCTGCCCGGGCCGCCGGCCGAGTCGAGGCGGCGCCAGTTGTTGCAGTCGAGCTCGAAGGCCCAGAGCTCGTTCGTCTGGGTGTAGACCGGCATGCACGCCACCGGCGAAGAGGTGTTGCCGCCGAAGACGACGAGGCGGTTGTTCCCCTCGTCGAAGATGCCCTCGACCTCGCCCCGGGGTTCCGGGGACTCGGTGGGCCGGTCGGTGCAGTCGACGGCGCCGCCGTCGACATCGGCGTCGCCGCCTCCGCCGTCACCACCGTCGAAGGTGATGCCACTGTCGGCCGGGGGATCGGTCCCGTCGTCACCACAGCCGGTGAGCGCCAAGAGCAGCGATGAGGTGAGGAAAATCGAGGAGAGAAGAGTCGAAGAGTGACGCATGAGAATTCCACCGGTTGAGCGAGGCCGGGAACATAGGGGGAACGCGTGCTACGGTCCAATCGATCATCGCCGTGCCTCATCAACGAACCATATTTGTCTTTCTCGCCGCCCTCTCAGTGGCTTTTGGCACCGGATGCCCCGAGGACACCACTCCCGCGGACGCGGCGATGGACTCCGGCGCAGCCGATGCGTTCCGTTCCGACGGCGGCGGGGTCGCCCGGATCGAGCTGGGCACGGGCCTCGCCAATTTCGTCGATATCCCGGCGACCGGCGCCGACCTCGAGCTCATCGCCGGTCCCCAGGGCGGCTGGCACCTCGAGGCCACGGCGCGCCTCTACGAGCTCACCGTCGAAGGCCTCCTGCTCTCCTACCGCATCGAGCGCGGGGGCACGGTCATCAGCATGCCTGTCGAGTTCGCCCTCTCCGAGCGGCGTCTGACCCGCGACGGCGACCGCTGGCTCCGGGCCGGCGACCAGGTCCGCTTCGAGATCACCGAGCCTGCTGACGTCGTCGGCGACGTCGTCGAGATCATCGTCACGGCCAACCCCACCGATGGTGAGGCCGTCACCGACTCGCGCACCATCACCGTCATCGATCTCGTCGACGAACTCGGCGCTCCCTGATCGTCAGTAGTGAAGAGGGGTGGGACGGTGTTAACGAGTTAACTTTCGCCAGGCGAGAGTTAACTCGTTAACACCGTCCCGGTTAGTAATGCGGCGGCCGCTCGTGCGGCAGCGCACCGCTCGTCCCGTCGGCGTTCGCCTGGTCGAGCTCTTGGATGCGCTTGGCCATGATGTCGACGGTGGCGCGTAGCTCGATCACGACCTGATTCAACGCCTCGATGACGTCGTCCTGGTAGGTGACCTTCATCTCGAGGTCCTTGAGGCGGTCGTCAGTCGAAGGGGCGTCCATGGGTGCAGCCTAGCCCGAAGCCCTCGCTTGTCGACGTCGCGCCTCAGGGGCAGACGAGGGCCTGGGTCAGGGACGCGTCGGGCACGAGGGTGAGGGGCAAGACGGCGTCCACGTACCCGGCGGGGGAGGGGGCCGGGAAGACGGTCGCCCGGGCCGCCTCGAGCAGGCAGTCACGGAGCGCCGGGTCCGACGCCGAGTCGTTGGTGATGCAGGCTTCGGTGAGTCGACCGTCCGCACCGATGCGCATGGCGAGGCCGACCCGGGTGCCGGCGGCCCCGGGGCCCCGGGCCGTCGCCATGCACTGGGCGGCGCCTTGGCGGAGGGGGCCGAGGGCCCCGACGATGGCGGCCCCGGTGAGCTCTCCCGGATCGCCGGCGTCGTCGGTAACGGCGGGCAGCCCATCGGGGCAAAGGCCTCGGCCGTCATCGGCGATCGGCGTCGCATCGGGCAGGGTCACGTTGGCGGGTAGGGTCACGCCGAGGGCTACCTTGCCGTGGGCCTCGGGGGGCAAGAGCGCGAGGAGGTCTCGGAGCGCCGCCAGGCTCACGCCGGCCTCGGCGGCGACGAGGGTCATCCCGCTGCCAGAGACCGTGGCCCGGGCGGCTCCGGCGCCGTCGGTGAAGGAGAGCGGGCCGTGGGCGGCCCCGAAACCCGCGGGGCGCACGTAGATGCCTTCGTCGGTCACGAAGATCGCGGCGCCTTCGGTCCGAGCCGGGGGCGGCGTGCCCGTGATGCCGACCACCGCGATGGCTTCGGGAGCGGGAACCCGTGGGACCTGTCCCCAGCGGGTGAAGAGCCGCGCCGAGGTTGCGTCCCGGAGGCGCGCGTCGAGGTCTTCCGGGGCCTCCGGGAGCGGCCGGATAGCGACGGCGACGTCGGCGGTGAGGCGGTAGGGCCCGTCGCCTCGGAGCACGCATCCCTCGGCCGACTCGGCCTGGTTCGTATCGTCGACGGCCCGCGCTGCACGCACCAGGTCGCCGAAGCGGGCACTGATCCCGAGGGCCCGCGGGTCGGGGGGGGCTGGGGTGTCGCCGGCGGAGGTCCCCGTCTCGGTGCCGCCGGTGGTGGGCGTCGCCACCTCGCGGGTGGGGGGAGGGCCCTCGGTCCCCCCGCAGCCGACGAGCTCCATGGCGAGCCCCGAAAGCACCGAGAGCATCGAGAGGGCCGCGGCCGTTCGAGGCATTTTCGCCATTCCCTGCATCTACTCGGCCCTTCCTCCGCTCACAATGCTTGCCAGAAAGTTGCCCCTTTCTGCTCCAACGTTCTATCCGAAGTATATGCGACGAGGACTGTTCATTTGGGGGCTCTTGGGGATGGCGCTCGTCGCCTCGGGAGCTGCGGCACGTCCGCCCCACATCGACCGCAACGCTGCCGAGAGCCCGGCGCCGCCACCGAAGGACGGGGATCTGCGTCCGGGCGACCCGGACGGGCCGAAGGACCTGGCCCAGCCCAAGTCTCGCCGCGAACGCGAGCGTTTCCGGGGTCAGGGCGCTCGGGACCTACCGACGAACAGCCGCTCCGTCGGCCTGCCCTTCGCCGGGCGCCTGCGCCGCGGGGTCCAGGTCGTCCCGTCGGATTTCCTTCGTTACACCGGTGAGTACGCCGCCGGCGGAAACTTCTGGGGGACCTGGGAGCTGGTCCAGCTCGTCGAGCGCGCCGCCTACCGGGTCCACCAGCGCGTGCCCGGAGCCAAGCTCTCGATAGGCGAGCTCTCGAAGGCCAGCGGCGGCGACATCGACGGCCACGCCTCCCACGAGGCCGGCCGCGACGTGGATATCTCGTTCTACATGCTCGACGGCCGGGGAGAGCCGGTCGAGCCCTGGGCCTTCGCCAACATCCGCGACGACGGCACCGCGCTCCCCCCAAATGAGGGCATGCGCTTCGACGACCGCCGGAACTACGAGCTCGTCCAGAAGCTGCTCACCGACGGCGACGCCCGGGTCCAGTACATCTTCGTCGGCCGCGGCATCAAGCGCCGCATCCTCGCCGAGGCCCGCCGCCAGGGCGCCCGGGCCACGGTCATCGACCGCATGGAGGCGTCGATGGTGCAGCCCGCCGGCGGGCACCCGCACCGCAATCACTTTCACGTGCGCATCTACTGTGCCCCCGCCGACCGGCCGTCCTGCGAGGACCGGGCGCCCTTCCACGCTTGGTATCCGGGGACGCCGCCGAACGAGCGGGTGTCCCTCCTGGTGAACCCCGTCTCCGGGGGCCGCGATGCACACTCGCGCCGCCTTCCCTGACGTCGCCTTGAATCTGGGGGCCTTTGCGGTAAAGGTCCGCCCGATGGGGGACCGTAAACTACGCGCTCAGTTCGAGCTCAGCGCCCGAGCTGCGCTGATTTCCCTCGTCGCGGTCCTCGCCGTGGGGTTCTCGGTCGGCATCTTCGCCCCCGCCACGGCCCTCGGCCAAGCCGACGTCGCGAGCCGGCCCCTCAGCAGCACCGAGCGCGCCCGCCTGGCCCAGGGGCGCCTCGTCACGCGGCCCACGACTCAGACCCGCGGCTCACTCCAGCTCGTCGGCGGCGTCAGCTACCAGGTCATCGACGCTTCCCCCGACGCGGTGTGGGCGGCCATGGAGGAGCCCCGCCAGTGGCGCCGCATGCTGCCCCAGGTCACCGAGAGCCGGCAGGTCGCCAGCGAGGGCTCCGAGCGCACCATCTACCTGCGCCAGTCCCAGGGCCCGATCAGCAAGAGCTACTACCTTCGCGCGACCTACGTAGAGAGCCGGCGCGAGCTGACCTTCGTCCTCGACACCGCGCGCCCCCACGACCTGCGCGCGGCCTGGGGCTTCATGTCGGTCCACGCCTACGGGGATGGCCAGGCGTTGCTCTCCTACGGCGCCATGGTCGACATCGGCGACGGCCTCCTCGCCTCGATGATCCGCGGCACCATGCACGAGTGGCTGCTCCGGGTGCCGTCGACGATCAAGCGCTATGTAGAGCGTCGGCGTCGCCGCGGCTACGCCGTCAATTGATCACAGCTTCTGTTTGGCCCCATCGGTCTCGCCGATGGACGCCGCCCGGAGCAGCGTGCGCCAGAGCTTGTCGAGGCCGTCGCGCTTCACTCCGCTCACCCCGTGGACCGGGCGGCCGATGGCCTTCGTGACGGCCTGGACCGCGAGCTTCTGCTCGTTCTTGGGCAGCTTGTCGAGTTTGGTGGCGACGAGGATCGACCGCAGGTTGATGTGGTTGAGGAACTCGATGAGTTCGCGGTCGTCCCGCTCGAAGCCGCGCCGGACGTCGACGATGCACACGACGGCGCGTAGGCCTGGGCGCGTGACGAGGAACTTCTCGATGAGCTCGCCCCAGGCCTTGCGCTCGGTCTTCGACCGCCGGGCGTAGCCGTAGCCGGGGAGATCGACGAAGTCGATCGTCGCTTCGGGCTCGAGGGTCTCGATGCGGAAGAGGTTCAGGGCCCGGGTGCAGCCCGGCTTGCCGCTGGTGCGCACGAGGTTTTTGCGCACGAGGAGGCCGTTCATCAGGCTCGACTTGCCGACGTTGCTGCGCCCGGCGAAGGCGATCTCCGCGAACACGGGGGCCGGCAGGCCGGTCACGATGTCGGCCGAGGCGAGGAAGGTTGCGTCGCGGATCTTCACGGTGCCGGGGGTGTAGCACGGCCCTCACAAGAAGGCGCGCCGGGGGGCGGCGGTGCCGTTTCCGTTTCTGTTCGCGTTCCCGTTCGCGTTCGCGTTCCCGTTTCCGCTTCTGTTCACGTTCCCGTTCTCGTTCCCGTTCCCGTTCCCGTTCTCGTTCTCGTTCCCGTTCCCGTTCCCGTTTCCGTTCCCGTT
>QMMC01000205.1 GCA_003647065.1 Deltaproteobacteria bacterium | reverse complement strand
TGGGTGCGGCGGCGACCCTCGCCCTGCCCCTCGCCGGCCAGCTCTTCGGCTTCGCCACCGTGAGCATCGGGGCCGCGGACCTCGGGGCCGAGCTCTTCGGCCACCTCCACGTGCCGATCCTGATCCTGGCCTTCGCCTACCTTTCCATCAGCCTCGACGAGGACGGCGTGTTCAGCTGGTGCGCCCTCCGCATGATGCGCCTCGGCGCCGGCGACGGCACGAGGCTCCTAGTCGCGGTCTTTCTGAGCGTCAGCGCCGTCACCTTCTTCACCAGCAACGACATCGTCATCCTATCGATGACGCCGATTCTGATACACCTCGGGCGGAAAGCCGAGATCCGGAACCTCACCCCCTATTTGATGGCCCTCTTCGTCGCCGCCAACACCGCCTCGATGGGCCTCTACGTCGGCAACCCGACCAACATCGTGATCGGCGGCGCCGCCGGCTTGGGGTTCCTCGAGTACGCCCGACGCATGGTCATCCCAACGGTCGTCGCGACGACGACCGCCCTCGCGGTCGTCTACTTGGTCTTCGGTCGCCTCAGTCGTAGGAACCGCGTTCCGGCCGCCTACTCGATGTCCCGGGCAACGGCTCCGAGGGACGACGAGACCCGCTGGACCCGGCCCATGACCATCAAAGCGGCGATCTTCGGCGCATGCCTCGTCGCCCTCGCCATCCTGGGCAACCCGACGGCGGCGGGAGCCCTCGTCGGTGTGAACCATCCGGGGGAGCTCGGCTCTGGAGTATCGATGGTGATCGCCGCGGTCAGCGTCTGCTTCGCCCTCGGGGCGGCTCTCTACGACACGGGACGGGATCTCCGCCGCCGCTCTCAAAAAGACAGCAACCCGAAGAGCGTCACCGCGGCGTGGCGTGCGCGCCTCGGCCGAATGCCCTTCGAGGTAGTCCCCTTCTTCCTGGGCTTCTGCGTTCTCCTCCGGGGCATCGAGGAAACGGGCCTCGTAGGGGTCGCCGGGGACGGCATCGAAGACGCCTTTCGAGCGGGCCCCATCCTCGGCAGCCTGGCCACCGGGGTCTACGGCGTCATCACCGTAAACCTCCTGAACAACATCCCGGCGACGCTCCTCTTCGAGAAGCTCTGGCTGGGCGACGCGTCGGCCGCGAGGGTGGGCCTCGAGGCGCGCCTCGACGCACTTCACCCCGCGGCGGCCGACATCTTCGTCGACGCGTCTCTCTTCGCGAGCAACTTCGGGGCCAACCTGACCTTCGTCGGCGCCCTCGCGGGGCTCATGTGGCTGCGCATCCTTCGCGACTCGAAGAGCCCTGGGGAGTCCTCCCGGGCCCTCGTGAGCCCGAGGGAGTTCGTATCCTACGGGCTCATCATCGTCCCGGTCGTCACCGTCGTGACGTGCTCTGCTATCGCATTGGCGAGGCTCGCCCTTGGCTGAGGCGGCGGGCAAGGCGGGCAAGGTGGGCACAACCAGCGCGGAACGACGCCTCCGGGCGACGGGGCGCATCACCCTGGTCGGCGCCCTCGTCAACGTGCTCCTGACGGCGCTCAAGGTCGCCGCGGGGGTCCTCGGGGGCTCGAGCGCGATGCTCGCCGACGCAGCCCACAGCTTCTCCGACCTCATCAGCGATGGGGTGACCTACCTGAGCGCCAGGGTCGCGGCGAAGCCGCCGGATTCAAACCACCCTTACGGGCATGGTCGCTTCGAAACGGTCGGCACCGTCGTCCTCGCTTCGCTGCTCATCACGTGTGCCTTCGGCATCGCCGTCGATGCGGTGACCCGCTTCGGCCAGACCCAGGTCCCCGGCGCCATCGCCCTCTGGGTCGCGGGGATCAGCATCGCCGCCAAGGAGCTGCTCTATCACGCGACGGCCCGGGTGGGACGCAAGCACGAGAGTCCGATCACCATCGCCAACGCCTGGCACCACCGCTCCGACGCCCTCTCGTCGATAGCGGCACTTCTCGGGATCGCCGGCGCGCGCCTGGGCTTTCCAATCCTCGATCCCATCGCAGCGATCATCGTCGCCGTGATGATCGTATTCGCGGCGCTCAAATTCGCCCGGGTCGCGGTTCACGAGGTCACCGAGCACGCCCTCGAAAACGAAATCCTCGAGGAGCTCTCGTCCGGTATCCGCGCTCTCCCCGGGGTCCGGAGCCTGCATCAGCTCCGCGCCCGCCAGATGGGGCCGAACCTCCTCGTCGACCTACACATCGAGGTCGACGGCGCGACGACGGTCTCGGACGGCCACGAGGTTGCCGAGCGTGTTCGACGTTTCATCGAAGAAAAGAAGTCCAACGTCACCGAAGTGCTCGTCCACGTCGACCCCGAACCCGAAGGCGACGCGAGGGAGGCGGCAGGACCGTTCCGTCCCCGGGACGAGGTCGAGGCTGACATCCGGAGGGTCGCTGGGGCGGCAGAGGATGTCTCTAACGTGCGAGTCGTCCTGGCCCACTACCTCGAAGGTCGAACGGCGGTTCAGGTCGGCATCGAGGTGGACCCGGAGCTTCGGGTCCGCGAGGCCAAAGAGGTCGGCCGCCAGCTGCAGCTAGAACTCGAGCAAATCGCGGACATCGACCACGCCAACGTGCATCTCGAATTCGACGGAAGGCGGGACGATCTGCCGAGGTCCTTGGCCGGAAACCGGGGGGCGCCGTGAGGCACCGCGGATTGCTCATCCGATTGAGATGTGCGCTAGCCCTCGCTCTGGCCTTGGGGTCGGTCACGGGGTGCGAAGGGCACCTCGGGGACGACGAGGGGCCGCTCATCACGACCGACGACCTGCGGCCCCACGGCGACCGGGGCGCGTGTACCGGCTGCCACATCGTCTCCCGGGGCCCGGGTGCGCTGGCGCGCTCAGCGCCGCTCATCGGCGCCCATCAGGCGCGCCCCCACCCCGACCGCGGCGCGTGTACCGGCTGCCACGCCGTCACGGGGCTCTGAGGGCGAAAGCCCCGGGAGGATCGGGGGACCTCAGCGCTCGTGGCGAAAACCGATGTAGATGCCGACGGCGAGGGCGCTGATGGCACCGAGGAGGAGCACCGGCCCGACGACCCCGGCCCCGAGTCCAAAGCCAACGGCCGACCCCGCCCCCATGACCCCGGCTCCGGTCGCCGCGGCTTTCGTCACGGCTACTTTGGTCGGCGCCCCCATCAAGAGCGCGTTGCCCGCCTTGGCAGCCCCCATCGCAGCGGGCGGCGTCGGCGTGATCATGGCTTGGGTCATCGCCACGACGCGAACGCCCTCGACCTCGGCGCCCTTGGCGACCAGGCCGACCTTGCCGGCTTTGCCCAGCGCCGCGCCCTTTCCCAGCGCTGCGCCCTTTCCCAGCGCCGCGCCTTTGCCCGTCGCTGCTCCCTTGCCCATCGCTGCGAGCCGGCCGCCCTCTACCTCCGCACCGCGCATCGCGCCCACCTTGCCCGCTCCGGCGAGCCGACCGCCCTCGACCTCCGCGCCGCGCATCGCGCCGAGCTTACCCGCCCCGGCGAGCCGGCCGCCTTCGGCCTCCGCGCCGCGCATCGCGCCGAGCTTGGCGGCCCCCGGAGGAGCCATCTTCGCGCCGCCGGCGCCGGCGATCTTGATCGCCCGGGCGCCTTCGGTGCCCTCCCGGATGGTGTTGAGTGCTTTGCTGCCGATCTTGATCGTCACCATGGGTGCCGCCTCCCACTATCCCCCGGACGGCCAGCGCCGCCGATTCCCACGGTCGCATAGTTGCACATGAAAATCATTCGCATTTACCTTTCATCGTGGTCGTTCAATAAAACATGGGTCATTCGTAGGCATGGGGGTCCGAAGCCAGGTGCATTCCCGACCCTATCGAGGCCAATGTCAGGGGTAGGAGATGCACGACGAGGACGAGTCCCACGAGGACATCGCCGAGGGACCAGACGAGGCGCACGGGGAAGAAGGGACCGAGGAGGGTCACGGCGGCAAAGACGACCCGGAAGCCGATGAGGTTCGTTCCGCCGAGATACTGAAAGCAGCGTTCGCCGAAGTGGGCCCAGCTGATCACCGTCGTGAACGCGAAGACCGCGAGGCAGGCGAGGACGACGGTGCGGCCCACGACGCCGACGGCGTTGTCGAAGCTCGAGACGGTCAGGTAGGCGCTCGTCGACAGGAGCCAGTCTCCCCGGGAGAGGATGACCAGGCCCGTGATGGTGCAGACGACGAGCGTGTCGAAGACCGGGACCGCCGCAGCCATGATCGCGCCGCGGGCCGGATGATCGCGGTTGTTGGCCTGGAAGAAGGGCGCCATCGCAATCCCACAGCCGTGAGAGAAGATCCCTCGGGAGACGCCGAAGCGAAGGCTGGTCATCAGCGCCGCCCCGGCCGCTCCGCCGGCCGCGGCTTTGGGCCTGAAAGCCGATTGGAACACCAACTCGAAGCTGCCGAGGGTCGCCGCCGGATCTTGGGCCAGGACCACGAGGCCTAGGATCACGTAGGCCACGATCATCAGGGGCGTCATGCGAATGCTGAAGTCCACGATCGACCGGAGACCCGCCAGGATCACGAAGCCGACGATGATCGCGAGGATCGATGCGACGACGAAGGTGGGCACCGTGAAGAGACCGGTGACGGCCTGGGCGACCGAGTTGGACTGAATCAGATTGGCGTTGATGAAACCGACGCCCACCATGAGCGCGGCGAGTACCTTCGCCATCCCGCGCCATCTGGACGGCAAGAAACGTTCGACGTAGACCATCGGCGTCGCGAAAAGGACGTCGTTTTCATCCGCCGGCTGGTGTTTGATCGCCAGGTAGGTCGATGCGAAGCGGAAATGCATTCCGAAGATGGCCGAGACCCACATCCAGAAGAGAGCGCCGGGACCGCCGAGGTGCACGGCGGTCGCCACCCCGGCGAGGTTGCCGACCCCAACGGTCGCCCCGAGGGCCGCGATGAATCCGTGTCGATGGGAGATCCCCGGGCCCCGGGTCGGAGCCCCCTCGCCAAAGGAGCGGAGGGCCGCGCCTAGCTGCCGCCACGCGACGCCCCGGAGGAACCAGGCGAAGAAAGCCCCGAGGACGAGATAGAATAGGCAGAGGAAGGGGTCCCAGATGAAGTTTGAGAGTCTTTCCATCGGCTCGTGAACCCGGCAGCCGCGGGG
Organism: Deltaproteobacteria bacterium; assembly: GCA_003647065.1. Lineage (GTDB taxonomy): Bacteria > Myxococcota_A > Polyangia > Polyangiales > B10-G4 > B10-G4. Next base: position 6,861 of record QMMC01000205.1, on the reverse strand, counting down.
GACTACGCGAGCTCGTCCTCGATGACGATGAGAAGGGCCCGGGCGCGCTCGGAGAAGTCCTGCTCGCCGAGGAGGGGCTTGGCGAGGGATGCCGCCACCTCGAACTGCCCGGACTCGAAGAGCTCGTAGGCGCGCTGGAGCCGAGCTTCGGGGGGCCCGTGTTTGCTCCCTCTGCCCCGGCGACCCTGGCCCGCCGGCGCCAGTGCCGGCCTTCGCTTCGGCCACCAATCCGACCAGAGAGGCGTCCAGAAGCCCGAACCTCGGCCGGAATCGTCGTACCCATCCTCCGGGTCTCGGAGGTCTTCGCCCGACCGGCCAGGTCGCCGGTCGTCGGCTTCAGCCTCAGCGCGCTTTTCTCGAACGACGTGGACCTCCGCTGTGGCGGGCTCCGGGGCTCCGTCGTAGGCGCCCTCTTCGTGGCCCTCGTAGGCATCCTCGTGGTCGAAGCTCGGGATGGCTCTTCCGCGCACCATGACCCCCGTGAGGAGCGCGGCGCCGCATGCGCCGGCGAAGGGGCCGAAGAGGTAGACCGCGATCTCCGAGAGGTTGCCGGAGACGAGGGCCGGACCGAGGTAGCGCGCCGGATTGGCCGCGGCGCCGGTCATCGGGCCGGCGAAGAGGATGATGGCGACGAGGGTGCCGCCGATGGCGAGGCCGGCGAGGGACCCGGCGCCCCCCTCCTTGCGGGTACCGAGCAAGATCGCCGTGACCAAGATAAAGGTGATTACGGCTTCGAAGAGGATGCCCTTGAGGGGCGTGATGCGCGGCGCGAGGGTGGGTGTGCCGAGGCTCGCGAGGCTCATCTCGTCGGGGAAGAGGACGGCGAGGAGGACACCGGCGGCGACCGCCGCGACGAGCTGGGCCATCACGTAGCCTGCGAGCAGATTCGCATCGAGGCGCTGCTGCAGCCAGGCCGCAAAAGACACGGCGGGGTTGAAGTGCCCGCCCGAGGCGCCGCCGACGGCGTAGATCATGGCCGTCAAGATCGCCCCGTGGGCGAGGGCAATACCGACGAGTCCCACCTTGCCGTCGGTCACCTCGAGGTGCGAGGGCCCCGTGTGGCTCTCGACGATCACGACGCCGGCCCCGATGAATACGAGGGCGAAGGTGCCGATGCCTTCGGCGACGAACTTCTGGAGCGGCGTGCTCATGACAGAGCTCATCCTGTCGTCGCCCCATCTCAGAGAGGAACGAAAACCGTACCGCGGATCGAATTACTAGTCAGAAGATCCAACACATGACGAAGCGGGGGCCGGGGCCGGGGCCGGGCCGGGAAAGTCCGGCCAGCTAGTACGTCCGCGGCCTTCGTCGCCGATAGTCGCCGCTGAGGATGTTCAGATAGTTGCCGTAGCGAACCCAGTTGATGAGATGCATGACCCGGCGAGCAACGTGGGGGTGGGTTCGGTCCATGGAGAGCTGCTCGGCGAGCATGCCGTCGAGGCCCTGGCCGCTCTCGATCTTGGCGAGCTCGCGGCACTGACGAATGAAGGGCTCCATGCGGATCTTCGTCCGGTCGGTCGTCCCTGGCCGGTTTCCCCCGGCGAAGGTGAGGAGCACGCGGATCGAGGTAACGAGGCTGCGGCAGGCGAGGAGCCCGGCCCGATCCGCGGTGAGCTCGGCAGCACGCCCCCAGCGGAGAAAGACCCGGTGGAGGGGCAGGCTGACGAGGCGGAGGGGCTGCCATGCGGTGCCGCCGCTGCGAAGCAGGACGCTCGCCATCGTGCGGTAGAGCGGGTGGCTTGCGTGGAGGTGGCCGAACTCGTGGCCGAGGATGGCGACGAGCTCATCGTCTGCCATCTGGTCGAGGAGCGAAGAGCGAACGACGACGACCGGTTCCTCGACCCCCGTCGTCAACGCGTTCATGTGCGGCGACTCCCCGAGGTAGACGGTGGGTTTGACGGGAAAGTCGAGGCGCTTGCGGGCGAGGTCGACGAGGGCAACGAGCTCGGGGAACTGCTCCTCGTCACACCGGATCGCCTCCGAAAGGAACATCAGCTGGGCCGGACGGTCCCCGGCATAGCGAAGCACCGAGTGGAGGAGGCCGGGGACGACAGGCACCGAGCGCAGCACGTTGAGCGAACGGCGGTCCGCACCGTGGAGATACGCATCCGCCGATAGACCTTCGAAGGGCTCTTCCCGGGTCAGGAAGAGCGCGCCGGAGCAGCCTCCGCAGTCGATGCGCTCCGGCGTCATGACCGCATCGGGCACCGGGATGCGATTCTTGAGGCCGCAATGGCGGCACGAGACGACCCGGGTCGGGGTCCCGTCGCCTTCGGGCCAGAGGACCGTGCGAAGCTCGTCCTGGAGCTCGTCCTGGAGCTCCTCTTGGGCTTCCTCTTGGGCCTCCTCTTGGGGCGCTTGCGCCACTAGCGCACCGTCGCGTCGACTATGGCGGCATCATGGAGTCGGTCGGCCTGACGTCGGCGGGCCAGCGCCGCCTGGCAGCGCCAGCCGACCGCGCTCGTGAGCACCTTGTTTCCCGAAGCGCTGACGACGACCCCGACGAGGGGCACGGCTCGGAAGAAACCGCCCGGCGCCCGGGCCAGGGCGAGCTTACCGAGCTGGGTCGCCACCAGCTTGCTCAGCTGCCGCGGAGTGTATTTCACCATGGCCTCGATCTGGGCCTCGGCGAGATCGGCGAAGTAGTTGCGACCGTCCCGGGCGTCGTAGGTGCTGATCGACGCCAGCCCATAGGCGAGCCAGCGCTCCCGCTCGTCCGTGATGTCGAAGCCGTAGAGGTAGGTCAGGCAAAGCGCCATCTCGACCTCCTGGCGAAGCATCCAAGCCATATCCACCATGGACCCGCCGACGGTGGCGACGAGGGTGCCCACCCCGGGGACGACGGCCGGCGCCGCGGTGAGGCCGCCCCCGATGGCCGAGCGGGTCGAATAGGTCGAGATGATGTCGGCGGCGACCCCCCGGAGGAAGGCATTTTCCGAAGGCGCGGCCCCGGGCTCGTCGTTGTATTTGAGGATCTCGACGGCCTCGATGATCTCGTCGGGCTCGCAGACGAGGCGTTCGATCGCGTTGAGAAGACGGCGGCCCCGTTGCTCGGTGGCGCGGTCCTCGCTGACCCTCGGTGACGTATGCCCCACGCCTTTAGCCTCCATGCATCGCCCGCCGAGTCAAGCGGCAGGGGGGATTAGCCGATGCCCGCGAGGATCTTGCTGAGTTGTTTGTAGGTGAATGGCTTTTCGATCGCGGCGAGGGCTCCCGCGTCGAGGAGGCCTCGGATCGACTCGTTGTTACCGTAGCCCGAGCAAATGACGACGCGGGCCTCGGGGTCCGTCCGGAGAAGGCGCTTGAGGACCACGCCGCCGTCGATCCCGGGCATGACCAGGTCGAGGAGGACGAGCGTGATCTGGTCCGCCTTCTCTACGTAGAGCTTCACGGCCTCGTCTCCGCCCGACGCGCAAACGACATCGTAGCCCAGCTTTTCGAGGAGACGACTCGAGGAACGCAGGACGAGGGGGTCGTCATCGACGACCAGGGCGGTTTCTCCCCTCTTCTTCACTTGGCCCGGCGAACCCGGGGGGTTCGAGCTCTGGTGCAGGGGATCGAGAGCGGGGAGGTCGATCGTGACGGTCGTGCCGAGTCCTTGCTTGCTGTAGAGCACGACCCGGCCGCCGTGCTTGCGCACGATTCCGTAGACCAGGGGCAAGCCCAGCCCAGCCACATCATCGGTGGATTTGGTCGAGAAGAAGGGGTCGAAGGCGCGCTCGAGGGCGAGCTCGTCCATGCCGGAGCCGGTGTCACCAACCTGCAAGCGCACGTAGTGGCCCGGCTCACAGGATGTGTCGGCGAGTTGCTGGGCATCGAGGACCACATTCTTCGTCGTCAAAGTCAGGATGCCCGACGTGAGAACCGCATCCTGGGCATTGACGGCGAGACTCATGATCGCGTGGCGGAGTTGCCCGCTTTCTCCGGCGACGAGGGCGAGATCGGGCGCGAGGTGGGTCTCCATCTGAATCGTCTCGGGAAGGGACGGCCGGAGGAAGCTCGCTACGGCCTCGACGATCTGGTTCATCGAGAGGGGCGTCTTTTCTGCCTCGCCGTCCTGGGCCAGGTTGAGAAGGCTTCTCATGAGGTCGAGGCCCTGGCGGGAGGCCTTGAGGATGGCGTGAACATCTTCGGCCGCCGTGCTGCCTGGTTCGAGCTCGGTCTCGAGGACCGAAGCCAGACCCATGACGCTCGCGAGAACGTTGTTCATCCCGTGCGCGATTCCGTGGGCAACCTTGCGCAGGACCTCGGTCTCATCCACCCGGGGAATGATGCTGTCGCCAGAACGCGGTCTGGGTCTCGGATCGTCCGTCATCGGCCTACTCTCCAACACAAGCCCTCTGGACCAGGGTACGCACATCGCAGTGGGCGACGCCAGGGCCTAGAGTTGTGAGTGAGTCGATCCAATGGCAGTCGGGCCGGCAAGCTCATCCCGTGCAGCCGGTCGGCTAGCTCTTTGTGCCATGCGAAGCCTGCCGCAACCATCCCCCCCAAGATCGAGTCACGAAGTGAAGACGGTTGACTCGAGTCAACCATGCGTGGGATGGATCAAAATAGATTCACTGGCGATTTGCGGTCTTGAGCACTGAAATGTTGGGAGAAATTTGATGCTGGCGTCTGCTGAGTCCTTTCCACTGAAGAGACGCCGCCTCCGGTTCAACCTCGGCCTCTCGCGCGCCGAGTTCGCCCGCTTCCTCGGGGTTTCCGATGCGACGGTGGTTCGATGGGAAGCCGACAACTCCGCTTCGGAGCCGAAGGGTCTGCAGGCGATTTTGATCTCGGCCCTCAACGACGCAGTCGACAAACACCCCACCCAAGAGATCGCGAGCCTCGTGCGCTCCTGCGGCCTCGACCATCGAGCCGCCCTCCGAACGCTGCTCGATGCCGCCCGCTGACCTGGCGTCCCAGGCCGCAGTGATTTGACCGGGGCGTCCATGGGCAACCCCCACTTCCTCATCGATTGGGATTGCTGCCTCGGCGCAGGCAGCGAGGGTGAGGTGTATCTAGGGCGATCCCTTGCGACCTCCGAGCTCTGCGCGATCAAGGTCTCGGCTTTCATCGACCCCGAGGCCGCCACGGAGCAGCTGAACCTCGAGCTCGACCGTTGCCTCCGGGCTGCTGGCGAGGGGGTCGTCCGGGTGATCGCGTGGAACCTCGCCCCGCCGCGCCCTTTCCTCGTCTTCGAGCTGGCCCACGCTGGCAGCCTCGGGGACGAGATGACCGGGGTCCGGGAGAGCGGTAAGGTCTACCACCCGGTCGAGGCCCTCGAGCGCACCCGGGAGGTGCTCTCGGCGATGGCCCGGGTCCACGAGCGCGGGTTGATTCATCGGGACATCAAGCCCGCGAACCTCCTGCGCTTCGATGGGTCGGTGAAGGTCACCGACTTTGGCAGCGGCTTCACGGCCGACCGGCCGCAGCCCGACAAGACCGGGGAGATCGTCGGCACGCGACTCTACGCCGCCCCGGAACAACTCGCCGGGGAGCCGGTGGACGAACGCGCCGATCTCTATGGCGCCGGGTGTATACTGCACGAGATGCTCACCGGTCAGCTTCCCTCCCGAGCCCGCGGGGCCACCTCGGCGCTGCGCTATCCAAACGCGTTGATCCTTCCCGAGCTAGACACGCTCCTCAAGAGCCTCCTGGCTCCTCAGCGCGAGGACCGACCATCGAACGCCCAGGAAGCCATCGCGATGTTCGACGAGGCGCTGGCGGTCTATGCCCGCGCTCGGACCGTGTGGGCTGAGCTCGGAATTGGAGCTTCTCCCTACTGATGAAAAACTCGACTACCGCAGCTGCGCCGCAGGTCCTCTGGGTGCTCACCCTCGAGCAACGAGTCGACTACCAAGCAGACATCGCGAGCGCGAAACGCCCCGGCGTGAAGTTCGTCTTCCGCGACTCCCCCGAGGACGCCCTCGACGAGCTCGAGGAGATCAACCCCAGCCTCGTCGTCGTCGGTATGACCAACGACGAGATGGACGGTCTCGAGTTCCTGGCCATGCTCATGCGGCCGAAGTTGGGATACGAAGGCAACGCCATCGTCCTGCCCGACCTCGGCGACCCCTACCCACCGATGCTGCAGCGCCGGGACGCAGAAACGGGGCGGTCATCCACCGAAGAGATCACCGTCGCAGACTTGGGCAAGTACGTCGAAGCCCTGACCGCCGCCCCCGAAGCGGCCCAAGAGCCCGCACCCAAAGCAGCCGCGAAGGCGACCAAACCCAAAGCGGCGGCGAAGGTGCCCGAGGCAACGGTTCGGCGACCCGCGAGCGTCAAGTCCGAACGTCCCTTCGTGCGTTCCCCGCCGCGCGCGGCGACCAGTGACCCGGCCATCATCATGGCACCCCCGACAGCCGTGGAGGGGCCAGGGGGAATCTTCGACAGCACGACCGTCCGGCCCCCAAATCCTGAGCTACCACGCGGCGAGTCGAAGCTCGACTCCGGTGTGGATACCCTACCGCCGCCCCCGGACTCGCCCTCACCGGAAGAGCTCCTCGCCGAGAGCGATGCGGAGATGGCCGCGGTTGGCGAGGGCCTGGGCGAGACCCAGGGCGAAGGGGAGGCCGCGGCGCCTTCCCCGGGAGAGCTCTTGGAGGGGGGCATGGCGGACATCGCCGCCGAGGCACAGACCGCGGCGACCGAGGCCGCGCCGGAGGCGGCCGCCAACACCGAAGCCCCGAAGGCAGGCGCGGCGGAACCGGCTACACTCTCCGATTCGATGCCCGCGGCGGCGCTCCCAGCCAAGCAGGGCCCGAAGTGGGTCGCCGCCGTCGGCGTCGTCGCCCTCGTCGTCGTCGGAGCAGGCATCGTCATCAGCCAATTCAGCGACGATCCCCCGACCGTCGACCCCGCAGCGGACCCCGG
>QMMC01000204.1 GCA_003647065.1 Deltaproteobacteria bacterium | reverse complement strand
TCTTCGTCTTCTTCGTCCTCTTCGTCCTCTTCGTCTGCGGCTCGGGGGCGCTCCGGCCGCGCGGGCTCGGGCTCGGGGACCTCGTCGGTGGCGGAGGAACCGTCATCCTCGTCGGGCCAAGGCTCTTCTTCGTCTTCGCCAGCGTCTTCGCCAGCTTCTTCGTCTTCGCCAGCGGTCTCGTCTCGGCCTTCGTCGGCCCCTTCGGCACCATCCGATGCGGCGGGGTCGTCGCCTTCTGTGGCCTCCTGAGCCAAGGCGAGGGACGCCGGGACGACCAAGGCCACTGCCGAAAGCAGCAGAAGCAAGAGAGCGCGGCGGACGGTCACGCCGCGCCCCCGAGGGCCCCGAGAGCGTGGGCGACGATGGCGTCTCGGGGCACGGCCTCTTGGCTCTTGGCCTGGAGGTCTCGTACCTGAACAGACTTCTGCGCGATTTCGTCCTCGCCGAGGATCATCACCAGGGCCGCCCGAGCCTTGTCGGCGCGCCGCATCTGGCTCTTGAGGGAGTTTCCGCGGAAATCGCCGTCCGCCATGAGCCCGCCGGCGCGCAGATCCCGGAGAAGGACCAGGGCATCGCGCCGAAGCTCCGGAGACGCGGACAGGACGAAGATCCCTTGGCGGTCCGCTGCCGGGGCATCGTCCATGATCATCAAGAGCCGCTCGATACCGATGGCAAAGCCGATGGCTGGGGTGGTCGGGCCGCCGAGCTCTTCGACGAGGCGGTCGTAGCGGCCGCCGCCGCAGATGGTGTCCTGGGCCCCGAGCTGCCCGCCGCGCCCCTTCACCTCGAAGAGAGTGCGCGAGTAATAATCGAGGCCCCGGACGATGGTGTGGTCCACCACGTGGGGCACTCCGAGGGCCTCGAGGCTCGCTCGGAGCTCGTCGAAGTGCACGCGGTCGTCGTCGCCGAGGTGGTCGAGGATGGACGGCGCGCCCCGGGCGATTTCCTGGTCCTGGGGGGCTTTCGAGTCGATGACGCGCAACGGGTTCAGGTCGAGGCGCCTTTGGGAGTCCGCGCTGAGGGCCTCTTTGTGTGGCGTCAGGTAGGCGACCAACGCGTCGCGGTAGCGTTTCCGGGTTTCCCCGGAGCCCAGGGAGTTGATGCGCACCTCGACGTCCCGGGCACCGAGCTCGGTCAGGAAGCGGACCAGCATCTCGATGAGCTCGGCATCCACGTGGGGCCCGGGGTCACCGAAGACCTCGGCGCCGAGCTGGTAGAACTGCCGGTAGCGGCCCTTCGCGGGGCGTTCCCGGCGGTACATCGGGCCTTTGTAAGACCACTTGGTGACCGGTGACCGCGCGTAGACCGTATGCTGGATGAAGGCTCGGACCGCCGACGCCGTACCTTCGGGGCGCAGGGTCAGGGCGTCCTTGCCCTTGTCGACGAAGGAGTACATCTCCTTTTCCACGATGTCCGTGGTGTCGCCGATGGAGCGGACGAAGAGGGCGGTCGGCTCGACGATGGGGGTCCGGACTTCCTCGAAGCCATAGCCCGCCGAGATCCGCTCGAAGGTCTGCTCGACCCGGCGCCATCGGGCGACGTCCCCGGGGAGGACGTCGTTCATACCTTTGACGGCGCGGAGGGGTTGCATTTGGGTGGGCGGCGAGGGAGGCGCCGGAGGGCAAAAAACCCCCGTGCCGAGGCTACTTAGCCAATGTGCCCCCCCCGCGCAAGGACGACCTTGGGCCATTCGGGGGCATCCGGGGGGCCGGCGAGAGGGGGCCTCAGAGGGACCAGGCCAGCCAGGCGACACCAACGGCCACGGCGGCGACCGCGAAGGCCCACTGCAGGACGTAAGCGGCCTGCCCAGATGGGCTTTTCAGGCGATCCGACACGGCTCCGATCGCCGCCGTCCACGCCGTCATGGCGCCCACGGCGCCCAGGGCGAAGGCCAGGAGGTAGGAGCCCGCTTCGAGGGCCGTGGCGAGGCCGAGGGCCGGGACTGCCCCCAGCAGGTGAGATCCCCCGGCGAGGCCATGGAGGGTGCCGATGGAGGTCGCCGAGTGCCCGTGGGCGTGGGGGACGGCGTGGGCGTGGGCCGTATCGCCGCCCACGTGGGCGTGAAGGTGCTGGTGGGTCACGCCATCGTGGGAGTGGGAGTGGGTATGGACCCGGGTCCTCAAAATGCCGCGCATGGCCATTACGCCAACGGCGATGAGCACCACCCCGACCAACCGCTCGCTCCAGGTGGAGACGACGTCGATGGGCACCAGATCGCGGGCGGCCAGGGCCAGGAGGCCGACGACCAGGGTGCCGAGGGCGTGGCCGAGGCCCCACCGGAAGCCGACCTTCCAGGCGCCGTCCCGTCCCCCGGCCGAGAACGGCCCCACCGCCGCGAGGTGGTCCGGCCCGGACACCACGTGGGCGACGCCGGCGACGAAGGCCGTGAGGGTCAGCGCTCCCATCGGCGCGAGCTTGCCCAAAAAACGGCCGGCACGCCACCGGGCTGATTAGAGGCCGTGGAAGGCCGCGGTTGCGGCCCGTAGCTCGTCGGCCATGGCCGCGCGTTCCCGTTCGCTGAGGTGTGGGTGGCGATCCGGATGCAGCGCGAAAGCGAGGCGGCGGAGGGCGCGGCGGTCGGGGGCCATCGGGCGCTTGGTCGAGACTGCGGGGCGGTAGGGCGGGTCGCTCGGCCGGGGCCTTGGCGTGTCGGTCGGCCGGCGTCTCAGATGGGGCAGGGCGTCGAGGCGGCAACGAACCTCGCGGCTCGGCACGTCGCGGGCCTGAAGAAAGGCCTCGCGCCCTCGGTCCCGGGCGCGCTCTCGCAGCGTCTTCATGCGCGCGGCCCCCTGCCGCGCGAGAGCTCGGGTCACAGCGTTGGCGCTGGTCCCCGCCTCGCGGGCGAGGTCGCCGGATCGCCGTTGAGAGCGCCCGAGGGCTTCGAGGGCCTCTACGTACTTGGTGTCGCTCAGGTCGCCTGCGCGGTGCAGTTCGGTGAGGATCGGATCGAAGCGTCCAGCGACGTGCACGTCCACAATCGTACCCCGGCGCATCACGACGCGATGCTCGGTACCGTCGGCCTCGCGGACGACGAGGTCTCCGGTGAAAGAGCGCGCCACGGCCCGGGCGCTCAGTTCGCCGAAGCTGCGGAGAGCGAGAGACACCGGGAGCTCGTCCATGACCCGACCATCGGATACCGGGATCGATGGGTCCAATTCCTTGCTGGCCTCGGAACTCTTCGAGGCGCCCGCTCATGGGGTTTGCTGAGCCGGTGCCGTCGGTCTGCTCCTTCAGTCCCAGCACTCGGCGTCATGACACGTTGGCGCGCAGCTTCCACTACCGCCGCAGGCGTCCGGGTCATAGCTCGGCACCATCACGTCGACGACGCCGTCGACGTGCCGGTCGAGCCTCAGGATGTTGCCCGATGCGTCCACGTTGGCTGCGTGGCAGACCTCGCAGCCATAGTCTTCGTCTCTCACGTGTTTCTTGTGCTCGCCCGACATCGCTCGGAGTTCGGTCTCCGTGGGGGAGAAGAAGTCGGCGTGACACGAGCCGCAGTCGAGGGTCGGGTCCACGTCCCACCTCATCGTCCCGAGGGTCGAAGAACCGTTTCCGTGGCAGTACAATGCTGCGCAAGTGCCGGTGCTGGGCGCGTAGGTCGCCGCCGGGTTGAGGGCGCCGAACGCCACCTCGGCGCGACCGTCGCCGTCGATGTGGCCGGGGCTCATCGCTGACGTCGGCGTGACGTGGCATTGGTCGCAGCCCCACGCGAGATGCATGCTCGTCGTCGATACGTGCTCGGTGTGGGCGCCTACCGCGAGGAGAGTGCGCATCGTCTCGTCGTCGATGCCTTCGGGCGGTGCGCCGGTTACCTCGAGGGTGCCGCCGTGGCAGAACGTGCAGTCGGTTTTCCAGCCGGAATGGCAGCTCGCGCACGACACCCCCGCCGTGCCGCCGTCGAGGGCGACGCCGTGGCAGGACTGGCAGTCCGCGAAGCCCGTGTTGTTGACCGTCGACCCGTGCCGGGTGGGAGCGGCCCAGCCCGTGGGGTGGTAGTTCGATACTTGGACCGTGCCGTCGACGTGCAGATGGGGCGCGATGATCGTGGGCCCCGGCCCGACCACCGCCGAATGGCAGTCTTCGCAGGTGGCGATGGTCGTGTGAGTTCCACCGGGGGGCAGGCCGTGGCAAGTGCCGCAATCGGCCTCGCCGGTGCCGACGTTCGTCCAGTCGGGAGTGGTATTGGTGCCGCCCGGCGCGAGGGTCTCGCCGTGGCAGTAGACGCCCGAACAGGTGCCCGTCGCCCCGTCGAAGGACGGCGTTGCCGAGTCTGCGGTGGCCCGCGCGCCGAAGATCAGCTCGGCTGGCAGCGTCGAATCGCGGTGCCCCGGGTCGGAGATCGCTGACGGCCGGACATGACACTCGGAGCAATCGATGGAAGCGCGCCAGGTCGACGGCCCGAGGTGGCTTTGGTGGGCGCCGACGCCGCGCGTCGTGGTCGTCGTAGCGCCGGTCGTGTCCCGGGGCGGTGCCGGGTCGCCGCTCGGGATGTCGCCGTGGCAGCTGGTGCAGTCGAGGGCGATGAGGTCCACGACGCCGTCGACGTGTCGGTTCGGGAAGAGGAAGGTTCGGTCATCGGCGGCGACCGTCGCGTGGCATGCAGAGCAGTCCGTATCGGCCGGGTGGGGAGCCGCCGGGGGCAGGCCGTGGCAGGTGCCGCAATCGGCTTCGCCGGCGCCGACGCTCGTCCAGTCGGGCCTGGTGCTGGTGCCACCGGCGATCAGCGTCTCTCCGTGGCAGTAGACCCCCGAGCACGTCATCGTGGACCCGTCGAAGACCGGGACGGCGCCGTCGGCCGTGGCGGTCATGCCCCAGGTCAGCTCTGCGGGCAGGGCCGTGTCGTTGTGTCCTACGTCTGCCACGTCGGTCGGCCGCACATGGCACTCGCTACAAGCGATGGGCGCGCGCCATGTCGACGCCCCGAGGTGGCTCTGGTGGGCGCCGACGCCACGAGCCGTGGTCGCGACGCTTCCACTCGTATCGCGCGGCGGGGCCGGGTCGCTGCTGGCGACGTCCCCGTGGCAGCTCGTGCAGTCGAGGGCCACGACGTCGACGATGCCGTCGATGTGCCGTGCCGGGTCGGGAAAGGAGCCATCCGCCGCGATCGTCGGGTGGCAGCTCGAGCAGTCAGCGGCGACGGGGTGGGGCGCTGCCGGGGGGAGCCCGTGGCAGGTCCCGCAGGCGGCCTGAGCCATGCCCGCCACGCCCACGATCGTCCAGTCGGGGGTCGTGTTGGACCCGCCAGAGATGAGGGTTGCTCCGTGGCAGTAGACGTCCGAGCAGGTCGTGGTCGCGCCGTCAAATACCGGTGAGGCCCCATCGGCCATCGGCAACGCACCGAAGGTCAACTCGGCGGGCAGGCCCGTGTCGTTGTGCCCGACGTCACCCACGGCGCCAGGCACTTGGTGGCACATGTTGCAGGTGATCTGGCTATGCCAACTCGACGGCCCGAGATGGCTGCGGTGGGCGCCCACGCCGCGGGCTGTCGTATCCACGTTGCCGCTCACGTCCGTTGGTGGCGCGGGCGAGGCGCCGGAGCCGTGGCAGGTCGTGCAACTGAGCATGCCCGGGATGAGGTCGACGACTCCGTCGACGTGCCTTTGGGGCAGGAGGAAGGTGCCCCCGGCGTCGATCGTCGGGTGGCAGCTGGCGCAGTTCGTATCGGCGGGGTGAGGGGCTGGTGGCGGTACGCTGTGGCAGGTGCCGCAGGTGGCCTCGCCGCCGCCGACGTTGGTCCAGTCGGGGGTGGTATTGGTGCCCCCGGACAAGGTCTCCCCGTGGCAGTAGACGCCGCTGCAGGTGGTGGTGGCCCCGTCGAAGGAGGGCGAGGCACCGTCGGCGGTCGGCACCGCGCCCCAGGTCAGCTCGGCGGGAAGCGCCGTGTCGGTATGGCCCACCGCATCGACACTCGCGGGAACCTGGTGGCAGTCGGTGCAGAGGATGTCCCGGGACCATCCGGTGTCCGTCCGCAGGTGGCTGCGGTGGGCCCCTACGCCGCGGAAAGACGTGTTCGAGTTGCCCGCGATATCGAAGGGAGGCGCGAAGCTGGTCTCGTCGCCGTGGCAGTCGTTGCACGCGAAGACGACGGGCCCGGTGTCGGGCAGCGCGCCGTCGGTCGGCATAGCGTCGGGCACCGCGCTGTCGGTGGGTGCGCTGTCCATCGGCGCTCCATCGGGTAGCCCGGTGTCGCCGAGCGATCCGTCGCCGGCGTCCGCATCCCCCCCGTCGAGCATCGGGGCGTCGCCGCCGCTGCAGGACCACAAGACAAGTACGAAGAAGACGCCAAACTTCGCCAAACGAAGGGTGCCCATAAGCAATCATCCCCGAACAGCGCTGCTGCCGGAGCCTCCCGGGTGTCCCACGCTTGCACACTTTGTTCCGTTGGAGATATCGGCCGATTGACCCGCGACTCCATGGGTGGCTGCGGCCCGCATCCGATGCGGCGCAGAAAGTGCGAACGTGGCGGGGAGCTCGTGCCCGTTTTTCAGACGGATATTAGCTCCGAGAGCGCATCGCGGATCTCCAGGGGCTTCGCCTGGGCCATGTTGTGATCGAGTTCGGCGACAACGAGCCGCGCGGTCGGCTCGTCGAGGGCCCCTCGGAGCCGCCCCAGGAAGGCCGGCGGGGCCACCAAGACGAGGCGCCCGAGCCAATTGTCGACTCGCTTCTGCCGAAGCTGATCGGCGATCTCCTTGGCGAAGCGCTCGGCGATTTGCTCCGTCGGGTCTACCCGGGGCTGGGCCGCGTGCTGACCATCGCGGAAAGACTCCATCACCTGCCCCTGCCGATCGCTGACGAGCTCGCTCGTCTTGGCAGCACCGTCGGGGTGATCGATGTCCGCGATGAGAGCCCAGTCGGCCTGGGGGCCGTGAGCTTCGAAGAAACGAGCGCCGGCCCGGTGGGCGACGACGATGAGAGTGTGATGTGATGTCGTCATGATCGATAGGTAGGCCCCCCGCATCGCTCAGCAACCTGTGCGTTGGCCACCCCCATTCGGGAGGCCGCGATTGTCACCGTGCGTTTCGGGCTTACCTTCCCTGGTATGCGGCTGTGTCGACTCTTCCGCACCTCGGTCCTCCTCGCGTTTCTCGCATTGTCGCTCGCGTCCTGCGGCGACGACGGTGGTGCGGACCCCGAGGGAGCAGACGTCCTTCGGTCTTCGAAGGCTCGTATTACGATGTCGACCGCCACCCCTCTGGACATCGAGGAGGTCGGCGCCGGAAATCGCGCGTTCGCCTTCGACCTCTATCGCGAGCTGCGCACCGAGGACGGGAACCTCTTTCTTTCGCCGCACAGCATCTCGACCGCGCTGGCGATGACCTATGCGGGCGCCGAGGGCGATACCGAAACCCAGATGCGCGACGCGCTTCATTTCGTCGACGAGACGCGTTTGCATCCGACCATGAACGCCATCGACCTGGCCCTCGGGGACCGTGGCCAGGCGGCGAGGGGCAGCGACGAAGGGCCGTTTCGCCTCAACGTGATCAACGCGACCTGGGGGCAGCGCGGCTATCCCTTCTTGCCCAGCTACCTCGACGTCTTGGGTGAACACTACGGAGCGGCGATGTACTTGCTCGACTTCGGGAACGACCCCGAGGGCTCGCGCGCCATCATCAACGGGTGGGTCGAGGATCAGACCGAAGACCGGATCCGCGAGCTCATCCCCATGGGCCTCATCACGCCGATCACCACCCTGGTGTTGACCAACGCCATCTACTTCAACGCGGCGTGGAACCAACCCTTCGAGGTGAGTGACACCCGCGACGGCGACTTCCACCGCCTCGATGCGAGCGTCGTGAGCGTGCCGATGATGTTCCAGGACGAAGAGCATCGGTATGGCGAGGGGGATGGGTTTCGCGCCGTCGAGCTCGAGTACGATGCCCCGGAGCTCTCGATGGTCCTCGTGCTCCCCGACGACGGCCGCTTTGAGGAGATCGATGCGAGCATCGATGACGCCATGTACACCTCGATCATGGGCTCGCTCTCGCAGCACCGGGTCGAGGTCACGCTCCCTAAGTTTAGCTACGAGTCGGCTCTACGCCTGAACGGTCCGCTGAAAGCCCTCGGGATGACCGACGCCTTCGACGGCGGCCTAGCCGACTTCTCCGGCATGGACGGCACCCGCTCCCTCTTCATCCAAGCGGTGCTTCACCAAGCCTTCGTCGACGTGAACGAGGCCGGCACCGAAGCCGCCGCGGCGACCGCCGTCATCATCGGCCGGGTCAGCATCCCCGAGCTCGCCGAGATCACCTTCGACCGGCCCTTCCTCTACTTCATCGTCGACAAGCCGACGGGGGAGTTGCTCTTCCTGGGCCGGGTGGTCGACCCGGGCGCGTGACCTGACCGTTTCGCCAGGGTACGCGCCTCAAGAACGCCTTCCTGGCTGCGCGCCATAGCGGTAGAGTCCGCGCCGGTAACCCCGTGGCCCATGGATCCAAGAAAGTAATTCTCCTCGCCCTCGGGGCGAATACCGGCATCGCCATCGCGAAGTTCGGCGCGTTCTTCCTGACGGCGTCGGCGTCGCTCTTGGCCGAGGCGATTCACTCCCTCGCCGACACGGGCAATCAGCTCCTGCTGCTCCTGGGCATGAAGAAGGCGTCCAAGCCGCCGGACGAGCGGCATCCCTTTGGCTACAAGATGGAGAGCTACTTCTGGAGCTTCATCGTGGCGGTGATGCTCTTCTCCCTCGGGGGCCTCTTCGCGCTCTACGAGGGCCTGCACAAGCTTCAGGAGTTGGATGAACTCGCGGCCGCCGGCGAGGCCTACGAGATGAATCGTCCGGAGGTCGCCATCGGCGTGCTCTTGGTCGCCATCATCCTCGAAGGTTTTTCGTGGTTCGTCGCCACCAAAGAGATCAACCACCTGCGCGGCAAGGAGAGCCTCTTCCAGTTCATCGAGGGCTCGAAGTCCACCGAGATTATCGTGATCTGGATGGAGGACACGGCGGCGCTGGTCGGCCTCTTCCTGGCCCTCGGCGGGGTGGGCCTCGTCATGGTGACCGGCAACCCCTACTGGGATGCCTACGCGACCTTTGCCATCGGCGCGCTGCTGGTTGTCATCGCTTTCTTGGTGGCGCGAGAGACCAAGTCGCTGCTGATTGGAGAAGCGGCGACCCAGGAGTCCCAGGACACGATTCGAAGGCTCGCCGAAGAGACCGAGGGCGTGGTCCTGCTCATGAACCTGCGCACCATGCAGCTCGGCGAAGACGAGTTTCTCGCCGCCCTCAAGATTCAGTGGGCGGCAGAGCTGACCGTGGCCGAGGTCGTGGAGCGGACCAACGACCTCGAGCACCGGATTCGAACGACCATTCCGCGCGCGCGCTACGTCTTCGTCGAGGCCGATGTCTTCGACGCCGAAAAGGCCAAGCTGCCCGAGTTTCCGAGCTGACATCTTCCGGGTAGCCTCTGTGCATGGCTGAGCTCACGGTCCTCGAACGCTACGACCTCGACATCGACGAGGCGTCGGGGCTGGCCTATCACCCAGAAGAGAACGCGCTCTACGTCGTGAGCGACGAGAAGGGGCGGGTGCTTCGGGTAGCCCTCGAGGACTTCAGCTCCGAGAAGATTCGCCTGGAAGGCGCCAAGAAACGCGACTGCGAAGGCATCGCCATCTCCCCGGACCAGGACGAGCTGTGGGTGGCCGCGGAGCAGAAGCGCCGCATCTTGCGCTTTGGCCTCGACGGGTCGGCGCGGGGCAAGGTGAACCTCGACCTGTCGGGGCACAAGAACGCCGGCCTCGAAGGCCTCGCCGTGGACCCGAGCACCCGGCGCGTCTACGCCGTGCACGAACGCAAACCGCGCTTACTCCTGACCTACGACGACTCCTTCCACGAGCTCGACCGAACTCCCATCGACGACGTCGACGACCTCTCCGGAGTGGCCGCCTGTGACGGCGTCGTCTGGATCGTCAGCGATGCATCGCAGGCCCTGCTCCGCCTCGTGCCCACCGAGGATGGGTGGCAGAATGACGGGCGCTGGTTACTCGAGGGCACGAAGGCCGAGGGCATCGCCGTCGTCGGCGACCGGATTTACATCGCTTATGACGAGCGGCTTCCGGGCGGCTACAACCTCGTCGCCTACGCGCGGCCGGAATGACTGCACCGCTGCGGTAGCTCCCTCAGGCCCTTCGCCCTTTGATCAAATGCCCCATCGCTTCGCCGAGGCCGGCGAGGGTCAGGGGGTACATGTCGAAGACGTTGGCCACGTATTCGATGGTATTGCCGTACCAGAAGCGGCCGGGCTCGGGGTTCAGCCAGGCGCTACGGTGGAAGTGGTCCTGGAGGCGCATCAACCACACGATGCCTTCGACGCCGGCCTCGTCGCCGAGGTCGAGGGAGCCGCCGGCGTGGAGGAGCTCGTAGGGGGCCATCAGGGCGTCGCCGACGACGATGAGCTTGTAGTGGGGGCCGCACTCGGCGATGAGGTCCGATATGCGCACCGGGTCGTCGAACTTTTCAGTGCGGTAGACGTAGCCGTAGACGCAGTTGTGGAAGTAGTAGGTGCGCAGCTCTTTGAAGTGCGTCGATTTGCTCGCCGCGGTGAAGAGCCGTGAGACGAGGAGCGCGTAGGGGTCCATCGAGCCGCCGACGTCCATCAGCAAGATGACCCGGGTGTTCGGGCGCCGGGGAGGGCGGGTCACGATCTCGAGCTCGCCGGCGTTGCTCGCCGTCGCGTCGATCGTGCCGTCGAGGTCGAGCTCCTCCTCGCCGCCTTCCCGGACGTAGGCGCGCAGCTTGCGTAGGGCGACGGACATCTGGCGCACGTCGAGGGTCACATCGCTGCGGTATCCGCGGTAGAGCCTGGCGTCGGCGACCTTGATGGCGCTCCGCCCACCCCCGGGCCCACCGACCCGGATGCCCTGGCGCGCGGCGGACCCGGAGTGACCAAAGGGCGAGGTGCCGCCGGTCCCGATCCAGCGGTTGCCGCCGTCGTGGCGCTCGTCCTGTTCGGCGAGGCGCTCCTCGAACATGCGCCTGAGCTCGTCGAGGTCGTAGTGCTCGAGCATTGCCCGCTCTTCGTCGGTGAGCTCGGGGCGTCGTTCGGCGGCATCTCGGAGCCAATCGAAGAGCTCGTCTTTGAGCTTCTTCGCCTCGACCTCGACTCCGTGGAAGTGCTTTCGGAAGGCCTGATCGAAGTCGTCGAGGTGGGCTTCGGTGTGTACGAGGAGGGCTCGGGCCACATAGTAGAAGCCGTTGAGGCTGCTGTCGTGGAGGCCTTCGCCGAGGGCGTGGGCGAGGTTCAGCGCCTCCTGCATGCCCACCGGGATCTCCCGGGCGCGCAGCTCGTAGATGAAGGGGACGATCACGTTCGCCTCAGGAGCGCCACCGGCGCCCGCCGGCGAGCTGGTCGGCGAGGGAGGCGAGGTCCTGCTCCTTCTTCAGCAGGGTGCCGAGGAAAGGCAGGTTCTGGTCGAGCTTCACGTCGCTGATGCCCGCGGACCGGAGCACCGCGATCCAATCGACGAGCTCGCTGGTGCTCGGGCGCTTCCGCAGCCGCTTCATGTCGCGGAGCTCGTAGAAGGTCTCGATGGCCTGCTTCCCGAGGGATGCCTCGAGGTTTGGGTGGTGTACGTCGACGATGCGCTTCATCAGCGGCGGCGTCGGGAAATCGATGAAGTGAAAGACGCACCGGCGGAGGAATGCGTCGGGTAGCTCCTTCTCGTTGTTGCTAGTGATGATCATGACCGGCCGGTGCTTGGCGACGACCTCCCGGCCGGTCTCGTCGACGAGGAAGCGCATCTGGTCGAGCTCGTGGAGCAGGTCGTTCGGGAACTCGATGTCCGCCTTGTCGACCTCGTCGATGAGCAAGACGACCCGCTGGTCCGAGTCGAAGGCTTGGCCGAGGGGCCCGAGCTTGATGTAGTGGCCGATGTCTTTGACGTCGCCGTCGCCAAAGCGCGAGTCGTAGAGGCGCTGCACGGTGTCGTAGACATAG
>QMMC01000203.1 GCA_003647065.1 Deltaproteobacteria bacterium | reverse complement strand
GTTTCTTGTTGGGGGGGCAATCACGATGGCCAGCTGGGCGATGCCACCGGCGTGTCGCAGAACTGGCCAACGGAGGTTGCGGGGCTCAAGGACGCTGTGAGTCTCGCGGTCGCTGACAGGTTTGCGTGTGCCCGGCGGCGATCGAACGACGTTGTGTGCTGGGGCTATCTTCCGACGCGCGAACGACACATGTCCCCCGTTGCCGTAGCGGATGGAGTCGCCGCCGACGAGGTCGTTGGGGGAAGCGAGCACATCTGCATTCGCCAGGGTTCGGAGGTGTCGTGTTGGGGAAGCTCCCACATGGGGCAGCTCGGTGACGGAACCTACTGTCCAACGCTGTTTCCCGGTCCGGCGTGCCCCCAAGATGTAAAGCGGCGCCGAAGGGTTGCGGGCATCTCCGCAACCTCGCTGAGCGCGGGATCAAACCACACCTGCGCGCTCTTGACCGATGGGCAAGTGGCGTGTTGGGGAGACGCGACGGCCGGGCAAACGGGAGCACGCCGGGGCGACGCGACCGCTGTGAGTCATCTGATGGTGATGCCCGATCCTCATGTCGTGCCGGGATTGCAGGGCGTCGATGAGGTTTCCGCGGGCAGCAACCACACCTGTGCCCGTCGCGGAGGCGTCGTGCTCTGTTGGGGGGCGATTCGCTGGGAGAACCCCGACGGCCCGACGGCACAGGGACAAGGCTCGCCTGAACCGCAACCGGTGCCCAGGCTCCACGATGCGGTACGGCTGGCGTCCGGTGGCGGTTTCTCCTGCGCGTTGCGCGCCGGAGGCGATGTATTCTGCTGGGGGACGAACGCTTCCAAAGGGCTCGGCGTCGACAACCCGCCAACCGTTGCCTCACCGCCTGTGCATGTGCGGGGAGTCAGCGACGCGGTCGACATCATCGCGGGTGAAGCATCTTGTGCCGTGCGAGCATCCGGCGAGGTCGTGTGCTGGGGGCAGGTGCGTCAAGCTTCGTCTCCGGAGCATGAAGCGGAGCTCGAAGGCGTCGCAGACCTGGAGAGAAGCGATCATCGAATCTGCGCCCGCCTGCAGAATGGTTCAACAGTGTGCCAAACCTACGATGAGGCCGTTCCCTACGCGCCCATTCAGGGTGCAGGCCATGCCGACGCTCTGGGGGTCGGGATGCATGGCGGCTGCGTGCTTACGGAGCAGGGCGAAGTGCGCTGTTGGGAGCTTTCTCTCGAAGGCGCAACGGCCGCCGTGGCCCCCGCATGGCGACCATCCCATCGCTTCGAACAACTGGCGGTGGCGACCTATGGCGCGTGCGGCGTCGACTCGGATGGGGCCGTCGCCTGCTGGGGCGCCGTTGGCGGCCGTCGATTGGGAGCGGAACCGGTGCGCATCGAGGGTTTGCCTCCCGTGATGCGGCTCGCGATCACGTATAGGCACGCTTGCGCTGCCGTGCGAAGCGGTGAGGTCTACTGCTGGGGTGAATCGGAAGAGAACCGGCTTGGCAACGGGCACACCGTCGAGGGAACCACGATAGTGAGGCCGGTTCAGGTTCGCGGCATCGCAGGCGCGGTCCACGTCGACGCAGCCCGGAACCACACCTGTGCTGTGCTGGACACCGGCGGAGTCGTCTGCTGGGGCGCCGACATGCCGGCTTTGCTGGGGGAGGCGGTGCCCGACACAACGAACGGCGTGTTTCATGTACCCGGAGTTGACGACGCCGTTCAGGTTGCCTGTGGATGGGCACACTGCTGTGTTCGACGACGGGGCGGCGGCATGCAGTGCTGGGGCAACCCGTACGGCGGAGATCTCGGGGACGGCATCTTTCGACCGGTGCCGGCGATATGGCAAGCCACGGTTCCCGGGCTTCCGAGCGGCGCTCCCTAGACGGTATGGAAGGACCGGCTCTCCTTACCGGGCCAGATAGCTCGCATGAAGCCAACCGGGGCCCGGGAGAGTTGACCGATCACCCTTTGAACAAAGCCCCTGCGGGCCGGCTTTCTGACGTCTCTGAATCGCCGACGCCGGCCCCAAGAGAGATAACTCCCCCAAGGGGTCCAAGAAGGGCGCGAAAAAGCGAGGTCGCTGAAGCGACCAAGAGCGAGTGGCCAATTCGACTACACCCCCGTCGAGCACTAGACTCCATCCTTCGATGCCTTGGTTTGGACGAGCACTTCGACGGGTGATCTTGGGCACGCTCCTCGCCCTGCTCACCACCGTGCCCGCGGCCGCCGAGGGCCCCGACGGGGAGGCCGGTAGCAGCCGCGTCGTCGAGCTCGAATTCACGCCCACCGCCAGGGCCCAGATCGCCATCTGGATCGAGCAGGCCGACGGCACCTTCATGGACACCCTGCGCCTCACCCAGGCAACGTCCTATCGAGGCGTCGGCAACCGCCCCGGCGCCTCACAGATGAACAGCGGCTTCCGCTGGCCCTACGGGCGCCGGGAAGGCGTATTGCCCATCTGGGGGCATCGCCGCGCGGCGGCCCCCGGGGCCGAGCAGTTCCCGCGGGTAATCTTCCAAGATCGCGTGGCCGAAGGTTTCGCCTCCCGAACCTCACCGGACTTCTCCCGCGACGACTACTACTGCCTCTCCTTCGACGTCTCGACGACGCGCCGGGAAGCCCTCGACGCGGTGAGCTGCGCCAGCGTCTTCAACTCCGACAAGGGGCGCTACCTCACCGGCGACGACCAGGCGGCGAACTACAGCGAGCCCTTCGTAGAGTCGGGAGCGCCGACCATGCGCTCGATGGAGACCACCTCCATCTATCCGCCGCGCCGCGACGTGAACCGCTGCGCTGCGATGGGCTGCAACGACCACCCGGACGTCGCGCGCTTCGCCGAAGACGTGCGCCGGGTGATGCCTGACATCGACGCCGTCACCATGGCGACCCCCGCCGGCAATTCCCTCCGCCGCGTGCAATTCGACGTGCCCGAAACCTGGGACGACGGCGAATACGTCGCGTACATCGAGGTCAACGTCGAAGGAGACTACAACGACGAGTTCAACGACCTCACCTACCCGACGCCAATGGCGCCTACCGGGGCGTGGGATTTCTGGGCGCAAAACTACGGCTACCCGTACCGCGGCCAGCCCTCGGTCCTCTACGCCGTGCCCTTCACCCTCGGCCCCGCCGGCGGCACCTGGGAGACCAGCACTCCCGCGGGTTACGGCGACGTGCACGGGGCAAACGGCGACGTCACGCCCATGGGGCCGGTCATCTCCGACGACCCGACCGACGCCCCCGGGAGCGGCGCCGACCGCCTCGTCGCCATGGCCGGTGGAAGCCGAGTCCGGGTCAATACCATCTCGACGAATGTCTGCGCCGCAGACGACCCGCCCCCCGAATGCGGCGAAGAGTGCGGCGACACGCTGCCCTGCGCCGACGGATTCATCTGCGCTCCAGACAATACCTGCCTCGGCTACTGCGACCTCGACATGCCGCCAGCGCCGGTCACCGAGCTCGCCACCTCGATCCACGAAGACATCAAGCACTCCCACCAGTGGGCCAACGTCTCCTTCGTCGTCCCGGCAGCAGAGCGCGGGATCGGCCGCTACGAGGTTCGCTACGGCACAGACCCGATCGTCGACGAGGAGTCGTTCCGCCGGGCCCAGCCCGCCTTCGCCGCCAACCTCGACACCATCGCGTTGATGGTCCCCACCGACGCCGCCCCGGGCGAGGTGATCGAGGTGAGCTTTGGAGGCCTCCAGCCCGAGACCACCTACTATCTGGGCATCCGGCCCGTCGACAGCTGCAACGACCGCGGCCCTGTCGAGGTCGCCGAAATCACGACGACCGAGATTCACTTCACGACTGTGACCCCCTGCTTCGTCGCGACCGCGGCCTACGGCTCACCCCTCGCCGCCGAAATTGGCGCCCTCCGCCGCTTTCGGGATCGCCATCTGATGACGAACGGCCTTGGCAGGGCCTTCGTCCGTGCGTACTACACGGTCGGCCCCTACGCGGCCGACGTGATTCGAACCGACGAAACGCTCCGGGGCCTCACCCGCACCCTGCTCACCCCTCTGGTGAGCCTCGCCGAGCTGCTCGAAGACTGAGCTCCCCTTGCGACCTCCCAGACCCCTCCGCCTCCGCACCCTCGGATTGCTCCTGCTCCCGGCTGCGCTCTTCTCGGCGCTCTTCTTGGCGAGCTGCGCGACCGTGTCGCCCTACGAGCGCGGAGACCTCTCGCGCCCCGGCATGGACTCGAGCCGCGAAGCCGGTGAGGCCGGCTTCCACGCCCACGTCAACGACTCCCGAGAGGGAGCGACGGGCGGCAATACGAGCACCGGCGGCGGCTGCGGGTGCAACTGATGCGGCGCCCCGCGACCACGGTCCCCGTCGTGGCCCTCGCGGCCCTCGTCGCTTGCTTGCCCGTGATGGCCGCAGCCGACGAGTCCTCGGGGACCTGGACCGGCAACGTCGAGGCCCGGGGCAACTACTACTGGGAGACGAGCACCCGGGTCCTCGCCCCCGAAATCAGCGTCAACGTCGAGAGCCCCGGCGGCGTGCGTCTCAACGGCCACTATCTGCTCGACTCGATCACCAGCGCCTCCATCGCTTCAGGCGCTCTGACCGACGTGCGCTTCAACGAGATCCGTCACGACTTCGGTTTCGGAACGGGCCACGAGTTCGATCTCGGAGAGGCACAACTCGATCTCTCCGTCAACGGGCGCTACAGCCAGGAGCCTGACTACTCGTCCCTCGCCGGCACCGTGTCGACATCCCTGTCCCTCGCCGACCGGGCGACGGTGCTGCGCTTCAACTTCACCGCCTTCCACGACGAGGTGGGGAAGATCCTCCGTGGCAACGACACCTCATCACCGGACGGGGGCGACCTCTCGAACCGAGGCAAGCAGGGCGACCTCAACGGGATGGTGATGAGCTTCCTGTGGAGCCAGGCGCTCACGCCGAGGCTGACCCTCGACGTCGGCTACGACCTGGGCTTGCTCTCGGGGTACCTCCAAAACCCTTACCGCGCCGTCGTCGTCGACAGCGTGCTGCTCAGTGAAGTCCACCCCGACCAACGCACCCGCCACACGGTGCACGGGCGCCTCGGGTACTTCTTCAAGCCAACTGACACGGCCTTCCACCTCATCTACCGCGCCTACATGGACAACTGGGACATCGCCGCCCTCACGCCAGAGGTCCGCGTCTACCAGGAGATCGGAAGCCTCGTCCTGCTGCGCGGGCGCTATCGCTACTACACCCAGACCCGCTCCTTCTTCCAGAGCAACCAGGGCTACTCCGGGTCCGACGAGTTCTGGACCGCCGACCCGAAGATGACCGAGTTCGAGAGCCACCTCGTCGGCGGGCTCATCGTCGTGCGCCTCGAGTTCCTCGAGCGCTCCATCCTCGACTTCGCTTGGAACGCGACCGTCGAAGTCGGCCTCGAATACATCTGGCGCACGAACAGCTTTGGCAACGGGGTAATAGGCCAGGTCGGCCTCAACGTCCCCTTCTGATTGCGAAGGCGCGTACGGGGCTCAGTCGTGAATGGGGGTGATGTCGACCTGCGAGGTCGCGCCGGTGGTGGTGGCGGAGAAGCGCAGGAGATAGGGGACGGCTTCCCGGTTGCGGCGGACGACGAAGGACGCGGGCTGGCCCGGGTAGGCAATGGCGGTCGAGTACCCGCGGGTGCCGCTGGCGTCGGCTCCCTCGAAGGACACCTCGAAGGGGGACCGGGACTCGTCGGCGGTGCGGAAGGTGACCAACAGGTTGGCGCTGTCCAGACCGGACCCGAGGTAGGCCCGGATGGAGGTGAGGGGATCCTGAACGATGCGGCCCTCTGAGCTGAGACACGCCGTGACCCTCGCTCGGGCGTAGACGCCGATGCCGCGACCGGGAATGGCCGCATTGCCGAAGGTCGTCTCGATCAGGCCCGGCGCACTCGCTTCGAGTTCGCTGCAGTCGCCGCTCTCGAAGCGACGGGCCTGCTCGTCGACCCGGGCCATCTCCTCCGTCACGCTTCGGCGTTCGTCCTCGACCCTCGCGAGCACCGGCGCGAACTCGTCGTCCACCTCCCCCGCGTCGAGCACGTCCCTGGCCCGAGCGAAGAGCGCGCTTCCGTCGACCAGCTCGTCATAAGCTACGTAGAGGGTCACCGCCATCGTCGAACCGATGACGAAAGCGGCGACTTGCTCGACGGCGAAGGGCACGGCGAGGAGCGCGAACGCCAGGGACTCGCTGCGGCCGGCCACCTCCCCTTCGACGGGGCCCTCGCCAGAGAAGCCCGCGTCGTCGGGCGTGGGGATGATGGCGATGGCGAGCCGCTGCTCGGGCCCGGCTGGCTCGAGATAAACACAGGGAGCGCCCTCTTCACGGAGGGCGAGCCAATCGTCCGAGCACGCTCCGTCGTCCGGAAGGAGAAGCAGGACTCCATCTTCGACACGCTCGAAGGCACCGGGGGCGACCTTGTCACCAGCGGCGAGGAGCTGGACTGAGCTGCCACCGTCTGCGCACGCGCCGACCAACGAGAGAAGACAACTGAGGACGACCGCAACCGATGCTTGGTGAACTGCCATGACCCTCACCAACCGCAAGGGACGTACCACCCCCGAATAGGGGCTTCTTCGGCCGATCGCGGTGCTGCGGCGGCCCCCTGGCTCCGCGACTCCCCACCCCCCGAGACCCCAGTGGCCACGTTGCTAGCCACCTGCACCGAGAGCGCCCCCCCCTCGGTCAGTCCTCTTCGAGAACTACGGCAGTACCGTAGGCCAGGAGTTCGGCGGCGCCCCCCATCACCATGCTGGTGGTGAAGCGCATGCCGACGACGGCGTTGGCCCCGAGACCGCCCGCTTGGTCGGCCATGCGGTCCAAGGCCTGCTCCCGGGTCTCGGCGAGCATCTTGGTGTACTCGTGGATCTCTCCGCCGACGAGGCTCTTGAGCCCCGCGACGATGTCGTGGCCCACGTGGCGGGCACGCACCGAGTTGCCACGGACTATGCCCAGGACCCGGGCGATGCGCTTCCCGGGGGCAGGTCCACGGTGGTCAGCAAGAGACGGTGACGAAAGCCGGTGACGGCTCCCCCAGACGAACGAATAATGGAATCGGTCACTGGTCGATCTCCCGGTAGGGGTCGTGCCCGAGGGCGCGACGACGGATACGCAGCACGTGAAGGAAAAGCGCGAAGAGGCCGGCCCCGCCGGCGCCGACGGCTACCTTGATCGCAAGCGGCACCGCGCTGTCGAGGGCGAAGCTTTAGGCCGCGAAGCCCATCCCCAGACCTTGGGGGAGACCATGCCCGACCGGGGGTTTGCTACCCGGGAGGCGATCTTGCCGAGGGTGGGCCAACGGAAGTCGTACGGGATCCCCAAGACTCGGCCCTGGACATCGTGGCGAAAGCGTCGGCTGTGGTTGTTCATCGTTGGTTCTCCACCCATCTCTACTGGGCAGAGCCGTCGGCATTCCCCGAAACCGGACGCGCCGCGTCGATTCCCTTGCCGCGGCGTGAGCGCGACACGAGGCTAGGCGGGCACTTTGCCGCGACGCCGCGGTCGCCAGATATAGAGCAGGGTCGCGCAGAGCAGGAGATTGCCCGAGAAGGCGTAGAGGTGCCGCTGCTCCGGATAGGCGCTCGTGATCAGGTAGACGCCGGCGTAGGCCGCCGCCACTAGGGACAGGCGCCGGTCTACGAAGATCGCAAGGGTCGCGAGACCCATGGTGACGATGGCGTAGTTCTGGACGTTGGAGATGCCCATGTCGATGCCGCTGATGTAGTGACCGACGACCAGCAGCGCTTGGCTGAGGAAGATCATGATCGTCGCCTGGAAGAGGCGCCGGTTGTAGAGGTTCGCGAGCAGCTCTGCGCGCCGCCACGTGAAGAGGGCGAGCAATATGACCAATTGAACCAGAGGAATTCCGAGGCGGATCGCGACGACTGGATCACCGGCCTCGGGATCTGGCTGAAGGAGCGGTGCCGCCAAGATTGGCGGGGTCAAGAGCACCGCCGCGAGGAAACGACCGGACCGACCGAGGGCGGGGTCGAGGTCCGCTTCGAGGGCTGCGAGGCGCTCCCTCTCTTTGCGCTTTGCGGCCTCCTCGGCGACAGCGGCCTCGACCTCTTCCCGTAGTTCGGCCGGGGGCGCCTCGAGTTCGCTCAGGAGCGTCTGCGCCGAAGCGGCGTTGCCGCGGGAGATCTCCAAGGTCACCATCGCCCGGACGGCGCGCTCGATGCCGATGCGCGCTTCTTCGTTGTCGGGCCAGGCCCGGAGCGCTGCGTGAAAACCGAAGCGGCAGGCCCCGAAGAGATCGTAGAGGTCGGCCGGGTGCTCGTCGGGGGAAAGCGCCATGGCCTCGGCCTCACGCACCAAGCGCTCGAGGTCCTGCCCGGCAGCATCGGAGAGCGCGACGGACTCCGCGCGTTCGAGGTACCTCTCGAGAGCTCGACGGAGAGCCTCTGCATCGGCAAAGCGGTCCTCCGGGGCGAGCCGCAAACATCGGCTGCAGATAGCAGCCAGCTCCGCCGGTACGGATTCCGGAAACTCGGGCCGGGCCTCGGTGACCGCCTGGGCGATCAGCGCCAAGAGCGCCCCCGGCTCGCGCGCGGTTTGTCCCGTCAGCAACTCGAAGAGCAGCCCGCCGAGCAAGTAGACGTCGGTCGCAGGGGAAACGGGCCTGCCGAGAAGCGACTCCGGGGCGATGTATAGAGGCGTGCCGGCAAGCGCCGCCGGATCATACGCGGCCGGCGTCTCCGGCTCGTTGGAGACCGCGATCCCCCAGTCGGTCACGTACACCTCGCCGAACGCGCCGATCATCACGTTCGAGGGCTTGATGTCGCGGTGGATGATGCCCTTCGAGTGAGCGAAGTGGATGGCGTTGCATACCTGGAGGAAGGTGCCGAGGTGCCAGGACCGAACGTCGCTGACCCCGAAACGGCGCCGTACATCCTCCGGGTCACTGATCAGGTCGGCCCACTCGACACCTTCGATCCGTTTGAGCACGACCCGCGGTCGTCCATCGTCGACGGCGAGGTCGTAGACCGGCATCACGTTCGGGTGCTCGAGCTGCCCGGTGATCCAAGCCTCCCGGAGCAGAACCCGAGAGTGGGCGGCGCTGCCGTCTTCGCGAGGGCTCTTCACGGCGACCTTGCGGCCGAGGGTCGCCTGGGTCCCGAGATAGACGACGCTCATGCCGCCGCGGCCGAGGACCTCGTCGTCGACGACGAGGCGGGGCTCTTGCTGGGTCGCGACCCGAGTGAGCAAAGCCAGGGTGCGCTCCCCGCCGGTCTCGGTCGCGAGGACGTCGGGCATGACCGTCGCCGCCGGCGCGCTCTCGACGGTGGCCGCGTAGGCCGCGAGGGTCTCGCCTCGGGCGGCGACGACGTCGGTCGCGTCGACCTCTTCAGTGTCCTCCCCCTGGGTCATCTGCCCGAGAGAGGGTCGCAGCTATGCGAAGACGCGTCCACGGCGGACGCCGAGCCTTCCTCGTCTCTCGATACGACTAACGGAGGGAGCGGGCGCTGCGCACGACCTCGCGAACGAAGCTCTGCCGAAGCTCGGAGCGGCGCTCCGCGGCCCTCGAGCGCTGAAGCACGTAGAACGCTGTCGGCCTCTGCGCGGTCGCGCGAACGACGGTGGGCTCTTCGATGACCCGGACGCCTTGCGAATCCGGCGCATCCTGCGCCAGCCCCGTCGAGGCAACCGCGGAGGTGACGAGGAAGGCGACGACGAAGATGCGCGTGAGGTGCTTCATGTTCGTCAGTGTAGCTGGAGAATGAGCGACGTGCCCTTCGCGGCCATTTCAGTCCGTCCACGCCGCCGATTCCAAGACGTGATCGCGAAACGCTCGGACCTTCGCCGGGACGTGGCGCGCTCCCGGATAGACGACGTACACGGCGCCGAAGGACCGCGCGTGGGTGGGTAGGACACGCCGGACGCGCTGGATGACGTCGCTTTCTCCTGTGAAGAAGCTGCTCGGTACCAAACCTATCCCGACGCCGGAAGCCACCGCGGCGCGGACGAAGAGCAGGTCGTCGACGGACACCGGTCCGCTCACATCGACGCTCTCGGCGCCGTCGGGGCCGTCCAGGGTCCACCGGGTGCCTCCATGGTGACGCTGAAAGAGCACGCAGTCGTGGGCCGCGAGGTTGGCCACGGTGCGCGGCTCGCCATGAGCGGCCAAGTACTCGAGACTCGCGAAGAGCTGAAAGTCCACCGACGCGATCTTGCGCGCGATGAGTGAGCTGTCGGCGAGGCGACCCGCCCGAATGGCGAGGTCGTAGCCCCCCCCGACGAGGTCCACGTGCTCACCCGAGACGTTCACCTCGACGTTGACTTCAGGATAGCGGGCGACGAAGGACGCGACGAGGGGGGCGAGGTGGTCGTAGTCCGACGGGATGGAGATGCGAAGGAGGCCGTGGGGCACTTCGTGCTGCGAGGCCACGGCGCGGGCCGCCTCCTCGACCGATTCGATGGCGGTCGCGACGCGCTGGTAGAACGTCTCGCCCTCCTCGGTGAGCCGCAGCGACCGCGTGGTCCGAACGAGGAGCGGAGCACCGAGCGCTTCTTCGAGCTTCGTGACGTGGCGACTCACCGTCGACTTCGGAAGCCCGAGGGCCTTCGCGGCTTTGGTGAAGCTCCCCTGGCGCACGACCTCGACGAAGGCCGGGACGAGAGCGAGATCGACTGTTCCCCTCATGGAACAATCATTCCCAAAACCACCAACTAGTCAACCGAGGGCAACAGAAGCACGTTCATCCCATCGCAACCAGGAGAAAACCCATGCAGAACGTACTTCGCCACATCCCGACCGCCGCTCGCCTCTTCCTCGGCCTCGCCTTCCTCGTCTTCGGCCTCAACGGCTTCTTCAACTTCATCCCCATGCCCGAACACGCCGGCGGCGCCGGCGCGTTCCTCGGAGCCCTCGGCGCAGCCGGCTACATGTTCCCCCTCATCAAGGGCACCGAGGTCGTCGTGGGCCTCATGCTCCTGAGCAACCGCGCCGTGCCCCTCGCCCTGACGATCCTAGCCCCGGTGATGGTCAACATCGTGCTCTTCCACGCGGCCTTCGAGCCCGCCTCCCTCGGCATGCCCATCGTCTTGCTCAGCGCCCAGCTCTACCTCGCCTGGGCCTACCGCGAGACCTTCGCCGGCGTGCTCTCGGTCCGTGCCGAACCGACCACGCCGCACGTCGCGACGCCCCGGCACCTCGCGTCCACTTGAGCGACTGACTACAGGCCTGTCACGATCTCCGGCGTCGGCATGCCGTAGGCGTTGTCGAGGACCACGGTGCCGCCAAGCTCACCGATCGCGGCGGACGGCCCGGTGTGGGCGAACCAGTTCGAGTCGATCAGATTCGACTCTTCGGGGATGCCCCGGATGCGGACGGCTCGGAAGAGCTGTTCGCCGGGGATCTCGAAGAAGGTGTTGTTCAGGACCCGGGTGTACGAGCCGGCGATGTTCGTGCCGTCACCCCGATCGCGGCCACCGTGCATGTCGAAGTTGTGCCCAATCGAGTGGCCGCGCACGACGTTGTGCCTCGCCTCATAGCCCGAGTCCGGGTTCCCGGTGCCGGCAATCGAGTGCCTATTGAAATCGAAAATGTTTCGCTCGATCACCGAGAATGCCCCGTCATGGGTCACGCCATAGCCGAGTCCCTTGCGTTGGTTGTGATGGAGGAAGCTGTGGTGGATGTGGTGGCCGGTGCCGGCGACGAGAAAGACACCCACATGGCTGAACCCGGCAACTTCACAGTTGTCGACTTCGAGGCGGTCCGACTCCACGCGAATCCCGCGGGAGTTGGGGATCGTGTAGTAGTGGGCGCTGCCGAGCATCGGCCCGTCAGCACAGAAGGCCTCACACCAGTGCTCCTCACGGCGGTCTGGGTCTGGCCCTCGAAGGCGTATGCCCGTGATGCGCGCACCAGGGCCGGTCACGCGGATGAGCACCGGGGTGTCGACGGCGCTCGAGCCCAGCACGGCCCCGAGGGACCCTTCGCGGCCCCGGTCGCTCGCCAGGGTCACGCCACCGGGAAGCTCGACGGCGTCTCCTCCCTCGATGAGGGTGGTGAAGTCGAGCTCCGCCGTGCCGTCCACGCAGATGACGTCACCCGAGGTCGCCGCCCCAAGGGCGCCGATCAACGCATCGCCGGATGCCACCGTGACATCGC
>QMMC01000202.1 GCA_003647065.1 Deltaproteobacteria bacterium | reverse complement strand
TCCCAGCGAAAGGTGATGTCAGAGAACTGCTCGCGTTTTACGATCTGGTACATCGCCGCTCCTGAACCGCGCGGAATCGATGTGCCCGCGTTTGGCGAATCATACATAGCCCCCCCGGGGCTTCTTTGCTGTGAGACTTCGGTGGATTCTCCTCGTTCCGGCGCGCCGGCACGATGACCACTCGGCGCGCCTTCAATCGAGGGGAATCGGCACCACCTCGGTCACGAGGCCCGCATCCCAGAGCGCGCAGATGGCTTGGTTGTACGCCACGACGCTCATGCCATCGCAGATAGAGTCCTCTTGCCCGTAGCGACAGCTCACCGATTCGTCATCACACGGCGGCAGCGCCGTCCCGCAGCGAAGGGTCGGCACCAGCGCTTGGGCCTCGTCCTCGCGTCCGGCGAAAACGCAGAAGCCGACATCGGGGGCGGCCCGGCACAGGGGCCCGTCGTAGAGCACGGGGGACGAACACAGCCCGGCGTCCGAGCCCGTGTCCGGCTGCGCGTCATCCCCGGCATCCCCGGCATCCCCGGCATCCCCGGCGTCCGCCGCCCCGTCGACCGAGGCATCCCGCGTGTGGGACTGGGAGCAGTCGCATCCGGAGATGCAGAGAGCGAAGACGAAGAGATAGCGGACGCTGGTCATGGTCTCGTCCTCACCCTTCGCAGGCTGCCACGGCGTCGGCGGCCCACTCGTCGAGGCGCCCGAGGTCGGCCATCAAATCGAGGGCGACGTAGCGGCCGCGGATCTGCCGGCAGACCTGGACGGTGTGGACGGCGTGCTCGGGGGTGACGCCCAGCTTGGTCGGCCGGTCGGCGGCGCCCGCGGCGGCGAGGGCGTCGCTGATTTCTCGGGCCGGGATGAGCAGCAGTGAGAGGGCATCCTGGACTTCGGGCCAGCGGTCACGGACGGCGGCGATTTCGTCCCGGAGCGCTTGCCCGTGGCGCTGCTTTTGGGCGAACTGCTCAGAGACCTCGCCGATGACGTCGTCGGTGAGGTGCGGATGCTGGGCGGCGACGCGCGCGGGGTCGATGGGGCCGGGGCGTTTGGCGGCGCAGGCGTCGGGGTCGATGTCCGAGGCGTCGAGCTCGAGGAGGCGTTCGAAGAGCATGGCGGAGATGCGGGTGGCGACGCCGACCTGGGCGCCGTGGAGGCCGAAGAGCTCCTGCCCCTGGCAGTGCTGCTCCATGTCCCAGTAGTGGCTGACGAGGTGCTCTCCGCCGGATGCGGGGGCCGAGGTGCCGGCGAGGGCCATGGTGAAGCCCGACAGCACGATGGTGCGCGTCAGAGTTCCGATGGCCTCGGGCTCGGCCTTGCCGACGCCGGCCGCTTGGCTGATGAGCTGAGTGTAGGCGTCGTCGAGGAGCTGGGCCGGCCGCTCGTGGAACTCCACGCCGCGGACGAGATGGCTGAGCATCCAGTCGGCGGTGCTGAAGGGCTTGGAGAGCAGGTCGCCGAAGCCCGCCTGGTTCAGGTACGCGGGGGCGGCGGCGACCACGTCGAGGTCGGCGAAGATCGCTTCGGCCTGGGAGGTGGGAAGGGTGCGCTTGACGCCGCGGGAGAGCACGGCGGCGATGGCAGAGGTGTAGCCGTTCATGCTCGCGGCGGTGGCGAAGCCCTGGAAGCGCCGCCCCGCGCGGTGGCTGGCCATCTTCACGATGTCGGTCACCGTCCCCGCGCCAACGGCCACGGGGTTCAACGCGTCGTTGGCTCGCAGGCGGGTCTCGAGCTCGCCGATGAGGTGGTCGTCGCACACCAGGTGCGCGTCGCCGTCTCCAGGGCTGAGCACCAGCGTCTCGACGTCGGCCCCGACGGCCTGGAGCGCCGCGACGACCTTCTCGCCGGCTGCGGCGAAGGTGTGGGCATCGCATACGACCAGGTGGCGCCGGGCGGGGTGCTGGGCGTGGAGCCACGCGGTGGCCTCGTCGATGATCCCCCGGCCCACTAGGAGGTGGGCCAAGCGCGCGCTGTCCCCGCGGCCTTCGTCCACCAGAGACTGCAAAAGCACGTCGATCGTTGGCTCGTTCACGGCGTCAGCCTACACGATCGCCCACCCGTGCGTCCCCTCAGATTGCTGCTCGTTGTCCTCGCCAGGGGATGCTAGGACCCGTCCGAAGTAACGCTCTGAAGGAGTTGCCGTGAACAGGATCATCATCTGCACCGCCCTTGCGCTCACGGGCTCGCTGCTCGCCTGCGACGAAGGCAGCACCGACACCGCCGCCGCCGCCGAAGGACAAGGAGAAGAGCCCAGCGCCCCGGTGGCCGCGCCCCCCCTCGCCGAGGCGCCCCCCGCCGCCGCCCACGCAGCGCCCCCCGCCGCCGCCCACGCAGCGCCAGGTCAGGGAGGTCAGGACGTCATTCGCGGGACGGTCACCGAGACCATGAACTCCGCCGGCTACACCTACCTGCTCATCGACAGCGGCAGTGGTCCCGTCTGGGCCGCCGCGTCGGAGATGACCGTCGCCGTCGGCGACCAGGTCGAAGTCGCCGGTGGCTCGATGATGGCCAACTTCACCAGCCGCACCTTGGATCGCACCTTCGAGCAGATCCTCTTCACCTCGAATGCCCGCGTCCTCGGCGCGAATGCCGGCGACGCGCCGCCTGCCGCCGCACACCCCGGTGGCGATGCGCCCGCGCTTCCGGCCGGGCACCCGTAGGCGACCGCCGGCGGCGCCGCCCGCCTATTCCGAGCCACTCGACATCGCCTGCGCAGGGGCCAAACCGCCACCGGCCGGGTCGAGAGGGCTAGGCCGATCCCCGGGCGGTGCGTGATCGGCTATGGCGACGGTGCGGCCGAACCACCAGCTCGCCGCGAGGGAGCTGAAGAGCATGACGAAGCCTGCGCCGATGCACGTCGCTCCCCACTCGAGGGCCGTCGTCGGTTCGGGGACCCATCCGCGCTGCCCCGTCAGATGGACGACCACTGGAACGAGCGGCGCGAGGAGCATCGGTCGGTGCCATCGCCGAGAGGCCGCGAGCAACGCGACGCCGACGAGGGCATCGAGCCACAGGTGATGTTCGGGAAGCGCGCCACCGGTCCACCCGGCGCTCCAGACCGCGAGGTAGAGGGCGAGGGCGGTGCCGACGAAGAGGCGAGGCCTCGCGTTCGGTCGCAGGTCGTGGACCATGACCATGGATGTAGAGTGCAGCGGGTCGTAGCTCCGATAGGGGGGGGCACGACGTGGCTCTACGATGCGCGTCCTGTGCTCTAGCCGTGCCCGCGTTGCCGCGAGGAAGAGCGTCATCGCGGCCATGAGGGCGACGACCCAGGTCTCATGTGGCGCGATCCACATCACGGCGAGGACGGTCAGGCTGACGGATAGCCATACGAGCGATTCCCGCCGCGCGTAACGCGCCGCCACCAGCGGTACCGCCGCGGGGGCGATGCCGAAGCCGAAGCCGAAGTGATACGACGATGACCAGAATAGAGCATGGCCAAGCGCGAGCACCGCCAAGAGCGCCCAAGCGCCGTGAACGCACCTGCGTCCGCGAACGTCCCAACCGACCGCGCTCTCTACGTTGCGCGTGGTCCAGGCAGCCGTGGTGCCGAGCCCGAAGAGCCAGAGGGCGACGAGAATCGACCTCGTGCCCGGTTCGACGACTCGAAATACGTGGGGCAGGACGGCGAGCCCGAGGGCACCGAGCGCTGCGACGAGGACGGCGGAGCGTGAGAAGCGGAGCTCGAGGGCGCGGCCGAGCAAGTAGAGCTTTGCGAAGAACAGGAGCAGCCAGGCTCCCGATGCCACCATGCCCGTGAGACCGAGGTACGAGCACGTTTCGACGTGCAGCATCAGGTCTCCTTGAAAGAGAACGGCGAGCAGGCCGAGCATGGCGGCGGGGCGCCGGTGACCAAGGCGCACGAGGAACGCTGCGCCTCCAATCAGCGCGAAGGCATAGAGCTCCGCAATCGCGGGTGTACCGAAGTGTGCCCACACCGAGTCTCCCGTGGATACCTCGTACGACACCAGCGTGAGCCCCCCGAATACGAGGGCCGCGCTCAGCAGGTACATCGGGTTGTACTCGACCAACCAACGGTGAAGGAGCGCGTTCAAGCGCGTGCCCTCCGACGGCGCGGGCGGTACTCCTTCGGTCTCCCCTGCGAATTCTTGCATGCGTCTTCTCCCGGCGACGCTCCCTCGGTGACGCCGCAGAGGGCGCTAGTGCAACTCCGGTGCCACGGCCTCTTCGCACACGAACCCGAGATCAGAGCCGTTCGGCGACGTCATCGGATGTCAACGTGGACACTTCGGACCCGGCATCTCTGCCGAAATGTCAAAGGGGCATCCTCGGGGAAACGATCCGGGGCAAGAGCAGATCGTGGTGCGGCCCGACGAGGCCGCCTTCGGTGCCCTGACGGCTCCGGCACCCGCTCGGACGTGATTCGGCCCGTTCTGCCGGTGATTGTGGACGCCTCGCTCTGGAGCGCTGGCGCGCTCGGCTTTCAGGGCTAGTAGATGAGGGTGCATCTCGGGATCGACGTCGGCTCGACCACGGTCAAGGTCGTGGTCCTGGCCCCCGGGGGGGAAGAGGTGCACCGCCGTTGCGAGCGGCACCGGGGGCGGGCCGACGAGGTGCTCGACCGGCTGCTCTTCGAGGTCAGGGCGCGCCACGACATCTCGACGACCGGTGTGACCGGAGCCATCGGCGCACACCTCGCCCCGAAGCTCGGCGCCGTCCCGGTCCACGAGGTCCACGCCGTGGTGCTGGCGACCCGGGAGCTCGAAGAGTCGCCGCGCACCATCGTCGAGCTCGGGGGCCAGGATGCCAAGCTGGTCCTCCTCGGCACCGGGACCGGCGCCGACGACATGCAGATGAACGACCGTTGCGCTGCGGGCACCGGCGCAACCATCGACCGCATCGCCCATCGCCTCGGTCTCGACTCACCGCAGCTCGCATCGTGCGGCCTCACGGGCGATCTTTCGGTCGCGGCCAAGTGCGGTGTCTTCGCCGAGACCGACGTCGTGAACCTCGTCAAGGGCGGGGCCTCTTGGTCGGATGCCATGAGCGCCCTCGCTCGCGCCATCGTCGTCCAGAACCTCGCGGTGCTGGCCCGGGGCCGGCTGCTCCGGCCGCCGGTGCTGCTCCTCGGCGGCCCCCACGCGCACCTGCCGTTCCTCGCTGCGGCCTGGCGAGAGCTGCTCGGGGAACTCTGGATCGAGCGCGGCGTGAGCCCCGGCCCCGTAGTCGTACCGGAGGGCGCCGAGCTCTTCGCAGCGCGGGGTGCCGCGCTCCATGCGGCGCATGGGGGGCGCCCCTTGGCGCGGGTGAGTGGCGTCATCGGGGGGGAGCGGAGCGCTGGGCCACTCATGCCCGATCGGGCCCGTCGCCCAGACCTCGACGCGCTTCGCCCCGCGGCTCCGAAGGCAGCGCTGAGGGGTGGGCCCGTCAAGGTGCACATCGGGGTCGACTCGGGGTCGACGACGGCGAAGGTCGTTCTCCTCGACGAGGCTGGTGAGCCCCTGGCACAGAGCTATGGCGTCTCCGAGCAGAACCCGGTGCTCGACGTGCGCGCCCGACTCCTGGACATCGACCGAGAGGCCGCGAGTGTCGGGGCGGTCCTCGAAGTGCTCTCGGTCGGGGTGACGGGCTACGGCGCCGAGCTGGTGGGGCCGGCCATCGGCGCCGATGTGCGCCCCGTCGAGACGGTCGCCCACGCCGCAGCGGCGGCCTCCGCCATGCCGGGGGTCGAGGTCGTGGTCGACGTGGGCGGCACCGACGTCAAGGTGATGTGCCTCGATGGCGAAGAGGTGACGAGCTTTCACGTTTCGAACCAATGCTCCGCCGGCCATGGCGCTTTCCTCGCCGCCGCGGCCGAGGACCTCGCC
The DNA here is from genome assembly GCA_003647065.1 of Deltaproteobacteria bacterium. Taxonomy (GTDB): domain Bacteria; phylum Myxococcota_A; class Polyangia; order Polyangiales; family B10-G4; genus B10-G4. Next base: position 6,370 of record QMMC01000202.1, on the reverse strand, counting down.
GTGCCCCTCGGCGAGTACGCGGAACACGCGTTCCGGGCAGAGCGCGCCCCGCGCTTCACCGTCGGCTGCAGCGTCTTCATGGATACCGACCGCGTGACCTTCCAGCGTGATGGCTATACGACCGAGGAAATCCTCGCCGGCCTCGCCCGGGCGCTCCCCCACAACGTCTGGGAGTTCATCGTGCCCGAGCCGCCCGAACGCCTCGGGCGCCGCTTCCTCCTCACCGGGGGGGCCCAGCGGAACCTCGCTTCGGCGTGGGCCCATGCCCTCTATCTCCGAGAGCGTGTTCCAGGCGCGGACGTGCAAGTGCACCCTCAACCCGGGCTCGCGGGTGCCATCGGCGCCGCCCTGATCGCCAGGCGCCACCACCGTTCCACCGGGGCGCCGTCCGGCTTCGTCGGCATGGGGCGCCTTGCCGACGTGAAGGTCGAAGTCCGGCGCGACGAGACGACGCGCTGCACACGCTGCGAACTCGAATGCGAGCGCAGCATCGTCGAGCTCGAGAGGCCTCCCCGCCCATCGGCTTCGCTGGTGGTCGGCAACACCTGTGAGCGCGGCGCCGACGTCTCGGCTTCGAAGAAACGCTCGGCGAGGCACGCGCCGGACCTCCTCGCCGAGGAGGCGTCGCGCCTCTTTCGGCCGCTGCTGCCTCCGCCCCCTCGCTCCCCCAGCTCCTTTGGACCACCGAGCACTTCGGCCTCTCGCGTCGTCATCGGTATCCCGCGCGTCATGGGGCTCTACCGAAGCGCACCGCTCCTGCTGCACTACCTCCGCGCCGTGGGCGTGCCCGACGAAAACGTCGTGCTCAGCCCGCCCACCTCGTCCTCGCTCTTTCAGAAGGGCGCCCGGTGGGGCGTCACCGATCCGTGTTTCCCGAGCAAGCTCGTCCTATCCCACGTGGACTGGCTCCTCCGGTCCCACCGCGAACGGCCCCTCGACGCGCTGCTGATGCCGACCCTGACCCACGCCGCCATCGCCGTACGAGGGACGGCCGATACCGCCTCCTGCCCCCTCGTCGCCGCCTCCGGCCAGACCTCGGTCGCAGCGCTCAGGCGCGATGGGGATACGCTCGGGGACCTCGGGATCCGCGCGCTCACGCCAGAGCTCACCCTCGTGGATCGCCCGCGCCTCGAGGGTCAACTCCTCGAGGCCTTTGGTGAGCTCCTCGGCATGGGCTCAGACGACAATGCCAGAGCCCTCGACTACGCCCTCGCTGCCCAGCGGGCATTCCACGAGCGCACCCGGCGCCGCGGCGCGAAGGTGATCCGAAGGGCCGTGTCCGAGGGAAGGGCGGTGGCTGTCGTCCTCGCCCGTCCCTACCACGCCGACCCCGGCGTTTCGCACGGCATCTCGACCGAACTCGCCTCCCGTGGTGTGCCGGTGCTCGGCATCTCCTCGCTCCCCATCGACGACGCTTCACTGCTCGACCTGGGGTCGGTCCTGCCCCTCGCCACCAACAGCGGCTGCGCCGAAAAGGTGTGGGCGGCCCGCCTCATCGAGCGCACGCCCAACCTCGTGGCGGTCGACGTCTCGAGCTTCCGTTGCGGTCAGGACGCATCGATCCTCGGCCTACTCACGGACATACTCGGGCGCCCGCACAAGCCCGTCCTGCGCATGCACGACCTCGACGAGGATCGGCCCGGCGCCACCTTCCGGCTACGCATCGAGACCTTCCTCGACGGGCTCCGCCGCTACGAACGACGCGCGCTGGGCGTGGGCGGTCGCTCCGAGGTGGTCTCAGTGCAGCCGAGGTCGGTTCTGTGAACGGGGAGCCCTCTCTCGCGCGGCGGCTTCTGGTGGGCGGCCTCGGGGCTCCGCACGATCAGCTCGCGGCCGCCGCTATCGCCAACGCGTTCGCCGCGGCCGATAATGGCACGGGCGTCTCCACCCTGGTGCACACCTGGGGCGCCCTCGACGAAGGCGCCTTCGAGCGCGGGCGCTCCGTCCTGCCCCGAGGTCAGTGCGCCCCGGTCCTCTATACGACGGGGGCCCTCCTTCGGACCGCCGAGAAGATCGAAGAGGAGTTCGGCGAGGCGACCGCACTCTCGCTCCTGAGCGTGCGCAGCTGCGGGCCCTGTCGCTATGCCCTCTTCGAGCCGGCCTGGGAGAGGGCTCTCTCCCGAGCGGGGCACCCCCCTCCGCGCGTGGTTGCGGTGGAGCAGTCCATCGACGGCCTGCGCGAGCTCGTGGGCGACGAGGGCATGTCGACTCTTCTCGACGCGCTCCTCGTGGCCGACGTTCTCCGCGAGGTACTTCATCGCCTCCGGCCGCGAGTCGAAGAGGTGGATGAGCTCGAGGGCGCAGCCGCGGCGGCGGTCCTCCGTATCGCTTCCGCGATCGAGTCGGGGACGGCCCCGATCGAGGCCCTCGCAGAAGAGTCCGGCTTTCATCGACACCTCGAGCGATGTGCCCCGACGCCCCTCGCTCGAGTTCTGATCCTGGGTGACCCGTGGTCGATGCACGTAGAGGGCGACGGGCAGCTCAACCTGCCGAGGGTCCTCGCCCGCGCCGGCGCCGAAGTGGAAATCCCGCCCTTTGCGCTTTGGCTGAACTACGTGCTGTGGCAGATGCGGGGGGCGCCCTATGGGCGCAGCCAGGCCCCCACCGAGGCCCGCATCTCCCTCGCCCAGAGCCTCGAGGCAGAGCTTCGTACGCGCCTCGCCGCGGCCAGTCGCGCCGCAGGGCTCGGCGGCTTCGAGCTGCCCGACATGGACGAACTCACGGAGCTGGCGGCGCCTCATCTCACCGCCGGCGTGCGCGGTGGTTATGGCCACGTCGAGGTGGGGCTCGCCGTGCGCGCCCGGCGAGAGCGCCGCGCGCACCTGGCGATCTCGGTCAAGTCCTTCGGTTGCATGCCTTCGAACGGTGTCTCGGACGCCATCGTGCCGACGGCCCTCGACGGCGCGATCCCCTTCCTTTCGCTCGAGGTGTCTGGTGACGGAGAGGCTGCCCGGGAGAGCCGACTCATGCTGCGCATCGCGTCGGCTGTCGAGGCGGCCGCCGCGGACCTCGCCGATGCGCGCGGGCCTTTGGACCCGCACGAGGGGAGGGGGGCCGCGTTCGCCGGTGCGGCGGCAGCAAGCGATGCCCTCGCCGGCACCTTCGAGGCAGGGCCCCGAACTCATGCGTGCACCCTCGCTTGCCATGTGTACCATGCGTCGTCCCGGAGCCTCGCCATGGGCTCCGGCGCCGAGCGATGATCCGACCGACGTTCCCACTGCTTCTCGTCCTGACGACGTGCTTCCCGCTGCTCAGCGCGTGTTCGGACGACGAGAGAGAGCCCCGAGGCGCCGAAGCCCTGCGTGTCGGCTACAGCGCGCTACGCATCAGTCTCCCGGTCTTCGTCGCGAAGGAGCGGGGGCTCTTCGAAGCAGAGGGCCTCGACGTCGAGCTCCAGCGCTACGAGACGGCTCAGCCCCTCGTCGAAGAGGTCCTCGACGAGCGGGTGCTGGCGGGGGGCTTCGCCGCGCTGCCCATCGTCTTCACCGCGGCGTCGCGGGACGCTTCCGAGGTGAGGCTCGCCCTCGCGATGGTCGAAGACGCGGCGCACCCGGTCAGCTACTTGCTCCGGCGCCCCGGGGATACTTCGATCTCGAGCGTCTCGGACCTGCGCGGAAAGACCGTCGGCATCTTGCCCACCGTGGCGTACCGCCGCTGGCTCGACGCGATGCTCGTTCACGCGGGCGTGCCCCTCTCGGAGGTCTCGGTCGTAGCCCTCGCGCCGCCGCAGCAGACGGCGGCCCTCGAACACGGCGGCGTGGACGCGCTCTTCACCAACGACCCCATGGCCACCGCCACCATCGCCAGAGGTGTTGGCGTTTCCGTGGGGGAGGTCGCACCGGTGACGGCGGTCTCGGGCGGGAGCCTCGTCTTCGGTTCTTTCCTCGTCAGCCCCCGCCTCGCGCGCGAGCGGCCCGGGGTCGTCGCAAGGCTGCTCCGAGCCCTCGACGACGCAACGCGCCTCATCCACGCAGACCAGAGCGCCGCCCGTCAGGCGATGGCGCGCTATGTACGCGCGCCCGAAAGGCCGTACGTCACCCGGTACCCGGACGCCCGGTATCTCACCTCGACCGAGTTCGACGACGGTGCGCTCTCGGGTGCCGTGCGGTCGATGCTGGACCTCGGCGTGCTCCCCGAGCCCATCGACGTCACCGGATGGACGCTCCGGGCGGAGAGGCCGGCGGCCCCTTGATCGCGCTCGATGGGATAGGGGTGACTCTCGGGAGCAGCCCGATCCTCGCCGACGTCTCGCTCTCGGTGGACCCCGGGGAGCGACTCGCCATCGTTGGGCACAATGGCGCGGGAAAGTCGACGCTCCTCGACGTCATGCTGGGCCTCCGCCCCATCGACGCGGGGACACTCTCGGTCCTCGACCAAGCGCCGCCCGCCAAGGGAGTGGGCTTCGTGCCGCAAGAGCCAGGGGCGAGCCTTCTGCCCTGGTACACGATGCGCAGAAACATCGTGCTCCCGCTCCTCGCCCGGGGTGATTCCGGTAGCGCGTGTGATCGCGCGCTCGCGGAGGTCCAGGGGCGCCTCGACCCCGAACGCACCCTCGACCTCGACGCCCGTCCAGAGAATCTCTCCGGGGGGCAACGGCAGCTCGGTGCGCTCATGCGTGCGCTCATCGCAGAGCCCCGCCTGCTGCTCTGCGATGAGCCCTTTTCCGCCCTCGACCCGGGTGCTCGGGCCCGCATGCGAGAGCGCCTGAGGAGCGCCTGCGAAGCCCCGGGGGGGCCGGCTCTCGTGCTCGTGACTCACGACATCGAGGACATGCTCAGCCTGGTCGATCGCGTGGTCGTACTCTCTGGACGGCCGGCGACCATCGCTCATTCGATCGACTCTGGCGGGGCGAGCGCCCGCGCCGACATCGAGAGAGCTCTGGCCTCGTGATGAAGGTGCGACCGCCACCGTTTCTGCTCACCCTCTTCTCGGTCATCGCGCTCTGGGCGGTCGTGACGGAGACGGGGCTCTTGCGACACCGTGCGGTCGCCGGGCCCATCGACACCGGCCGAGCGCTCCTCGAGGGCTTCGCGGACGGCACCCTGGGCGCCGACCTCGGCGCCACCACCTTGCGCGTCGTCCTCGGCGTGGGGCTCGGGCTCCTCGTCGGGCTGCCCCTCGGCTTGTGGATCGGTACCTCGACGCGTCGGCGAGATCTCCTCGAGCCCGGCATGGACTTCCTCCGGGCCATCCCCCCCCTCCTCGTCTTCCCGCTCCTGCTCCTCGTCTTCGGTTACGGCGACCGGGCGCGGGTGGGAGTGGTCGCGTACGCGGCGGCCCTCGTCATCGCGCTCTACGTGGTCGCGGGGATCCAGCGTGCGCGCCCCGAGCGCGTGCGCGTCCTGCGCGCCATGGGGGCGTCGAGGTGGCAGATGCTTCGGTGGTTGCACTTCTACGAGGTCCTGCCCGGCTCCATGACCGCCCTCCGCCATGCCGTGGCGACGGGCCTCGTCGTCGCGGTCGTGACCGAGATGGTCGTCGGGGCCCCGGCGGGGCTCGGGTCGAGGGCGGTGAACGCCCAGATCGCCTACGATGCTCCCGGAATTTACGCAGTAATTCTGCTGACTGGGGTCGTTGGATCCCTGGCGGGGCACGCTCTTTTGGCCCTCGAGCGTCGCGTGATCTTCTGGGCTGGCTGACCTGGGCTGCGAGAAGACACCAATCCGTGACCCAAGTGACCTAGCGCAACAGCGTTCGAGGGGGTGCGGCTACCCTTTTCGCGTGAAATTCCCCGGGTCTAAGAGTGTCGTCATCGTCATCGCCATCAGCGCGATTTCGGTGGGTCTCGTCATCACATCTCAGCTCCTTGCCAGTGGGCCGGTCGCCATACCCGCGCCCGAGTCCGGCCAGGACCGAGTCATCGACCGGGTCCGAGAGCTCTTCCCGCAGACCGAGCATTGGTTCGCCATCGTGGCGACGGCCAAGTTCACGACGCCGGGGAGCGGACGCATCGTTCCAGATTACGACTCCCTCACGCACCCTCGCGTGCGCAGGGAGGACGCCTCGGGGCATACCATCGCCGCGGAGTTCGCCCAGAGGTTCCGAGTCGCGACGCGTATTGGTAGCCGCGAGGATGACGGCGCCTGGATCGATGTAACGCCCAAGGGCGGTCGCAACGTGGCCGCGCGGATCCAGGACGGCCTCGTGGTCTATCCGGATGCCTACCGCGACACCGACGTGCTCTACAAGTCGACGCCGACCCACACCGACGAGTACCTGCTCCTGCGCACGGCCGACGCCCCCACGGAGTGGCGCTACCGGGTGCGCCTCGGGCCGACGATCGCCCGGCTCCGCCAGGCAGGAGCCGCGGTCGAGGGCGTGGACGCCGACGGCGTGCCGTGGATGCGGGCCAACCCTCCCTTCGCCGTGG
>QMMC01000201.1 GCA_003647065.1 Deltaproteobacteria bacterium | reverse complement strand
TTCGGCAACTGCGTGGTCATTCTCCACGGCAATGGCTGGGTGTCGGTCTATGCGCACCACTACCGCAACACGGTACAGGCCGGCTGGCGCGTCCAGCAGGGCGAGCGGATCGCTTTTGTCGGGGCGACGGGCATCGCCCGGGGTCCCCACCTGCACTTCGAGCTCCATCACCGGGGCCGAGCCATCGACCCCCGACGCTACTTCGACGGCATGCCCCACCGCAGCGATCCCCGGGCAGCGGTCTCCCCGGCGGCCTTCGAGGCGAGCGATGTTGCGGCCCCCCGAACCACCAGCAGCGCTCGCCACTCCGGCGCTCGAACCTTCGCCCCGGGAACGCGCCGTACCGCGCTCTCGCTCCTTCGCCATGCCCCCTCCGCCGAGGTCCTTGCGGAGACCGAAGGCCGCGTCTTCCGCAACCTCCTCTGGCCCCTCCGGGGCGGCGATGCCCCTGGCGATCGACGCCTGCGACGGCGACACCTGACCCTGACCGCCCCCGAAGGGACCGCCGTCCGAGCCGCGGCGGACGCAACCGTCGTCTATGTGGGCAGCGACCTACCAGGGCGCGGACGCTCCGTCGTCCTCCTGCACAAGAATGGCTGGGTGACGGTTTACGGGGCGATCGCCGGCATCGCCGTCGAGGCCGGGCAGGTCGTCGAGCGCGGGGAGTGGCTCGGCTTCGTCGCCACCCGCCGCGGTCTGGTCTTCGAACTGGTCGACGGGGGCCGCCCCCGGGACCCCCGCCCGCTCTTCGTAGGCGCCCCTACAGAGGCCTAGCCGCCTGTTGAAGTACTGGGTGGATGGATCTCGGTTCTGATTGGGTGCTTCGGCGCTCGGGCGAATCGAGGAAATGCCTGCGCATTTTCGAGCGTGAGGCTGGGGGCAGAGGTGCCTGAGCAGGGCTGGGAGCCGCCGCCCGAGTCCTTCAACAGGCGGCTTAACAGCGGTCTTTAGCTAGAGCGCGGGTCGTGCTACCGAGGGGGGGTGCGCGCCTCCGCCGTATGCTCGATCGCCTTTCTGGTCGCCGCCAGCTTTGGCTGCGGTGACGACCCGGGACCGGTGCCGCTCGAACCGACCTACGACAACGTCGAGGCGGTCCTGACGCGCAGCTGCACCTTCTCCATCGCCTGCCATGGGGGCCCGGGGAGCGGCCAGGCGAACCTCAACTTCACGGCCACCGAGGACATGACCACGGTGTTGAACGGTGTGTCCGCGTGCCAATATGATCGAATGCCGCGGGTCGACCCGGAGCATCCCGAGTCCTCGTGGCTGATGGTCAAGATCGACGGCACCCACGACGAAATGGGCACCATCCAATTCACCCCGGATGCGGACTGGACCCCCCCCGCCGGTTCCGACTGTGAAGACTTCGGCGTACTGATGCCGCTCGGTATCGGGGCTCCGTCTCCGCTGGCCATGGACGAGGTCGAGATGATCCGGGAGTGGATCAGGCTCGGCGCCCCGGGGCCGAGTTGACGATGGGCGGCGCCGCGCAACACGCCCCAAGTAGAGAGGGTGAAGGCGAAGCCGGAGAGCCGGCGCGTCGTCCCCTCGCGCCGGTCGTCCTGGTCACCGGCAAGGGAGGCGTGGGCAAGACCACCGTCGCCGCCGGCCTGGCCCACGCAGCGACCGCAGCTGGGCGCAAGGCGGTCTTCGTCGAGTTCGTCGATGGCGAATCGGGAAAGCGCGTGCTCGGTCGAAAGTCGCCGGTCGAGCACATCGTGGTCAAACCCGCCAAAGCCGTCGAAGACATGGCAGCCAAGGTCTTCGGCTCGGCGCTGCTCTCGAAGGTGGTCATCGGCAACTTCGCGATGAAGCGAATGCTCCAGGCGGCGCCGGCCCTCCGGGAGCTCGGGCAGCTCGAGGCAGTGCGGCGCATCACCGAGGCCCGCCCGGGGGCTCGGGTCGTCGTCGACATGCCCGCGACCGGGCACGGCGTCGCCTGGCTCAAGGCGCCGAAGCAGATGCGCGACCTCTTGCACGGGGGCCCTTTGCACGAGCTCGCGGCGCGCCTCGCGACCGACCTCGTCGCGCCCGGCCGGTCGTCCATCGTCATCGTCAGCCTGCCCGAGCGCTTGGTCCTCGAAGAGACCCTCGAACTCGCGGAGACCATGCGCCACCAGCTGGGGCTGCCCGCGGACCGCCTCATCATCAATCGGGTTCCTTCGGCCATCCCCCACCACGCCCTCGGAGAGGCCCGACGCCTCGCCGCCGGGAACGGCGCCCTCAAAGGCCCCGCCGCCGCCCTGGTCGAGGTCCTCGCCGCTCGCGATCAGGCCCGGAGCGAAGCCGTCGGCGCCCTCACTGCCGCCACCACCGATGCCGCGGTGCACCCGATATCCCTACCTCTGGCACCGGTCGACCCCCGCGCCGACGAGGTTGCAGCTTGGCTCATCGCCGCGGGGGCCGCATGACGGCCCAGATTCCCCAGGTCCTCGTCTGCGCCGGAGGTGGCGGCGTCGGCAAGACGACGACGGCGGCAGCCCTCGCGGTCGCCCTCGCGCGCACCGGCAAGCGGGTCCTCATCGTGACGGTAGACCCCGCGCGCCGCTTGGCCGACGCGATGGGCATCGAAATCGACGCCGACGTGCACTCGGTTCACCTCGATGATGCCGCCGCGGGCAAGCTCTTTGCGCTCATGCCCGAGCCCAAGCAGAGCATGCGCACCTTCGCCGAGATCCTCTTCGGGGAGCGCCCCGACGACCTGAAGCGCATGCTCGACAACCGCATCTACACGACCCTCGGTGATGGGCTCTCGGGCATCCACGACCTGGTGTCGCTCATGTTGGTCGCCCGGGCCGTCGAAGACACGGAGTACGACTACCTCGTCATCGACACCGCGCCCTCGCGGTACGCCCTCGACTTCGTCGCCTATCCGGGTCGCCTCGCCTCACTCTTCGAGGGGCGGGCCGTGACCTTCTTCGCCAACCTCGCCAAGAAGGCCGCCGACGACGGCGGAGGGCCGCCGAAGGATGAAAAGGGCCTGCTCGCGTGGGGGAAGAAACGAGCCGGTGCTGCCATCGGCCGGGTCCTCGACCCCCGTTTCCTGACAGACCTCGCAGCCCTCTTCGGCCTCCTCGCTCTCGTCCGGGAGCGCTTCGTTCAGCTCGCGAGAAACAGCGAAGAACTGCTCCTCGGCAACGATACGCGTTACCTCCTGGTCACTGCGCCGACCGGCTCTGCGACCGCCGACGTCGACTACATCATCAAGAAGCTCGAGCGCCTCGGGCAGCGCCCCCACGCGGTGCTGCTCAATCGCTCCGACGCGGAGCCACCCAGCTGGCTCCGGCAATTGTCCACGGCGACCACCGGTGTGACGCTACCGATTCAGGAAGCGGTCGCCGTCCTGGCGGGTGAAGCCGAGGCGCGCAGCGTCGCCGGCAACGAGATGGAACGGGGCATCGCGAAGCGAAACCCGGGCCTGTGGATGCTGCGACTACCCAACATCGAAGCCCGAGACCCGAGCCAGGTGGTCCGCGCCCTCGCCGACCACCTGAGCACGGATCTGACGCGCCTCGCCTGACCGTCCGTACCCTGCACGGGGAAGGCCTCTCCTGCTATCCTTGGGGTGGAGGCTCTTGGTCATGATGCGCCCTTATCTTCGTCCCTCTCTTCGTCCGTCAATTCGGCCGGCCCTTCTTCTGCTCTCTTTGCTCGTCACCGTCGGCGCGTGCGAGTGCGATGACAACCCGCCGATCGCTTTCGGCAATGCGGGGGTCGGCGAGTCGTGTCTACGCGACGGCGACTGTCGGACCACGCTCAGCTGCGACACCGCCGAGGGCACCTGCCAGCCGACCGGAGACACCCCCGAGGGTGGCACCTGCGAACTAACCGGGGACTGCGAGGCTGGCCTCTATTGCGGGCCCCTGCGCACCTGCACCCCGGCAGGCGAGGGCATGGACGGCGCCGACTGCGCCGCGACCGGCGAATGCGAAGCCGGCCTCATCTGCGTCACCGAGGGCTTCGGCGGGCGGTGCCGCAGCGCCGGCGAAGTGGATCTTCGAGGTGCCTGCGCAACCGACGCCGATTGCCTCGCGGGCCTCTCGTGCAGCGCCATCACCGGCGGAGCGAGCGCCTGCGAGAGCCCCCTCGCGATGGCTGCCGGCGACGGCGGGGTCGGCACGCTTCGGCCGCCGCCCCTGTGGGCCGGCGAAGAGTGCGACGCCGCGAGTGAAGAGGGGACCGTGGAGGCGCTCTTCCGCGTGCCCCGGGCGGGGTCTGACTTCGACTTCTACAGCCTGCCCTTCCCCAACGACGTACGTCGGACCGCAACGGGCCTCGACCTCTCGGGGCACCCATCACCCGAAACGGCGCTCTCCGTCGACATCATCGGCCGGTACCTCCGGGCGTCAGAAGAAGACCTCGACGGATTCTCCGTCAACCCGACCATCTACTTCCGATTCAGCGCCCCCTACGACTGGGAATCGATGGCGGACCGCTTCATCGTGGTGGACGTCACCGAGGGCTCTCCCACCTACGGCGAGCGCGTCAACGTCTCTTGGTTCTTCTCCTCCGGACGCGTCACCAAGTACATGTGCGAAAACTGGTTCGCCCTGCGCACCGGCCACGGGCGGCCCCTGAGCCCCGGAACCACCTACGCCGCAATCCTGAAGACCGGCATCGTCACCGGCGGGGACATGGGCGGCGCGGCGATGACCCGCTCCGGGGACCTCGACGCGGTCATCGGCGATGCGTCACCGAGCGACACCGCGCTGGCGACCGCCTGGACGAAATACGCCCCCCTCCGGACCTGGCTCGCCGACCCGATGAACGACCAGGTCACCTCGGCCGAGGTGCTCAACGCAACGGTCTTCACCACGCAGAATACCGAACGGGTGATCCCGCGTCTCCGCGAAGTCATTCGGGCGCGGACCGCGCCGGCCATCACCGACCTAACCCTCTGCGACGGGTCGAACACGTCCCCTTGCGATGACGGTACCGAGGAGCGCTCCTGCGGAGCCGTCTCCGCCGACTTCCACGAGATCCACGGCCGCATCGAGCTGCCGATCTTCCAGGCCGGCACGGCGCCCTACGAAACGCCGGAGGACGGCGGCGGCATCGCCCTGGACGGTGACGGAGCACCGATCGTCGCCCGGACCGAGGGCGTCTGCTTCGCCCTGACCGTACCGAAGGTCGCCCCCCCGACCGAAGGGTTCCCGGTAGTGCTCGTCGGCCACGGCACCGGCGGTAGCTTCACCGGCGCCGCCCGCAGCGGCCTCGCGGCGGCGGCGGCAACGGCCGACCACGGCGGCACCCCAGTGCCGTCCGCTACCCTGGCGATCGATCTGCCTCAGCATGGCGAGCGCCGCGGGGGCTCCACCCGGGACCCGGACCGGCTCTTCTTCAACTTCGCCAACCCCAGGGCGGCCCGGGACAACGTCGTCCAGGGTGCCGCCGACCTCTTCAGCCTCGTCTACTTCGCCGAGGGTTACTCCGCCGACGCGGCCGGCTCACCGACGGCCGAGGCCATCTCCTTCGATGCGACGCGGGTGACGATGTACATGCACTCCCAGGGCGCCACCCACGCGTCCCTGATGCTGCCCTACGAGGCAGGCGTTCAGGCCATCGTCTTGAGCGGCAACGGCGGCGACCTCACCCAGTCGCTCTTGAACAAGACCGAGCCCGTCGACATCGCCGGCCTCCTGCCCTACGCGTTCCTCGACATCAACTCCGCCGGGGACCTGCCCACCGGCGACTACCACCCGGGCCTCGCCATCTTCCAGGCCTACTTTGACGCGGCCGACCCGGTGAACTTCGCTCGGCGCCTGACCGCAGACCCGGTGATGGGTGCCCCCGGGCGCCACGTCTTCATGACCTACGGCCCGGGAGACAGCTTCTCCCCCGAGGCGACCATGCGCGCCTACTCCCTCGCGGCGCGCCTGCGACTCGTCCGCCCCCTCCTCGGTGAAACCTGGGGTCTCGCCGAGGAAGATCCCCCGGTCATGGGCAACATCATGGTCGACATGGTGCCCTTCACCATGGGCCTCCGGCAGTACGATCCGACCGCCGCCATGGTCGACGGCCACTTCGTCGCCTTCGGGACTCCCGAGGGGCAAGCCGACGTGACGCGCTTCCTCGTCGGGGCCCTCGCAGGCAACGTACCGACGATCGGCGAGTAAGTCTCCTCACGGTGAAGCGCCATCGGGCGGCGGTTTTCATGCGAAGCTCGCCGCCATGAGCGACGCATTTGATCTCGACCGCATCGGCGGCATCGTGGCCCTCGGCGCTTTGGTCGACGAGGTGACCGCGGCCGGCGAACTCGCCCTCTCGATGCAGCGCAGCGGCGCCGGGGCCCACGCCCGGCGGAAAGCCGACAACAGCCCCGTCACCGAAGCCGACGAGGCCGTCGAGAGGCGCCTGCGGGCGTACCTCTCGAAGAACTTCCCGGAGATGGGCTTCCTGGGCGAAGAGACGGGAGCCGCCGAGAGCCACGGGACGATGACCTTCATCGTCGACCCCATCGACGGGACCCGGGCCTTCACCCGGCGATTCGACACCTGGTCAGTCCTCGTCGGTCTCGAGGCCGAAGGAGTGCCGGTCGTCGGCATCGCCTTCATGCCCGCCGCCGGGGACCTCATGGTCGGCGTGCTCGGGGACGGCGCCCGACTCAACGGTCAGCGGGTCCGAGTGAGCGAGGTCGCGTCGAAGGACGACGCCGTCATCTGCCACGGCTGCCTCCAGCAGTTCACCGACGCCGGGGCCGGCGACCTGCTGCCCCGCCTCGGAGAGCAGACCTTCACTCAGCGCGGCCACCACGACTTCGACGGCTACCGGCAGATGCTCCTGGGCAAGGCCGACGCTATGGTCGACGCCGGGGTCAAACCCTGGGACGTCTGCCCGGCGGCCGTATTGATCCGCGAGGCCGGGGGCCAGTTCAGCGACTTCAAAGGCGCCTCGACGGTCCACGGCGGAAACTTCCTGGCCACCAATGGGCTGATCCACGACCAGATGCTGACGGTGGTGGAGTAACCCCACGGGCGAGCAGATAGCCAATTTCAACCACCCGTCCTCCCAAATCTGAGCTGCATAATCTACGAAACACGCGATTGCGCCACGATGCAATCAATCGAGGAGGGCTGAGAAGCGCGGCCGCCGCGACGCGATCATATCAGGAGGGCTCTGAGACGGAGCATTCTCCCGCCTCCCGGTCTCGAGCACCGGACAGCTCTACGCGTCGCGCTCGTCGCCTTCGGCCCGCATCATCTCGACAAAGGCGTCGGCGCGCGCACGCCGCTTCCGCCTGATGAAGGCGATGGTGTGGATCAGCCCCAGGCCGAGTACCCAGAGGGCGCCGACCTTCGCTGCCGCTGCACGAGCAATCGCGGTGGAGACGGTGTCGTTCTCCTTGGGGTATCCGTGGCGTTGGCCGATCGCATCCGGCATCGAGAGCCCCGTACCATCGGCTGAATTCTGCCCAGCATCGCGCTGTAGGTGAACGACGTGAAGTTCGCCTACCAGGGCTTGCCGGTGGTCGAGATCTCGGGGTTGCACCCCTACGAGGAGACGTCGCCCACTACCGATCGCGAAGCGAGAACCGGGCCCTCCGATGCAGGATTCGACGAACTCGGCGTGCCGCACCGGTCGCCGGGTGCGCTCCGCATCCATACGCCTCTGCGACCAGCCGCAGAAGCCCTGATCTTCGTTCCCACCAACGTCGATCCTCGGCTTCCGAACTACCAGGTGGCCGTCGACCGACACGATGTAGAGGTCGCATCCCGAATCGCGATCGGGGACCGAAAGTGGCGGAGTCTCGAGTATCTCATGCGTCCCGTCGAGCACCAGACGGTGCGCGTGAACCTCCGTGTAGCCGGCCGCCAGCGCCTGGTCGATCATCCGCTGCCTCGCCGCCTCGGCGACCTCGGCCGGGACGCGCTGAACGGGATCGCGCCAGCTCTCTTGCGTCAGCGTACGGGCGTGGACGCGATGGGCGTGAACGGCTCCCCCGCCCAGGCAGGCGAGGGTGATGAGTGCCAGGACGAACTTCGGCTTCATCGGAATCACTCTCGGGGGGGGACCCTCTGGGCGGTGTGCATGGCTCCAGTATACGCACCTGCTCGCCTTCTTTGCGCAAGCGACCTCGGATGCATCATCGATCGAGATCGGAAGCTGCGATGCTTCTCGTCTGATTCGGACGGGTTCTCCGGGAGGGAGATCCCGGAGATCCGGACGGGCCGGCGCCGCCGCGGTTGGCGCTGTGATGGAGTGGACATGCCGGCAGCGCCTCATCGTGCACGGCGACGCCATCGCGCGAGGCGCCCACCGCCTCGGGCCACGCGCGTTCTGTGGAATCCTGCCCCCTCACTGTAGCCGCTAGCGACGTCGCCAAAGGACGGACGCAGCAATGCGTGTCCGCGTTTGGCACCGACACGCATCGGCCCCTTGGGGCAGCGTGTTCGCCGCCAAGGCGGCGGCCGACAACGCGCACCGTGGTGCACGCGCGTCCACCAGGTGCCGTGGGGAAAGCGCACGCGGCGGTCGCCGGCCGTCCACCGTGCGGGGACAGTGGTCGGGTCTGGGACATGGCCCCACGTCCCATAGCAACTCCTGTGACGCCTGCCGGAGTTCAGGCTGACTCCCCCGCCGCGGGTCCCCGTGACGTCGTCCCCGTCCGGGCACTCGACGCGGCCGGAGGCGGTTCCGAGGCAACCGAGATCGCCCTCGATGGGCGCGGCGCTGGCCTGTGCGGAAACGCCCGCGGGGACCAGGCAGAGGGCGCTGACGAGCAAAAGGCCTGGAAAGAGAAGAAAGAGAACGATGCCCGCGGTTTGCCGCCCCAGGGCTCATTAGATAGCCAGGTCCGGAGGTACGGAAGCGAGGACCGGTGTGGGTGAGAATCACCTCAACTCGACCTCCCTGGCCCTTGTCGCGGCCGGGCGACGGGGGGATGATGCCCGCCCCATTTGTCCTATCAGGAGTCGAAATGAACCAGCCTATTCGGCGCGTCGGTGTTGTCGGCGCGGGCGTCATGGGCAGCGGCATCGCTGCCCACCTCGCGAACGCGGGCATCGAAGTGCTCTTGCTCGACATCGTGAACCCCAAGCTCGAAGGCAAGGACCTTCAAAACAAGAAGAAGCGGAACGCTTTTGCTGACGGCGGCCTCAAGAAAGCCCTCAAGAGCAAGCCCGCCGCGTTCTTCCACAAGTCGAACGCGCTCCTCGTGTCGACGGGCAATACCGAGGACGACCTCGACAAGCTCGGCGCCTGCGACTTGGTGATCGAGGCGATCATCGAACGCCTCGACATCAAGCAGGCGCTCTTCGCGAAGCTCGAGAAGATCCTTCCGGAGCACGCCATCGTCGCGTCGAACACCTCCGGGCTGCGCATCGCCGACATGATGGACGGCCGAGGCGAGGCTTTCCGGAAGCGCTTCCTGGTGATGCACTTCTTCAACCCCGTCCGCTACATGAAGCTCCTCGAGCTGGTCGGGGGCCCGGACACGGATCCCGCGACGATGAAGCGTATCCGCGAGTTCGGCGAGGACGAGCTCGGCAAGGGCATCGTCTTCGGCAAGGACACCCCGAACTTCGTCGGCAACCGCATCGGCGCCCACTCGATGATGGTGGCCATTCACCAGATGATCGAAGACGGCCTGACGCCGGAAGACGTCGACGCCATCACCGGCCCCGCCATGGCTCACCCGAAGACGGCGAGCTTCCGCACGGCGGACCTCGTCGGCCTCGACACCTTCGTGCACGTCGCCGACAACTGCCACTCGTCCCTCGTCGACGACGAGGACCGCGCCATCTTCGAGGTGCCGAAGTTCATCCGCGGCATGGTCGAAAAGAAGATGCTCGGCAACAAGACCCGTGGCGGCTTCTACAAGAAGAGCAAAGCGGGCATCGGCGTCGTCGACTTCGAGACCCTCGAGTACCGCCCGAAGGCCGGCGACGACGGAATCCGTAGCGCCACCAAGGCCATCAGCAAGGTCGAGGACCCCCGGGACCGCGTGCGCCAGCTCGTCGCCGACGAGGGCAAGGCCGGCAGCTTCGCCTGGAAGGTCATGAGCCGTTCCCTCGCCTACTCGGCTCGCCGCATCGGCGAGATCACGGACTCCGTGGTCGCCGTCGATGAGGCGATGAAGTGGGGCTACAACTGGGAGATCGGGCCCTTCGAGAAGTGGGACGCCCTCGGCTTCGTCGAGACCGTCACGCGCATGAAGAAGGACGGCACGGCCCTGCCCGCTTCCATCGACAAGATGGTGGCTTCCGGGGCGACCGCCTTCTACAAAGACGGCGAGGTCTTCGACCTCACTCAGGGCAAGTACGTCGCCCAGGAAACCGACCCCCGCAACACCACCCTCACGGTGATGCGGAAGGGCAAGGCGCCGGTTCTGTCGAACGACGGCGCCGAAGCCTGGGACCTCGGCGACGGCGTCCTCGGTGTCTCTTTCAAGACCAAGGCCAACAGCCTCGACGGTGACGTCATCGCGATGCTCGGCCAGTCCGTCGACGAAGCCGAGAAGAACTATCGGGCGATGCTCATCTTCAACCAGGGTGAGCACTTCTCGGTTGGGGCCAACCTATTCGCCATCGTCATGGCGGCGAACAACAAGCAGTGGGATGGCCTCGAGCTCGAGATCAAGACGCTCCAAGACGCCACCCAGAAGATGAAGTACGCGAAGGTGCCGGTCGTCGCGGCGCCTTACGGCATGGCCCTCGGCGGCGGCCTCGAGGTGTGCCTGGCTGCGGACGCGGTTCACGCCGCGGCGGAGACCTACTCGGGCCTGGTCGAGGTCGGCGTCGGCCTCATCCCCGGCGGCGCCGGCAACCTGAACATGCTCTGGCGCGCCCTCGAAGGCATCCCCGAAGGGGCCGCCCTCAATACCCTCGAGATCGTAGGCAATACGTTCAAGAACATCGCCATGGCCAAGGTCGCGACGAGCGCCGTCGAGGCCCAGCACTTCGGCTACTTCCGTTGGTCTGACAGCGTCTCCTTCGACCGCGCCCGGCACCTCACGGAGGCCAAGGCCAAGGCCATCGGCATCGCCGAGGCCGGCTACCACCCCCCGGTCCCCCGGGCCCACGTGCTCCCCGGAGAGAGCGGCGTCGCGACCCTCGAGATGATGGTCGGCACCCTCGTGGACGGCGGCTACGCCACCGAACACGACGCCTTCATCGCCAGGAAGCTCGCCCGGGTGCTCTCGGGCGGCGCCGGCGGCGGCACCCACCCGGTCACCGAACAAGAGATCCTCGACCTCGCCCGGGAGGCCTTCGTGAGCCTCTGCGGCGAGCAGAAGAGCCTCGACCGCATGCAACACATGCTCATGCACAACAAGCCCTTGCGTAACTGATCGGCGACGCCGAGAGATCGAAAGAGAACGGAGATCAACATGGCAGACGTCGTCATTGCAGATGCAGTCCGGAGCGCGGTCGGTCGCGCCCACAAAGGGTCGCTGGCCCACCGCCGCCCCGACGAGCTCGCGGGTGAAGTCATCCGGGGCCTCATGGCCCGGAACCCCTCGGTGAAAGCCGAACTCGTCGAGGACGTCGTCCTCGGCTGCGCCATGCCCGAAGGAGAGCAAGGCCTCAACATTGCCCGCCCGGCGGGCTTCCTCGGCGGCCTTCCTCAGGAAGCCGGCGCCGTCACCATCAACCGGTTCTGCTCGAGCGGGCTGAACGCCATCGCGATGGCGGCCAGCAACATCGCCGCCGGTTGGCAAGACATCGCCGTCGCCGGCGGCGTCGAGTCCATGTCGATGGTGCCGATGACCGGCAACAAGCTCAGCGCGTCACCCGAGGTGATGGCCGAGTACCCCGCGGTCTACACGCCGATGGGCATCACCGCCGAAAACGTGGCGAACAAGTTCGAGATCTCTCGCGAGGACCAGGACCAGTTCGCCTTCGAGACCCAGATGAAGGCCAAGAAGGCCATCGAGGGTGGCGTCTTCAAGGACGAGATCGTCAAAGTCCACGGCGTGGGCTTCAAGGGCGGGGAGCGTACGCTCTTCCCCTTCACCGTGGACGAGCTGCCGCGCTTCGAGACGACCGTCGAGGGCCTCGGCAAGCTGCGACCGGTCTTCGCCCTGAAGGGTTCGGTCACCGCCGGCAACGCATCGCCCCTCTCCGATGGCGCCGCGGCGTCGTTGGTGATGAGCGCTGACAAGGCCAAGGAGCTCGGCATCGAGCCCCTCGGCTACTTCCGGCACTTCGTGTCCGTCGGAGTCGACCCGGCGATCATGGGCATCGGCCCGGTGCCGGCCATCCAGAAGCTCCTGAAGAAGACCGGCCTCACCATCGA
>QMMC01000200.1 GCA_003647065.1 Deltaproteobacteria bacterium | reverse complement strand
TGGCAGGTGTAGCGCTCGGGCTCCGGGCATTCGTTGGCTCTGCGACATTCGCACGCGCCGATGACCACGCAGCGGTCGGTCCAGCAGCTGCCGTCGACCTCGGGTACCTGTCCGTCGGGGCGCACCGGAGTCTCCGGAAGACCGGGCCGGTTCACTTTCGTCACGGAGCGCCGAAATGAGGGGCGTGCGGGGCGCTGAAGCAAACGAGGGCATGTCGATCCCGTGGTTCATGAGCATGCAGGCCCTGACGGTGCTATAGCGAGCCGCTGTGACGCGACTGATCTCTGTCTTCCTCCTCACCGCGGCGCTCGGATGCGGGACTGACGGCGCCGACCTGGACGCCGGGATGCCGTCCGATGCCACGCCGATGCCCGACGTCGCGACGGCCGACGCCGGGACGCCGATGCCACCCCTCGCGGGGCAGCTCCTGATCGAAGAACTCTACTATGCCGGCGCCGTCCCCGCGGGTGGTGCGGATCACTATTTTTCTGACCAATTCCTCGAGCTGGTGAACGCCTCGGATGTGCCCCTCGACCTCTCGGGGATCTACATCGGCGAGGTCTACGGCGTCGCGGGGGAGATCAACCCCGGGCAAGCACCGGACAGCTTCCGCGATAGCCATCCGGAAGAGGTCGTCATGGGCTCGGTCTGGCGAGTTCCCGCCGGCGTCGCGCTCCCACCGGGTGGTCACCTCGTCGTCGCCCACGACGGGACCAACCACCGTCCCTTCTCGACCATCGACCTGTCGGGTGCCGAGCTCGAAGCCTTCGTGACCGACTCTGGCCGCGACCAGGACTCCCCGACCGTGGACAACCTCGAGCCCATCCACTTCCGCGGCGGGATCGATTGGCTGATCACCGTCTTCGGGCCGAGCCTGGTGGTCCTCGAGGCGTCGGCCGAGATCGGAGAAGTCGCGGCGCCGGGCGGCGGCTTCAAGAGCGCGCCCACGTCGGCCGTCCTCGACGCGATCGAAACACTGATGGATGCCGCCTCCGGGGACTTCAAACGACTCCCCGACGCGGTGGACACGGGGCACGCCTGGGTGTCCGGTACCTACAGTGGCGAGTCGTTGCATCGGCGGCGCGACGGGGCGGGGTATCAGGACACCGACGACTCGGGCGCGGACTTCGAGGTGGGCGCGCCGGACCCGGGATTGCCCATCGCCCCGGACGGCTCGACGGGGGAGCCCTGGATCGAGCTCGGCACCGGGATCAACGCCTACGCGCCGCTCCTCGAGGGCGCCCCCCTCGAGCTCGTCGCGGGACTCCAGGGCGGCTGGCATCTCGACCTGACGGCACGCTTCGGGGGTTTCGGGCCCGCAGGGGTGCTCCTAGTCTACGAGGCCCTCTCGGATGCGGTCGAGCCTATCAACTACACAACCGAGGCGGTGCTGCGGACTCGGTCGGTGAGGGCCGATGGAGACGGCTGGGTACGCGTCGGCGACCGCATCGTCCTCGATATCACGGACCCCACGGAAGTCGTAGGGAGCGCCGCCATCGTGCGAGTCACCGGCGTTCTGGGTGACGTCAGCGTGAGCGACGAGCGAACCGTCACGATTGTCGACGACATGCCGTAGCGATGCCCGCGTCACACCGCTTCAAGCACCCGAGTGCCGACGGTCTGGGTCCCGGCGCCACGGAAGCGCCACCGTAACCGCTCAGAGATACGGCCCGCAGCGCCGGGTTGTCCGGTGGCAGGTGTAGCGCTCGGGCTCCGGGCATTCGGTGGCTCTGCGACATTCGCACGCGTCGATGGGCACGCAGCGGTCGGTCCAGCACGCGCCGTCGACCTCGGGCACCTGTCCGTCGGGGCAGGTGGGTCGGACTCGGCGGCAGGTTACGGTGGAGTCGTCACAGTTGGTGACGCCGGCGTCCGGCATCGTGCCCGTGTCCGCCGCACCGCCATCACCGGGGCTCGCGTCGTCTGGGCCTGCGTCCGCCGTACCGGAGTCACCCGAGCTCGAATCTCCCGCGCTGGAGTCGAGGGCTCCCGAATCGTCGGTCGCGCTGTCGGACGTCGTCGCGCTGTCCATCACGGCTGCGTCTGTACCGCTGTCCGCGCCGCCGCCCCCATCATCACCGCAGCCCCAGGAACAAAGAGCAAAGACCAGACACCAGGACGAAACGACGAACATGCGCATGAGGACCTCCAGACCGCGACAATAGATGCTTCGGGCTCTCCGCGCCAATCACTCGCGCGTTGCTGATAGGCTCCGCGCCGTGAGCATGAACGTCCTCGTCATCAACTGCGGCTCGAGCAGTGTGAAATATCAGGTCCTCAACCCGGCCGAAAAGGCCCCGCTCTTGCGCGGCAAGATCGAGCGGGTGGGCGAAGAGGGGCGTACTCACGCCGATGCTATCGCCGAGGTCCTAGCCAAGGCGAAGGGGCTTTCGATCGACGCGGTGGGGCACCGGGTCGTGCACGGCGGGGAGCGCTTCCACGATGCGACCCGCATCGACGACGTCGTGTATCTCGCGATCCAAGCCTGCGTGCCCCTCGCGCCGCTGCACAACCCGGCCAACCTCGCGGGCATCAGCGCGGCCCGGGATGCGCTCCCCGATGTGCCCCACGTCGCCGTTTTCGACACGTCGTTTCACGCCCGCCTGCCGCGACGAGCGCGGACCTACGCCATCGACCCGGACCTCGCCAAAGAGCACGGGTTTCGCCGATTCGGTTTTCACGGGACATCCCACGCCTATGTGGCGGGCCGTGCGGCCGAGCACCTCGGGCGCCCTCTCAACCAGCTGCGCATCGTCAGTTGCCACTTGGGTAGCGGCGCGAGCTGCGCGGCGGTGGAGCTCGGGCACAGCGTCGAGACCAGCATGGGCATGACGCCCCTCGAGGGCCTGGTGATGGGCACGCGGTCCGGCGACCTCGACCCGGGCGTGGTCCTCGCTCTGGCCAAAGCCGAAGGCGTCGAGCGCGCGGATGCCATCCTGAATCGTGAGAGCGGCCTCGCTGGCATGTCGGGCCGAGGCAAGGATCTTCGGGACATCGAAAATGCCGCTGCAGAAGGTGACGACCGCGCGCGCCTGGCCATCGCGGTCTTCGCCCATCGCGTGCGGAAGTACATCGGCGCCTACGCCGCGGCGATGGGCGGCGTCGACGCGGTGATCATGACCGCCGGCATCGGCGAAAACAGTCCGAGCATGCGCCGGCGCATCCTCCAGCGCTTCGACTTCCTCGGCCTCGTCCTCGACGACGACGCGAACCAGGACGCGAAGGTCGATGCCGACTCTCCGGTCAGCGCCATCCACGCCGACTCCTCGAACGTGAAGGTGCTGGTCGTCGCCACCGACGAAGAGCGCATGATCGCCCGGGAGACGGTGCGCATCGCCGGCGGACGGACTGAGGTGAAGCAGCCAAAGCCCATCCCCATCGCCATCAGCGGGCGCCACGTGCACCTCGACCGGGCCACCATGGACGGGCTCTTCGGCAAGGGTAGCGAACTCTCGGTTTACAAAGGCATCTCCCAGCCGGGGCAGTTCGCCTCCGAGCAGCGCGTCACCTTGGTTGGGCCCCGGGGCGAGATCGAGAGGGTGCGTGTATTGGGGCCGCTGCGAAGCAAGCCTCAGGTCGAGGTCTCACGCACCGACGAGTTCAAGCTCGGCGTCGACGCACCCATTCGCGGCTCGGGCCAGGTCGAGGGCTCAGCGCCGATCCGCTTGGTCGGCCCCGAGGGCATCGTGGATCTGAAAGAAGGCCTCATCTGCGCTTGGCGCCACGTGCACATGACCCCCGCCGACGCCGAGGCCTATGGGGTCGAGCACGGCGACGAGGTCGAGGTCGCCGTCACCGGCGGCCCCCGGGATCTCATCTTCGGTGACGTGCTGGTGCGCGTAAAAGAGAGCTACCTCCTCGAGATGCACATCGACACGGACGAGGCCAACGCCGCCGAGCTCTCTCGGGGCGCGAGCGGCGCGCTGATCGATGAGCCCGATACCTACGTCACGCCGGCGAGCGGTGCCCAGGCACAGCTGCGAAGTCGGCGCTGAGGCGGGACCGTCAGCAGCAGCCGTTGGGCTTGATGGCCTCGATGGTGGCCGAGACGATCAGCTCCTCGATGCCGCGCCCCGGGGCCCAGTCGCGGATGAAGTCCTTCGACTCGTTCTTCGGCGCGATGGCGATTTCGCAGAAGCCCGCGTCGCGCATCATGGTCTCGAGCTCGTCGATGAGGGTCGCCCCGGCCATGCAGCCCGAGAAGAGTTCCTTGCTCTCGCGAATCTCTTTTGGGAGTTCGGCGGTGGTCACCAGATCGGAGATGGCCAGGCGCCCGCCCTTCTTGAGCACGCGGAAGGCCTCTCGGAAGACCTGGGCCTTGTTGGGCGAGAGGTTGATGACGCAGTTGGAGATGATGACGTCGACGGTGCCATCGGCGACGGGCATGTGCTCGATCTCGCCGAGGCGGAACTCGACGGTCTCGTAGGCGCCCCTTTCGGCGTTGCGACGCGCCTTGCTCACCATGTCCGGGGTCATGTCGATGCCGATGACCCGGCCCTCGGCGCCGACCTCGGGGGCGGCGAGGAAGCAGTCGAAGCCCCCGCCCGAGCCGAGGTCCAGGACGACCTCGCCGGCCGAGAGCCCCGCGATGGCTCGGGGGTTTCCGCAGCCGAGGCCCATGTCGGCGCCCTCGGGCACGGACGAGACGTCCTCTTCGGAGTAGCCGAGGCGCGTCGAGATGAGTGATGTGATCTGGGCGTCGCCTGCGACCCCACAGCAGCTCTCTACGACGCCGGTGCTCGTCCCGGCGTTGCTGGCGTTGGCGACCTTGGCGTAGTCCTGCCGGACCTGGTCGCGGACCGAGTCGGCGCTCGCGGCCCGCGTCGCGTCGGCGGAGCTGGTGGATCGGGACTCGGCGGGGGCGCCGCCGCAGCAAGAGGTCGAGTCGGCCATGGGTGTTTATCTGCGCTCTGCTGGGGTGACAGTCAATGGCCCTTCCACGGCCGACAGGCTCGAGGCTGCATTTCACGGCGTTGACGTCCGTAGTGCCCTCTGTTTTTCTCTAGAACGTGCACAAGATCATCGTATCCGCCCTCGCCTCGCTTCTCTTTCTGCTTTTGCTGCTCTCGGTGGCCTGCGGCGACGATGGGGGCGGCGCTGGCCCGTGCACCTCGACCGCGGACTGCGAAGACGGCTTCAGCTGCGTCGACTCGGCCTGCGTCGCGGACGCTGCGGACAGCGGCAGCGACGGCGCCCGAGACTCTGGGCGCGATACGGCCGTCGACGCGCCGCCGGCCTGCGCCGAGCCCTGCGACGGCGTGTGCATCGGCGGCGCTTGCTGCGAGGTCGCTTCGGCCTGCGGCGACGTGTGCTGCGGAGGGACGGAGGTTTGCTCGTTCTTGCGCTGCGTGACCCCCGGGGCCGAGTGCCAAAACGAAGACGACTGCGCCGCCGGCGACTACTGCGAGCCTCAGCTCGCCGGTGATGGCGTGATGTGCGACGGGACCCTCATCGCCAGCGGCCGCTGCCTGCCGCGGCCCCCGGCCTGTCCCGACGGTACGACGCCGGACCCCGTGGCGCCGATGTGCGTGACGGCCTGCACCTTCACTCCGGACGCCGACGCCTTCGACGTCGAGCTCAGCCTCTCCTGGGGCGCGTTCGACGGGAGCGCCGCGGCGCCGAACCTCACCGACGTGCGCAACTCGCCCATTGTGATCCAGCTCGACGACGATGATTGCGACGGACGGATCACGGGGCGAGACATCCCGGAGATCGTCATCATCACCAGCCCCGATGACCAAAACCGCCCGGACGGCACCAACGCCGTCGGGGACCTCGTGGTGCTCTCCGCCGCGGACGGGGCGCTCACCGAGAAGTGGCGCGTGGCCGCCAGCACCAACCCCTGGACCTATCCCGCGGCGGGCAACATCGACGGGGCCCCGGGCAACGAAATCGTCGCGTGCAGCATCGACCGGCGCACCATCGTGGCCTACCACATCGTCGCCGACGCCCTCGTCGAACGCTGGACCAGCCCGGTCCTTCCCGCGCTCTGCGTCATGCCCAACATCGCCGACGTCGACCAGGACGGAATGCCCGAGGTCATCGTCGGCGGCACCGTCCTCGCCGGGGAGACCGGCGCCGTGCGCTACATGATGGACGAACCGGACCGCGACGTGATCCTCAGTGACGTCGACGGGGACGCCGAGCACACCCTCGAGATCGTTTCCGCGCGGCGCATTCACTCCCTCGTCGGGGGCCGCTTCGTGGTCCTCGCCGACCGGGGCGCGGGGACCGGGCATCCCATCGTCGCCGACCTCGAGGCGGGGGGCTTACCCGAGATCATCACCGTCGAGTACGACACGCATACCCTGACGGTCTGGCGCTACGATGGCGCTGGCGGCGTCGAGACCCTGCGCACGGGCCTCGACATCAACGGCACCCTCGACCCGACCCTCTGCGGGTCGACCTCCGCGGGGCGCACCCACGGCGGCGGGCCTCCGACCGCCGCCGACGTCAACGGCGACGGCACCCCGGACATCGCGGTCGCCGGCGGCGTCGGCTACGCGGTCCTCGATGGCCGGCGCCTCGTCGATTCGACGGTCGCCGACGCCGATACCTTCTTCTGGACCCAGAGCACCATCGACTGCTCCTCGGCGCGAACCGGGAGCTCGGTCTTCGACTTCAACGGCGATGGCCGGGCCGAGGTGCTCTACGCGGACGAGCACTACCTGCGCATCTACGAAGGCATGACCGGCACGGTGCTCTTCGAGGCGTGCAATACGAACGGCACCATCCTCGAGATGCCCATCGTCGCCGATGTCGACGGCGACGGACAGGCGGACATCATCGTCGCCAGCAACGCTCGGTACCGCGAGTGCCGAGACGTGCCGGGCACCCGGACCTCGGGCATCCGGGTTTACAGCAGCACCAGCGGCACCTGGGTTCGCACGCGCCGCGTGTGGAACCAACACGCCTATCACGTGACCAACGTCGAGGAGAGCGGCGAGATCCCCACCCGAGAAGCGCCCAACTGGTCTACCCCGGGCCTCAACAACTTCCGGCAGAACAAGCAGCCCGGCAACGAGCTCTCCGCCGTCGATGCGGTGCTCACGCTCCGCGCGAACTGCTCGTCGGCGGAGCTCGGGGTCACGGTCACGGTGCGTAACCTGGGTGAAGCGGTGATGCCCATCGGCGCCGAGGTTCGCCTCTACCGCGGGCCCATCGTGAGCGCCCCGGACCCCGCAGATCTCCTCGGCACCATGAACACGACCCGGGCCCTCTTCCCGGCCCAGGCCGAGGACCTGAACTTCCCCACGACCGATCCCGGCATCCTCGGCGGCTCCGTCCGGGTCCACGCCGTCGTCGAGCTCCCCGCCACCGCCCGGGAATGCCGCGAGGACAACAACAGCGCCGAGGGCCTCGACCGCGGCTGCCTGATGTGACGGGACTCCCAGGGCGCGGGGAGGATTCGACGAGTCGCGCGTATCCTTCGCCGATGTCTCTGCGCTTCGTACGCTTTCCCCTCGCGTTGCTTCTGATCTCCGGCCTGGGCTGCTCCGACGGTGACAACCCGGTCGACTCCGGAGGCCTCGACGGCGGCGCCGACTCCGGCGCAGCAGACACCGGTGCGTCCGACGCCGGCGACCCGGACTCGGGCGCCCTCGACTCCGGGTCTTCGGACACCGGGGTCATGGACACCGGCGTCATGGACTCTGAGGTCACGGACGCCGACCCACCCCTCGATGGCGGCGACGCGACGGCCGGTGACGCGATGGTGGACGATGCTGCGATGGACGCCGGCGATGCGACGGCGGGCGACGCCACCATGGATGCCGGAGATTCGACGACCGACGCCGGGCCGCCGTGGGCGCCTTGTTCGGGCGGCACTGGCGATGTGCTCCTCCACACCGGCTACCAAGCGGGGCTCCCGCGGGTCGCCTGGACCGGCACGGAGTACGCTTTCGCTCACTTCGAGCGCACAGGTGCGACGAGCTCTGACCCGACGGAATCCTATTTCGGGTTCGCTGATGCGACGGGCGGGACCACCACGGGCCCGGACGCCGTGACGCCCCTCGATGGCGAGGCCAGCATCTGGGTTCGCTTCGCGCGCTCGGACGTGGGCTACGGCGTCACCTACCTCGACGACCGAGGTGCCGTCCGGGCGGCGTACTTCGCCCGCCTCGACGCAGCCGGTGCGCTGATCGCCGGCAGCGAACTCCAGATCTCGACGGGCACCGCCCGCGGCATCGCGATCACCTACAACCCCGTGGACCGGCACTACGGGGTCGCCTGGCAGGTCACCGGGAGCGACATCGAGCTCCAGCGCATCACGGCGGAGGGGGCGTTGGTCACGCCCGCCACCACGGTCGGCGGGGGCGGCGTCGCCTATACGGGCACGCCCTTGATCTGGACCGGCGACCGCTACGCCATCGTGCACGGATCGAGCTTGGTGGTTTCGGAGGTCCAGGGTGACGGCACCCTAGTGCGCACCGAGGCTCTCGGGGTGACCGGCACCCGCCCCGCCCTCGCTTACGCCGGCGGTCAGTACGGCGTCGTCTGGCAGAATGGCGGTGAGGTGCATTTCCTCCGTGTTGACGCCAGCGGTCCGGTCTCGGGCAGCGACCGCATCCTCGACGCCGGTCCCAACTCGGGCGAAGCGGATATCGTCGGTGCGGGCACCGAGTTTGGCGTGACCTGGCAGAAGGGAAGCGCCGGCGTCCCGAACGATGTTTGGTTCTCACGCGTCTCGGCGGCAGGCGCGGTCACCGGACCCGCCCAGCTCACGACCACCAGCGCCCGCGACTGGTGGCCGTCCATCACCTGGTGCGGCCAGTACGCCATCGTCTACCATCGCGGTCCGGGTTCCCTCGGCAGCCTCGACGAGATCCGCCTCGTCTTCCCGTGAGCCGGTCGGGAAGTCGCCGGTGAATGGCGACACGCGCATCGATGACGAACGGTCACGACATGAAGATATGGCGTACTCTCCGGACCGATGGCTGATCTCGAAACTCTCCGCGTCAAGCTCGCCCCCGTCGTCGAGTTCGCGCGCACCCTCGACCCGGCGGAAACCGACGACGCCAAGGCGAAGTTGGATGAGCGCTTTCCACTCAGCGGCGACGCGATGGTTGCGCTCCGAGCTCTGGTCCGCGAAGGCATCGACGCCGGGTGGCTCGCCGATCGCGAGGCGGGGGGCGTTCGGTTTTCACGCGTGCGAAAGGCCGAAGGGCTGGACGACGTTTCGGTCGATGTGGTGCATATGAATCAGGCCGGGCCGGGTCATACCCATCCGAACGGCGAGATGGATCTCTGTTTCACCGTCTCCGGCGACGCGCGCTTCGACCGTCAGCCCGAAGGCTGGACGGTCTACGGCCCCGGCTCGTGGCACGTGCCGACGGTGACCGGGGGCGTGATGGACATCCTCTATTTCCTCCCCGGCGGAGCGATTCGGTTCGAGAGTGAGCCGAAGTAGCGACCGCCCTCGTCGTCGCCCCGGAACCCTCACGTCATCGGAACGTCCGGGGTCCGGCCGTCACTCGCCGGCGAGTCGCTTCGCGTACGCGTTCGCGAGGGGGCTCGCGCTGATGCCATGGGCCAGGACGCTTCCGATGATCGTCCAAGCCGCGACCCCGGTCAGGACCGTGCCGCCCGGGAGATCGGCGTCGACGACGAGCACGCAGAACACGACGCTCGCGAGGCCCCGGGGTCCGAACCAACCGACGAAGAGCTTGGTCATGGAACCCAATCCCATTCCGGTGAGGGATAGGAATACGGGGAGCATGCGGGCGATGGTGAGGCTCAGGGCGGCGTAGCCGAGGGTGGCCGGGTCGACGTGGTTCAATGCGATCGGTACGACCGCGGCCCCGAAACAGAGCCACGTCACCAGCGCCAATACGTCGCCGCTCAGCTCGGCCGAAGCGAGGAGGTTCTCTTTGCGATCTTCGTTCTTCATGAACGACCCCAGAGCGAGTCCGCCCACGAATGCCGCGATGAAGCCGCTGCCGCCGAGGGCCTGGGCCGCTGCAAAACACAGGATGCCGAGGGCGACGACGGGCACCGTGCTCCACTGCTCGCTGAGCCAGTCGCGACGCCTTGCGAAACGGATCGCCCAAGCGCTGCCGAGGGCCAGTACCAAGCCCACGGTGAGACCGACGCCCAACTCTTCGGCGGCGAATGAGAGGGCGAGGGCCCCGGCCGACTCGTCGCCGTGGCCTCCGGCGAGCTCTAGAAGAACCAAGAGAATCGGGACGCAGATCCCGTCATTCAATCCCGACTCGAAGTTGAGGCCCTCGCGCACTTCCTCGGGGACTGCTTCGTTGCTGACGACCGCCTTGCCCAAGGCGGCATCGGTCGGTGCGAGCATCGTCGCCAAGATCCCCGCTTCGAGCAGTGAGAGCTGCGGGAAGAGGACCATCGCTGCCCCGAAGCCGAGGAGAATGGTTAGCGGCAGGCCCACGAGGAGGAGTCGCGCGGGCAAGCCGAGGATGCGTTTCAGAACCGTCAGGTTTGAGCCCGCGGCATCGGCGAAGAGCACGACGGCGAGGGTGAGCTCAGCGAGGAACTTGAGTGACTCACCGTCGAGCACCAACCCGAGCAGGTCGAGGCCCGCCGGGCCCACGAGGACCCCGAACGCGACGAAAATGATCGGGCCGGAGAGCTTGCCCTTCTCGAGTCGCCCCGCGACGATGGCGTAGACGAGCGTGAATGCGGCGATCAGTGTGAGGTCAGCGTACATCGATTCTGCGGTCGAGCATCGGTCGGCCAGTGTGTACCACCCGAGGCGGGCATGTCAGCTCCTGGGTTTCTCCGAGGGGGCGGAGTCCGGGTACGGAGGCGTCCTTGGCCGCGCCCGGAGCGTCCATTGCCCAACCATCCGCCTCGAGTACGATCCGAGGTAGGGCGCTCGTCTTGCACCGCGGGCTCGACGACGCGCACTTCTTGCCCCGTGCCATGCTAGATCGCCGCCGTCCCGTGATTCTTCCTCTGGGAACAGGAGTTGCAGCTCGCCCCCCCCATGCGAATCGTGATCATGGGCTTGGTGGTGCTCCTGGGGTGTGGCGACGACTCTGGAGTTCCGGATGCGGATGCGGATTCCGGAGGTGACTCCGCAGTCGATGGAGGTGTGCCGGATGTC
This sequence comes from Deltaproteobacteria bacterium, assembly GCA_003647065.1. Lineage (GTDB taxonomy): Bacteria > Myxococcota_A > Polyangia > Polyangiales > B10-G4 > B10-G4. The sequence continues at coordinate 1,189 of QMMC01000200.1, read as the reverse complement.
GGCACCGACGCTGCGGCCGACGCGGCGATGGATGCCGCCGACGACGCGGAAGTGGATGCCGCCGCTGACGCAGCGATGGACTCGACGACAGAAGCCGGTGTCGATGCTGCGACCGATGCATCCCCCGACGCCACGGACGCTGCCCCCGACGCGACGGACGCTGGGCCCGTGTGCCCGCTCGGAGCGATCTGCGACGACCCCGACATGAACTACGCCTTCGTCACGTCGACGACGCGCATGATGGGTGACATCGGCGGCCTCGCCGGCGCCGATGTGATCTGCAACGACGCGGCAACCGCAGCGGGCCTGCCGGGGACCTACGTCGCGTGGCTCTCGACGTCGACGGTCGATGCCATCGATCGCCTCGGGACGGCGAGCGGGTGGCTGCGGACCGACTACCGTCCGTTTGCCCAGAGCATCGCCGACCTCCTCGCGTCCGACTTGCGCTACCCCCTGAACATCGACGAGAACGGCGTGCGCGTGTCCGAGGCCGGGATCGTCCCGACAGCGACGGAGGCCGATGGCACGCTCTCGGGCACCGAGACCTGTGCGGACTGGACCGACTCGACCGCGAGCCGCCGACCGATCGGCGGCAGCATGGACTCGGGGGGCGAACGCTGGACGCGTGGGTTCTTGATGAACTGCGACATGGTGGTTCGCATCTACTGTTTCGGTGTCGACAATGTGCACCCCTACGCCCTTCCCGTCGTCGAGGGGCGCCTCGGGTGGGTCTCGACGGGGACGCTGCCGGCGAACGCTGGCCTTGCGGCGGCCGACGCGCTCTGCGTTGCGGAGGGCGTCGGCCTGACGGGAACGCCGCGCGCGCTCCTGGCGACCACCGCTGCGTCGGCGATCTCGCGCTTCGATACCACGGGCCTTCCGTGGATCCGCCCCGACGGAGTCCTCGTCTGGGCCTCGGCCGCGGGCCCGACCACCGAAGCAACCCTCATCGCGCCCCTCATCCAGCAGTTCGACGGGACCGCGGCGCAGCTGCGAGCTTGGACCGGGGCGGTCAATCCGTTCGATGGACTCGTCCTGAACTGCAGCGACTGGACCTCCACCGACGGCGGCGACCGGTCGCGGACGGGCACCTCGGATACGACTAGGGCGTCTTGGTTTGGCGGCGGGCCCACCACCTGCGACCGCAACAACCACGTCTACTGTCTGGAGGACTGAGTTCCGGCCTCCA
>QMMC01000199.1 GCA_003647065.1 Deltaproteobacteria bacterium | reverse complement strand
CATGGAGATCTGGCGCCTGGTCACCCCCCTCAAGACGCGGGAGATCCTCCTCTCGGTCCAGGCCGAGTCGAGCTACCGGATGGACCGTGTGGCCGGCGTCGCGAAGCTCGCCGGGGGCATGGTGTTCACCGGCACCTCGCGCCACTTCGTGAAGTACCGCGACCCCGGGTCACCCCTCGGTTACGACGTCGCAGAGCTCATCGACGACGCGGCAGACGTCATCCTCTATCACGACACCTTCCAGCAGGCGTACGCCTACGAACGGCAGCTCGCCTTCCGCGACCTGGTGCTCAAGCTGACGCCCCATCGCATGCCGCCGGAAAAAGACGCGGTGCCTACCCGCCTCTTCGCGACAGCCGAGACCGGCATCGGCGGCGCCCTCATCAGCTATCTCTTTCGCTGGCGCGTCGACGCCCGGGCTGCCCTCGCCGAATGGCCGGCCGCTTCGGCATTTTCCGACGCGCCGCGGCGCCTCTACGTCTTCGACATCCGCTCCGTCCCGGCCCGAGTCGTCGGCCTGATGCAAGCGATCCCCGGCGTGCACCTCTTCGAGCCCCTCGGAGAGACCTTCGCCGTCGAGCTCGGGTTCCGCCACCCGATCAGCCTCGAATCCTGCGCATCGCTCTTCGAAAAGGGCCGCCTCTATCTCTTCCGCGGCGACAGCCCATCATCCGGCCTCGCCACCGCTCAGGTCGACCTCGTCGATCCCATGCCTCCTTTTGCACCGGTCCGCTCCCTGGTGCGCACGGACCTCTCCCTCGACGGCGGCAGCGCGGCAGCAGCGACGCCCCGCGAGGCCAACCTCTCGATGTCCCTCCCCCTGCGCCTCGCCCCGAGCAACGAGCCCTGGCGCAACGTGGTCGCGGCCGTCATTCCGGCGGAGCAGCGCGTATGGTTGAGCCGTTTGCTCTACGCCCTCCCCCCCCACACCCTCGCCGCCCTGCGCATGGCCATCGGCGAGGACCGCATCTACCTCATCGACCCCTCCGGCATCGAGGGCGTGCCCCTCGGGGTCTACTACACCGAGGTCGCCCGGCGCATCTACGCCCCCGCCGGACTCACCCTGGTCCCCGCCGTCGCCCCGGCGGTCCTCGAAGAGCTGCTCCGAGACCGCGGCGATGGGCACGTCTTCTTCGACTCGCAGACGACCACGCCCATCGTGATCGGCGCGAGTTCCTTCGGCCCGGTATCGCGCCGGGCATTGCGCGATGTCGCCGCGACCCCGGTGAGCGCCGACCGCCCGGACAATACCGAGCCCCCGCTGCCGCTCCTCGAATACGCCGAGGCGCGGCGCTTTCCCCTCTGGGGCCTGCCCGGCAAAGACGCTCCCGATCCGTCCGACGAGGACGGGGCGAACGGGACGAACGGATGAACGACGCGACCAAGACCCAGCTCGCCTACGAAGACTTCGCGGCGCGCTTCGTTCGCCCCCTCCTGACCGGCGAGGGACCCACCGTCGTCGGCCGGCCCCTGACCCCCGGCATGCTCGACCACTTCGCCGTCGCGAGCAGTAGCGACTCGGAGACCGACCGCGTCATCTACGACTTTCTGCACGGCAGCGCCTCGGAGCTCACCCCCGTCCGCGCCCTCCATTGGCCCGAACGCGGCTCGGTGGCCCTCGCCATGGCGGCCCACGACCTCATCGCCGTCACCGACCCCAAGCTCGACCGCGCCTTTGCCCGGGGCGCCCGAGACGACGTCCTCGAGTACGTGGACTGGCTCATCGACGCCGCCGGCGCCCCCGCGACCCGGGGCGAAGCCCTGTGCCGCCACGCTCTCATCGGTCGTTTCCTTTCGCTCTCCCGGGCCGACGTGGTCGTGAAAAACTGGGCCTACACCTACCGGTTCTTCGGCCGTCCCGTGCCCCCCCGGGTGGTCGCCATGCCCAAGGTGCGCATGGTGCGCCAAGAGAAGACCGAGCCCTCGCTCCTCGACGTCTTCCAAGGCCTCGAGGCCGACCTGCCGCTGCGTCGCCGCCTCCGCGAGCTGGTCCGCCGATCGCCCGTGACCCAGATGCTCCGGACCGACCTCTTCGGCGCCCCCAACATCGGCCAGGCGGCCCTCGCGGTGCTCTCCGACGACGTGCTCCGGGGCGGCATCGCCCGGCGCCTGGTCCGAGACGGGGCAGCGGTCATGAAGCCCTTCGGTGAGGCCCTCGAGGCGCTCTACCAAGGCCGCCCCCCGCCGCAGCTGCTCTTCTATCTCATCGCGTTGATCTACGAGGTCCACGTGGTCGCCATCCTCGGCGCGCGGGCCGGTCAGCGTTCGCCTTTTGGCGTGGCGACGGATCCCGGGGCGAAGCTCTTCGCCGCCATCCTCCCCGCGCTCCTCGGCGCCCCGGACGACCTCGAGTCCTTCCTCGACCTCGACCCGGACGACCTCACGGCGGTCCGCAAGGCTGCCGGCACCATGGACGGCGTCGCCGGCAACGACGCCGTGCGTCACGCCGTCGCGATCATCGACTACGCCGAGCCACCGAACGCGAGCCGCGACCACACCCCGACCTCCACCGAGTTCACCGAGGTACATCCGTGAGCAACGAAGCCCTGACCGCACAGAAGCTCCAACAAGTAGCCCGCAAGCTCGAGGGCACCTTCCTCGGCAAGTCCGAGGTCGTGCGCCTCATGATGATCGCCGTCATCGCCGGCGAACACATGGTCCTCATCGGGCCCCCGGGCACCGCCAAGAGCGCCTTGATTCGCCTCTTCTCGAAGCTCGTCCAGGCCCAGTACTTCGAGTATCTGCTCACCCGCTTCACCGAGCCGAACGAGATCTTCGGCCCCATCGACATCCAGAAGTTTCGCGAAGGCAGCTACCAAAGGCGCATGGAGGGCATGCTCCCGCAAGCGGAGATCGCCTTCCTCGACGAGGTCTTCAAAGCCAACAGCGCCATCCTGAACTCGCTCCTGAGCGTCCTGAACGAGCGCATCTACACCGTCGGCGGCCAGACCTACAAAGTGCCCCTCATCAGCGCCTTCGGGGCTTCGAACGAGGTACCCAACGACGAAGACCTGATGGCCGTCTTCGACCGCTTCCTGCTTCGGGTGCACTCGGACAACCTCGACAGCTACCACTTCCACGACCTGCTCCTGAAGGGCATCGAGCACGAGGTCTCGAAGATCAGCGGCAGCTACGACCGCCTCGAGCCGCTGCTCACGGCCCAGGACATTCACCTACTCCACCAGGGCTTCGCCGCCCGCATGCAGTTTAGCGAGGAGTTCCTCGCCGGGTACAAGGGCCTGGTCTTTCAGATCCGCAGCGAGGGCGTGAGCCTCTCGGACCGCCGGGCGATCAAGATGCTCAAGCTCTTCGCGGCGAGCGCGCTCCTCGACGGACGCCCCCAGCCCGACCCAAGCGACTTCTTCGTACTGCGCCATACCTGGAACAACCTCGACCAGGCGGAGATCCTCGACGGCATCGTCGGGCCGGTCCTCGAGGCCTGGTACCGGGACCACCCCCAGGCCCGGCGCTTCGGGGCCGCGGACGTCGGCATGGACGCCCTGGTCAGCGAGATCAACCGCATCAAGGCGCTGCTCACGAGCGACCGGCCGATGAGCGACATCCAGCTCTTCAGCCACCTCAAGGCGCTGAACGAGATCAAGGCGGCGCTCCAGGCCATGGGCACGCAACCTGCCCAGGAGTGGCTGGCCCGCGTCGATCAGCTGCTCGGCCACGTTTTCCAGAGCGGCAAGTTCTCGCAGTAACGTAATGGTCGTTGCACATCGTTCGGGCCCGGCCTGCTATGGTCGGTGCACGCGATGAACATCGACCGAGACGTGCTGCACAAACTCCTCGAGACCGGCGTCAAGCACGGCGCGAGCGACATCCACTTCCGCCCCGGCGCCCCGCCGATGTACCGGGTCCACGGCGAGCTGGTACCGCTCAAGTCGGCAAAGCTCGTGCCGGCGGTCACCGAGTCGGTCGCGCTCCTGGTCGCGGAGCGTCAGCTCGACGAGACCACCGTCCGGGAGCTCGACGAGCTCGACACCTCGTACTCGCTCCCCGGGGTCGCGCGGTTCCGGGTGAACATCTATCGGCAGCGAGGCTCCCTCGCCCTGGTCCTGCGCATCATCCCGAGCGAGCTCCCGAGCCTCGAAAAGATGGGCATGCCCCCGGTCCTCGCCGACATCGCCATGACCGAACGCGGCCTAGTGCTGGTGACCGGCGCGACCGGCTCCGGCAAGACCACGACCCTCGCCGCCATGCTCGACGTCATCAACGAGCAGCGGGCGTCCCACATCCTGACCATCGAAGACCCCATCGAGTTTCTGCACCCCAACAAGCTCGCCTCGGTCTCCCAGCGCGAATTGGGCCTCGATACGCGCTCTTACATCACGGGCATGCGCTCGGCGCTGCGCCAGGACCCCGACGTCATCCTCGTCGGCGAGATGCGCGACGCCGAGTCGATCGACATCGCCCTCAAAGCCGCGGAGACCGGCCACGTCGTCTTTTCGACGGTGCATACGACCGACGCGGTCAAGACCATCAACCGCATCGTCAGCGTCTTCCCCGCCGAAGAGCAGAAGGCCGCGCGCCTGCGCCTCGCCGAGAGCCTCGCGGCCACCATCTCCCAGCGGCTCCTGCCGCGGGCAGACCGGGCCGGCATGGTCGCAGCCTGCGAGATCATGATCTGCACAGGCTCGGCGAGAGACGCGATCGCTGACCCATCCCAGGGCGCGCTCACCGACATCATCGAGAAGGGCGCCCAGCAGTACGGCATGCAGAGCTTCGACCAGCACCTGGTGGCGCTCTTCCGGTCGAAGGTCATCACCAAAGAGACGGCCCTGCGCGCGTCGAGCAACCCCTCGGACTTCGAGAGAAACCTCTCGTTCACCTGACTTCGAGGGCCCAGGGCGCAGATCGAGCATCACTGTGGCGGATGCGCTACACTTGAGCCCTTGGCCTCCCCCCCCAAGTTCGCCTTCGTCGCCGCGTTGATCGTCGTCGCAGGCTGCTCCATCGATTCGAGCGCGACCGTCCCGACGGATGGTAGCGACCCGGGTCGTGACAGCAGCGCGGGCGACGGGTCGATGCCGACGGACGGTGGTGACGCCGGGGACTCCGGGACGCCAATGGACGGAGGGGACTCCGCCACGCCGGTGGACTCCGGGGCCATGGATACGGGCACGACCGACTCGGGAACGATGGACTCCAGCGTGCCGGATACGGGCGCGATGGACTCAGGAACGCCGGACACCGGCACCCCTGACACCGGCACACCCGACACCGGCACACCCGACACCGGCACACCCGACACCGGCACGCCCGCAACCTGTTCGGACCTCTTGAGCGGAGTCCCTGGGTATCGGCATTGCGGTGGCACGCCGACCACCCAGTGCGACTTCAGATATGCCCACGGGGGGCTCTCGGGCGACACCTCGAACTGCAACGACCTCTGCGCGCGCGGTGGTCTGAGCTGCGCATCGGCGCATCGACGGGATAGCTTCACCAACCAATGCTCTCACTTCAGCTCGGATGACGGATGCGGCACCAACCGGCGCGAATCCATCTGCATCTGCTCGCCCTGACCGAGTGGTCGACGGTGATTTGCGCTAAGCTCGAAGCCTTGGCCTCCCCCTCCATCATCTCCTTTGCATCCGCGTTACTGCTCATCGCGGGCTGCTCCCTCGATACGAGCGCGACGCTTCCACCCGGCGCGAGCGACAGCGGGACCGACACGGGAACGGGCCCTGGCGACTCGTCGATGGCGGTAGACTCCGGCAGCGGTGACGCCGACGTGCGCGACTCCGGAGTGATGGACTCGGGGGCGATGGATTCGGGCAGAGTCGACACCGGCACGCCCGACACCGGCACGCCTGACACCGGCACCCCCGACACCGGACCACCCCCGACGTGCTCCGAACTCTTCAGCGACGACGTGCCCGGCTACGAGCACTGCGGCGGAACACCAACCACCGAGTGTGACTTGAAGTTTGGTCACGGCTTCGACCTGCTCTCCTCGGCCAACTGCAACGACATCTGCGCCGCGGGGTCGATGACCTGCGTCGAGATGTATCGCAGACCCTTCCTCGCGACCGGATGCGACCGCGAGAGCTCGACGGTCGGCTGCGGCACCGACGAGCACAACGCGGTCTGCATCTGCGCGCCTTGACAGCGGCCGGGCCGGCACGGCCGCTCCAACCTCAGATGAGGTTGATGCGCGTCAGGTTCGCGCCGCCGGCGTAGCCGTAGGAGCCGACGTTGTAGTAGCCGTAGATCATCAGCCCGACCGGCAGGTCCGACTCGAGGCGGTGGGCGCCGCCGGTCACCGGGCAGGTCGCCGCGATGTAGGTCGTGCCGTCGATGTCGCCGACGGTCTCGTACTCGCAGATTGCCATGAACTCGCTGCCGTTGACGTCGCGGCCGTCGATCTCGACGACGGTACCCATGGGCATCGCCACCACGACGTAATTCGAGCTGAAGGTGTCGGGCACGTAGAAGAGGTAGTCGTCACGGTACTGCTCGAAGGGCGGGAAGAGCAGCATCGAGGGGTCGCCGCCGTGGCCGCTCTTGGTGGACGGGATGAAACCCTGGCTGACGAGCATCTGCTGGATGCTGATGGCCTCGGTGGACCGCATGATGAACCCATCGTGGGCCGGGAACTCACGCCCCTCGTTGACGCCGAGGGTGAACGTATCGTTCGGCGCCGGGAGGTTCGTCGTGATCACCGTGCCCGCCTTGTCGGCCAGGACGCGGTAGATGTCCGGCTCGCGCCACCCGGAGACGTTTGACCGGGTGGGGCTCCGGGTGACGACGAAGTTCGTGCCCCAGGAGACCGTCGGGAAGACCTGCTCTTCGAGGTGCTCGGTGCAGCAGCTCTCTTCGGTGAAGCCGCCCGGGGGCGGGGTGATGCCGTCGGTCCCGTAGGGCGCGCTCCCGCGCTCGCCTCCGCTGAAGACCGCGACGGGCTTGTCCGATTGCACGACGGTACCCGTCAGGTCTCCGGGGATGTCGCGGCTCGAGAGGTTCAACACCTCGTACTCGCCCAGGGTGAAGGTGACGACGCCGCCGGCATCGAGGGCATCGATCCCGGCATCGGAGTTTCCGACGATGGGCCCGCCGAGGGTGACCGTCACCGTCGTCCCGGCCTCGGTCCCGACGATCGCCACGAAGCTGTGGTCGGGGATGCCCGCGGGCACGGGCAGCCCGGGGATCGCGATGGGGTTCGAGGTCGGCCAACCGATGACCCGGTAGTGGGTGTCGATGCCGCTGACCGGGATGAGCAGCGAGGCGTCGTTCGAGAACTGCTGAATGATCGGGTTGAACTGATAGGCCACGACGGGGAAGTTCGTCGTGATCTTGTAGGCGTTGGGCGAGTGACAGGTGCCAACACCCTCGGGGATCGCCGTGGTCGCGCAATCGACGTCCCGGGTCGGCAGGTCGATGCGCGTGAGCTGGAAGGGCTCGACCCGATAGGAGCCGACGAGGGACTCGCTCGGCGCCGGAGACCCAGCCGGCGCGTCGTTGCGCTCGACCAGGACCGTCACCGTCACCGGGCTCGGGTTGGCGATGGCGATGGCGAACTGCGCCGCCGCGGCGTTGTTCCCCCCGTCGGAGTATTCGTTGTCGAGGTCGACGGCGAAGTACTCACAGCCGATGTTGCTGAGGTTCTCGCTGGCGTCGTCACAGGCGTTGACGCAGAGACCGGAGCGACAGGCCTCGGCGCCGCCGCAGGCCATGACCTCGGTCGAGGTCGCGCCGTCATCCGAGCAGAGGTGCACCGAGTTGCCCTCACAGAAGGTGCTCCCGGGGGAACACGAGCGGCACCCAAAGCCGTCTACGCACACTTCGTCCGTGGTGCAGGTCATGCCGGCGGACAAGAAGATGCCGCCGGAGCATTGGGTGACTTCGCGCCCCATGCAGCCGAGCTGCCCATCGACGCAGGGGCCGGTCGTGCCGTCAGTGCCCGCGTCGGACGGAGGGAGGCGGTCGTCTCCGCGGGAGCAGGCGGCAAACAACGTGGCCGAGAGAAGCGCAAAACCCAAGACGCGGACGATAGCCATGGCGAACCTCCTAAGACACCAGCGAAGACGCAAGCAAGTGCGCGGCATATATACCCCGGAGAGACGAACCACGCATGCCCCCCAGCGCCAGGCGCCGAGGTGGTACCCTCCCGGCCGTGCCCATCGGACCACACCTCGGGGCCACCGAGGCCGGGCGTGACCTCGGCAGCCTGGCGCTGAGCGCAGTCCGCACAGACCAGCCGATGGTCGAGCTGCGCGCCGCCCAGTGGCGCAACGCCCTCGCCAAAGTCGGCCTCCCCGCCCCGGCCTGGGTCGTCCACGACCTCGGCCTCCTCGCGGTCATCGACCCGACTTCGGTGCCCATCGGCTCCCGCCCCGGGGTCGCCCACCTGCGTCTGGACGAAGGCGCGATGCGCGCCCTCGCGGAGTGGCAGGCGACCCTGCGCGAGATCGGCGAGTCCGAGGTGATGGAGAAGGCCCGGGCCTGGCGCCTCCCCGACGATCTCATCGCGGTGCTGCTCCTCCGGGTCCTCGGGCCGCTCTTCGAGCGCCACCTGGGCCCCGGGCGGCGTCCGTCGGTGCCCATGCTGCCGCTGGACCCAGAGGTCTACCGCGACATGGAGCCCGAGCTCCCGGGCCTCTTCGCCGCGAGCGATCGCACCGCCGACCTCGCCTTCCTGCGCTTCGTCGCCGGCGAGCGCTTGCGCCTGGTCATCGCCTTCGAGCAGATCGACCTCGACACCCTGCGCCTCCTCGGGCTCTTCGGCACCGAGTCCGGGGCGATGGGCGCCCTCAACATGCTCGACCTCTTGAACGTCTTCTCGAGCCCCGAGGCCAACGACGTCGTCAACTTCTCCCTCGACCTCTTGCCGAGCGTGCTCGAAACGAAGAAGGCCTCGGGGGCCCAGACCTTCAGTGTCGATGGTTACAGCGGCGTCGCGCGCCGGGGCTCCATCGACTCCCTCGTGCTCTCGGAGCTGGCCTACGACGAGCTGCTCTTCGACATGCGCTTCGCCGAAAAAGAGATCTTCTACTACGCCCGCGAAAAGCAGCACGAAGAGGAGCGGCGGCTGCACTACATCTGCGTCGATGCGTCAGCGTCGATGCGGGGCAAGCGCGCGGTCTTCGCCCGGGGGCTGGCGCTCACCCTCATCAAGAAGCTGTCCCTCCGCGGCGAAGACGTCTACTTGCGCTTCTTCGACTCGCGGCTCTACGACGCCCAGCGCGCCCGGCCGGGGCGCTCCGAGACCGGGGGCATCTCGGTGCCGTACATCCTCTCGTTCAAAGGCGAACGCGGCCGCAACTACGCCAAGGTCTTCGGCATGCTCGCCAACGACCTCGCCCGCCTGGCCCGGAGAGAGCGGCGCACTCCCATCGTCTACATGATCACCCACGCCGAGTGCCACGTGCCCGTCGACACCATCGAGCGCCTCCGGTCCATCGCGCGGCTCTACGGCATCTTCATGCTGCCGTCCCAGGGCACTCTCGACCTCGACTACAAGGACCGCCTGCACACCGTACAGATCGTCGACGAAGCCGCCCTCAACAAGAGCGACGAGCGCGCCAAGGTCGCCCTCGACATCATCGAAGACGCCGCCGCCGAGGCTCCACGCACCGGCCGGGGCGACGCCGGCCAAGAAGCACAAGATGCCCATGACCCAGACGATCCGTTCCCGGGCCGAAGCTCCTGGGTCTAACCGATGGTGACCCCCGACAAGCGTGAGGCCTTTCGGCGCGCGACAGCCGCGATGGACGCGCGCAGGCCCGCCGATGCCCTTCCCCACCTCTGGTCTCTCGTCGACCGCAGCCACCTCGTCGACGACGAACTCGCCGGCTACCTGCGCCTGATGGGCCAGGCTTACGCGCTGCTCGGCCAAAACCGCGCCGCGGCGACGATCCATCTCTTCCTCGGAGAGGTCGACGCGGCCTGGCGCCTCTCGTCGAACTCGCCCACCGATCTCGCCCGATGCGCCATCGCGGCCGGGCGCCGCAAAGAAGCAGCCCAGCAGTTCGAGGCCGCCGGTTGGCTCGGCCACGCGGCTATCCAACTCGAAGACGACGGCGACGACCGGACGGCGCGGGTTCTCTGGGGCCGCCTCGCCGACGACCCCCGACTCTCGGCGGACCCTTATACGAAAGGCCTCGTGCGCTACAACCTCGGCCAAGCGTGCAAGCGCCTCGGGGACGACGGCGCCGCCCGCCGGGCGACCATCCAGGCGATGCACCTGCTCGAGGCCGCGGCCGACGGCTTCGAAACCCAGGGCCTCCGGGAGCGCGCCTTCGATTGTTACCAGGTGCTCTTGAGCCTCGGGAAGAAGGGCGCCTTCGAGAACCTCGCCGAGGGCTACCTGAACTGCATCCGGATCTTGTCCGAAGACAACCTCAAGTACTACGTGCTCCAGTACTATGAGGACTTTCAAACGCTCGCCGTCGAACACGGCGAGCTTCACGCGGCGGCGACGCTCTACCGCGAGGCCGCCGAGTTTGCCCGGCGCCACGACCTTCCCTACGAGCGCAGCTACCGCCTCGCATCGGCGAGCACCCACGAAGCCGCAGCCCAACGCACCCTCCGGGACGGCGGCAGCGTGCAGCTCGCCGAAAACTCCTTCTCCGCCGCCATCGAAGCCTTCAACGAGCTCGGCGCCTACTCGCGGGTGCGCGAGATTTACGGCGCCCTCGCCCAGCTCCCCCTCGGCGACAAGAGACAGGCCCGGTACCAACGCATGGTCACCCGCCTCAGCGAAGTCCCCGACGACCGCGGACAAATCCAGAAGTTCCCGGACTACCTGCGCATGGACACGGCCTACCCAGAGATCTGGCGCCTCGACGTCATCGAATGGGAGCAAGGCGGCGACTCCGCCGAGACCATGGGCGAGGTGCTCCAGGACCCCAAGTGGCCCGAGTTCACCCGGCGCCGAGCCCTGCTCTGCCGCCTCGCGAGCCTCGGAAGCGGCGAGACCGTGCTCTCCGCCAATACCCTCGTGGGCGTCGCGGCGCAGCTCGGGCGCGTCGAGATCTACGCATCTCTATCGGCCCTCGAAGCCCTCTACGGCCACGAGGACGGCCGCGTCCGAGAGGCCGTCCTCCGGGCCGTGCGCCAGCTCTTCTTCAAGCGCAGCTTCGTCCTCGTGATGCGCGGCCTCGAAGACGAAGACGAAGAGGTGAAGAAGCGGGCCCTGTCGGCGGTGGCGGCCCTGCACTTCGGCCACGCCTTCGATCCCCTCGCGCGCATCTACCGCGAATCCGGCGATGCCACCGTCCGGCGCACGGCCCTCGAGTCCATCGGTAAGATCCCCAACGTAGAAGCCGCCGAGATGCTCATCGACGTCCTACGCCACGGCGACAAAGCCGAACGAGAGCTCGCCAGCCGCCTCCTCGCCGGCGCCGACCACCCCGAAGTCGGCAACCTCCTCCGCCGCGCCGCCCTCCACGAAACCGGCGCCGCCCGCGAAGGCATGGATCAAATCCTCCGCATGCGCGGAGTTTAGGGGATAGCCCCTAATCTAAAAGGGGCTCTTCGGCGGCCCAGCGGCGGATGATCTCGTCTTCGGAGAGCGGGTTCGCTGGCTCCGGGAGGAGCTCGCGGATTTCGATGCGGGTGGTGGTTCGGTTCCGCGGGGTGATCGACACGTCGAGCTTCACGATGCCGCCGCGTGCCTCCCGGGGCACGGCCTCGCGGAAGGTCGCCCCGTCGCCGTGGCGGTCGACCTGGCCGGTGATGAGGCGCGGCCCGAAGTAGCGATGGATCTTCTCGATGGGCACGTGGGAGTCGTAGACGTGACGCCGGTCAACCTCGGCCGTCAGCTCGAATCCCCGAGGCAGACGCAGCCCGGCCACCACCACGTCGGACTCGAGGAGGTTGCCCTCTTCGTCGTAGAGAGTGTTGGGGTTGGCCGCAGGCCCGGGGGGCTGGGCCTCCATGACGACCGGGGGCGGCGGCCGGACCTCGACCTCTTCTTCACAGGCCCCTGTGAAGAGGGCGAAGAGGGCAAAGACGGCGAGGCCGAGGAAGGCTACGGCTGGGATCGAGCGTTCGCGCACGGTGCGGATCTTGTCAGGTCAGCGCGTCTCAGTCGACGCCGCCGGTATAGCCGAGCACATCCGTGTGGGACGTGGGCGAGGGGAGGGAGCGCGAGATGTCGGCGAGGGAGCCGCCAGTCCCGGCGGTCACGTCACCGCCGACCTGGGCCACGAGGTCGAATGCTCCGCCTCCCTGGCCAGACACGCGGTACCGGCTGCCCAGATAGGCGTCGATGATGACGTCGCCGGTGAAGCAGTTGGGCTGCTGGCTGACGGCCACACCCATGATGAGCTGGTTGGTGAAGGGACCCACGTTGGTCGT
>QMMC01000198.1 GCA_003647065.1 Deltaproteobacteria bacterium | reverse complement strand
CCGTAGTGGGCAACAGTATTATCTTCTTCTTGATGTGGTGGACCGCCCGGCCGCTCCTGGGATGGCGCTATCGGCAGGTTTTGGCAGCTCTGGCCCCCGGCTTCTCCGCCGCCCTCTCGGCGGGTTCGGTGGCGCTATTGCTTCGGGGATTCGGCGCATCGAGCCTCCTCGGGGCGTTCATCTCTTGCGCCATCACGGGGCTCATCGGCCTCGTCGCGGCCAGCTTGATGCTCAAGGTGACCGCTCCCGCCGAGGTGTCCGATGAAGGGGATTCACAGACTCCCTGAATCATCGAATCATTCTGCTATCGTGCGTCCCCATGGGGCGGGCAAAAAATCGCTTCGGAGCGATCGGCGCGACGATGGTCCTCTTGGCATGCGCTGCCGGGTGCGAGACGACCTGTCGCGCCCAAGCGACCGCCGACGAGCTCACGCCGCGGATTAGCGAGGTCACGGCCGGGGCGGTGACGGTCTCCTGGCCTGCCATCCGCGGTGCGACGGCGGTGCGCGTCATTTTCGGGACCGAGCCTCCCCGCGGCGACGAAGGCCGCATGCGCGGGACGAAGCGCGTGGCGGCCCTCGACGGCGGCGCGCATCGCTTCACCCTCGAGCATCTGCCGCCGAACGTCGACGTCTTCCTGCGCGTCGAGGCCGACACCCCTGCCGGTGAGCAGACCTCGGTGGTGCATGCACGAACCCTCGCCGGGCCCCGGGATGAGGGGGCCCCCGTCGTGGCCGTCGCGGGCATGGCGCCGAACGTATTGATGGTGACCTTGCGCGGCGGCAACGGGCGCGTGTGGGCGCGGCGCGGCTGGTCCGTGACGCGCCGCAACGGCGACGAGATCGCCGTTCGCGAGGTTCACCGCCACTCCTTGCCCGTGGCCCAGCCGGACTACGAACTGGGCTTTGGCGCCGACGACGACCTCTCGGAGGTCTCCGTGGACCACCGCATCTTTCTGGTCCTCGGCGAGGACATCGGTAGCCCCGAGATCCTGACGGTCCGCGGTCCGAACGATGCGCGTCTGCTCGTACCCTTCAACGACTGCTATCTCGAAACGCCGGTCATCCAACTCAATCAGGTCGGCTACAGCCCGAGGGCCCGGGTCCGGTATGCGTACCTCTCGGCCTGGATGGGGGACGGCGGCGGCCTCGACCTCACCGGCTTCCCGAGCGCCGCCGAGGTGCGCGCCGAGCCTGCGGATCCCCTCGCCGGTCACCCCGAGGTGGCCCACCCGGTTCGCATTCGTCGCCGGTCGAACTCGGACGAAGATGCCGGAGCGCCGGTCTTCGAGATCGATCTCTCGTCGCTCCCCGCCGACGAAGAAGCCATCTACCGAATCCACGTCCCCGGGGTAGGGGTCTCGTATCCGACCCGGGTCGCCGAGGCCGCGGTCTTCGAGTCCTACTACGTCACCGCCCGCGGGCTCTTCCACAACCGCTGGGGCGGCGACCTCCGTCGTGGCCTGACGGACTTTCCCCGGGCCCAGGACCACCGCTACGTCTTCGTCCGCGAGCAGGACAACGCCTTTGATTTCTTCCCGCAAAATACGCAGCCCGGAGGACGGCGCCTCGAACTTCGGGGCGGCTACCACGACGCCGGGGATTTCGACCAACGACCGATGCACACCGTCGTCCCGCAGCTGCTTCTGCGCGCCTACGAATCGTCACCGGCGAGCTTCTCCGACCGCCAGCTGATCTTGCCCGAGAGCGGCAACGGCAGAAGCGACCTCCTCGACGAGGCCCTCTGGGGAGTGGCGGCCTGGGAGGCGCTCCAGGAGCGTGATGGCGGGGTCAGGGCGGGGGTCGAGTCGACTCGTCATCCCTGGGGCATCTACGGCGCCGACCAAGACGAACTCGTCTACTACACCTTCTCTCGGGACGCCCAGGTGACGATGCGCTCCGCCGGAGTCTTCGCCCAGGCCGCGTTCCTGCTGAAGGACATCGACGGCGCCCGGTCCCGGGTCCTCAGGCGGCGGGCGGTCCGGGCCTATGCCTGGGCCGATGACCACGGCGCGCGAACGGCCTATCGGCTCTACGGCGCTGGTGAGCTCTACCGGCTGACCGGGGAGGCTTCGTACAAGGCGGCCTTCGAGGCGGCGTGGCGTTCCGTCGGGCCCTACGGCGCGTTCAGCAACTTCACCGACCGCCACAACTTTCAAGGGGACTATGCCCGGGGCGGTCAGGTCATGCCGGACTACATCCTCGGCTACCTGCTCGGGCCGGCACCGGACCCGGCCCTGGTCACCGCCGCTCGTCAGTACATCGGGCGACAGGCTGACGAAGTGGTCGGGGACATCCTCCGGTCGACCCGAGCTCACCGCAACGCGCGCCCCCAGGGGCGCCCCGCCGCGTGGGGGCAGGGCACGGTCATGGGCCGTTATCTCGACCCCATCTTCGCCCGCCTCGCCCTCGGAGACGTGTCCGCCGAGGACCGAGCGCGCTACTTCGATGCGATGAGCGTTGCCGCCGATTACGTGCTCGGCGCCAACCCCCTCGGCATGAGCTTCATCACTGGTTTGGGGACGGTGTCGCCGCAGGAGCCGCTGCACCTCGACTCCCTCGTCTCGGTCAAGAACGGGCGCGGCCCGATGCCGGGCATACCTATCTATGGCCCCGTGGAGAATCTGCCCCGCGCCGAGTATTATCGTTACGCCAGTACGGTGTTTCATCCCGCCTTCGAGCGGCATCCGTTGATGCGGCGCTATGCCGATGTGCGTTCCTTCGTCGTGACGAACGAATGCACCATTTGGGAGTGCCAGGCGCCGCACACCGAACACTTCGCGGCGTTGATCGCGCCTGGCCTCATGCCGACGCGCGCCCTTCGCCCGGAGACCCCTCGACGGGAGTAGTCACGATTGGGATGAGACCCTAGGCTCACGACAGGTAACCGCCATGAAATACAGAACTTCAATCCTCTCGGTCGTTTCCATATTCATCCTCGCGGCGGGCCTCGTGGGCTGCGGCGACGACGGGGTTTCTCCCGACGGCGGCGTCGACAGCGGTACGCCGACTGACGGCGCGACGGACACCGGCACGCCGACCGATGGGGCGACGGATACCGGCACGCCGACCGACGGCGGCATGGACAGCGGCACGCCCGATGGCGGCGGAGCGCTCATGTTCACCGGCACGGTCTACGTCGAAGGCGCGACCGATCGCGAACCCGACGGCGGCGTCGCCCCGTGGCCCGACGGCGGCATGCCCGACGGGGCCATGGTCACCCCCGGAGGCCGCGTCATCGGGGCCTCCGTCTTCTTGAAGAACCTGGCCGGCGAGGTCATGGCGACCACGACGACCGATGCGGTCGGCGAATACACGCTCAACGCGCCGACCGATACGCTCACCTTCCTTCAGGTCGACCCCATCACGGACTACGCCGGCTCCATCCGGGCGGAGCTGACCCGCGGTGGGGACTACGAAGCCTACGAGATGGTCCTCCCCGACGAAGCGGGCCTCGTCGCTACCACCGCTGCCGCCGGTGTGACCCGTGACCCGGCCACCGGCTTCATCGCCTGCGGCTTCAACCCCGTCGACAACGACGCGGGGGGCGAGGGCGCCGAGCTCGGCGCCTCCATCACCCACGACAACGCGTTCAACGTCACGGCTACCGGGGCCATCGTCGGCGACCGCCTGGTGCCCCTCTGCGAGGCCGGCGGCGGCAACCCCCCCGGCGCGAGGCCAGACGCCGTGTGCACGACCGAGGACCGCGCCAAGCAGATCTTCTTCCCCAACGTCGTCGAGTCTTTGGCTCCGGTGACGCCCCTCGACCCCGAGGCTGGGACCTGCGCCGAGCGCTTCGCCGTGGACCAGTGGCTCACCGCCCCGGGGTGCATGACCGTCGTCAACATCGACTGCTCGCTGTGACGCGATGGATAGTCTCCGATTGCTCGGCGTCGACATCGCCGACCTGACGATGGACGAGGCGCTCGGCTTCTTGACCGAGCGCGTCGAGGACCGGTCCCGGACCGACGTTCTCTATTACGTAAACGCCCACACCCTCAACTGCGCCAGCGACGACCCCGCCTATCGGGACGTGCTGAACGGCGCCGACGTCGTTTTTGGCGACGGGACCGGCGTGCGTTGGGGGGTGAAGATGCAGGGGGGGCGCATCAAGGCGAACCTCAACGGTACCGACCTGACCCCCGCCTTCCTCGACGCGACGGCCGGGCTGGGTTTCCGCTACTATTTGCTCGGGGCCTCCGAGGACACGATCGGCCGGACCGCGGCGTTTTGTCAGGAGCGCTTTTCGGGGTGGGACCTCGCGGGCTTTCACCACGGCTTCGTCTTCGACGGTCCCATCGAGCCCGTCCTCGAGGACATCGCCGCGGCCAAGCCCGACATGCTCCTCGTCGGCATGGGCAATCCGATTCAAGAACGTTGGATTCACGAACATCGGGACCGCCTCGACGTGCCACTGGTGGCGGCCGTTGGTGGCCTCTTCGATCACTGGGCGGGCAACATCGACCGAGCGCCGTCGTGGGTACGCGATGCCGGCTTCGAATGGCTGCAGATCCTCATTCAGCAGCCCCACAAGGCGCGTCGCTACCTGCTCGGCAACCCCCTTTACCTCTTTCGCGTCGCTCGCGAGATAGGCCGCCGTTGACCGGGCCCAAGTCCGAGTCGATCACGCGCCAGCGATGGATGGCAAAGAAGGCCGCCCGAGCCGCGGTCGCTTTTGGGTCCGTGGCCACCGGTCGGCTTGCTCTGGTGGAGCGACTGCGCCTCGGTCCTGAGGTGCGCGTTCTGACCTACCACCGCTTTGGTGATGCCGACCGTGAACCATTTCGAGTCGCGGCGAAGTCCTTCGAAGAGCAGGTGCGCTACCTCGCGGAACGCGGCCTCGCGCTCTCGCTCTCCGAGTTCGAACAGTTTCTCGCCGGGGACCTCGTGCCGAAGCGAGGTGCCTCTCTCGTGACCATCGACGACGGCTCGGTGAGCGTGCACCGCGTCGCCCTGCCCATCTTGCGGGACCACGGCGTTCCGGCGGTGCTCTTCACCGTCGCCGGGGCCGTGGGCACCGGCCACGGCCAAGACGGGAGCGCCGCCGAGGCCTTCGTCGATTGGGATGAGCTCGCCGAAATCGCAGCTGGCGGAATCGCCGTTCAATCCCATTCCATGACGCACCGGTCGATGGCCCGGCTCTCGGTCAACGAGGTCGCCGACGAGGCGGCGCAATCCCGGGAGCTCCTCGAAGGGCGCCTCGGGGGCGACGTCCGCAGCTTCGCCTACCCGTACGGGACGCGGGCCGACTACGACGCGGGGACGGCAAGGGCCATCCACGACGCGGGCTATCGCTGCATCTTCACCTCGCAGCACGGGGCGATCGGCGCGGGGGCCGACCCGCTCACCTTGCCCCGCGTGAAGATCGAAGGCGGGGAGGGCATGGCGATGTTTCGCTTGGCGGTCGCCGGCGGCCTCGATGCGTGGAGCGTCGTGGACAGGTCGCTCTACGCGCTCCAGACGCCCGGTTGAGGCGCCCTACCGAGCGGCCCACGCGCGACGGCGCATGCGCAGCCAGCCTTCGGCGACGGCGAGCAGTCCGGCCAGGAGGAAGAGCCAGGGGGCGATTCTCCGCTTCGCGACGGTGCCTCCATCGGCTCGCTGGGTCTCGACGCTCGAGGGGACTTCGTTCGGGCCGCCGGGGGTGAGGTCGCTCTCGGCGCTCGGCGGGGCGACGACGAAGGCCGCCGGACCGATGTCGGAGGGGGTCGCGCCCCGGGCGGCGGCGAGGACTCGGTAAGCTCCGGGGGCTACGGTCTCGTCGAAAGTGAAGGTGCCCCTCTCGTCGTAGTCGTGGCGGCTGCCATCGGGGCCGACGATGACCATCGTGTCCGCCCCGGGGGGTGTCGCCAGCTCGAGCGCCGCGCCGGGCACGACCGCTCCCCGGGGCCTCTCGCCGTCTGGCGCGAGGTGTTCGATGAGCTCGACCATCAGGGGGAGAAACCCCGGCTGGTAGGGCAGGTCGGACCAAGCGGCGTCGAGGGTGACGGCGAGGACGGCGGTTCGTCCGGAGCCGAACTGGCCGAGGACCAGAGCGGGACTGCCGTCGGTGAACGCGAGGGCCACCTGGGCCCCGGTCGGCGGGGCGTCGAGGACCCACCGACGGGTCGTCACGGTCCCTTCGAGGTTCGAGACTCGAAGGCCCGAGGCTGATACCGGAGCTGCCGCGGAGGGACTGGGCGGCGCCAAGGACAGACCCTCACTCGGGGCGATGGCGCTCGGGCGGGCCGGGAGCAGCTCGCCGAGGCGCGCTGCGTAGGGGCCGGTTTCGACGCGGTCTCCGCCGGTGATCAGGAGCCCACCGCCGTCCTCGACGAACCGGTAGAGGCGCGTCGTCGCCTGCCGTGAGGGCACCCGGACGTTGGCCAGGACGATGACGTCCCAGGCGGCGAGGTCGAGGGCTTCGGCGGTGTCGGGGTCGACGACTCGATAGCTGAGCACGCCGTGGTCCAGAGGCGCGAGGTCGAGGGCGCGAGCGAGGTAGCCGACTTCGTCTCGGTCGCGGCTCGGGTGGGGGTCTCCGTCGACCAGGAGGATTCGCACCGCCGCAGACCGCCGGAGCAGCACCGCCCGTTCATCGTCGACCGCGAGGGCATCGCCCTCGTCACGGTCCAGGACCAAGCGTGCCGACGGGTCTCCGTCGACGGCGAGGGGGCCGTGGAGGGTGACCCGGCTCGACCCCGTCGTGAGGTCGACGGAGCGGGCGTCGATCTCCGCGTCGCCCTGGAGCAGTCGGACTCGCGTCTGTGGGAAGTCGCCGTGAGCGCGGGTATGAACCGCGATGGAAACCTGTCCCGGGGTCGTCGGGTCGATGGCGACCTCGGCGGCGATGATGGCTCGGTTGTCCGGTTGGCCTTCGAAGCGACGGTCCTCGACGGAGATCCCACCTTCGGGCCAGCGCACGTCGTCGACGTGGGCGTGGGCGGCGCCGTCGGTGAACACCAGGAGGCGCCGGGCCTCGACCCCCGCCCCGGCGAGCTCGCGAATCGCTCGGGCGACGGCTCCCGGAAGGTCCGTGGCACGGGCGCTCGGTGCGCCTCGTCCGCCCAGAGCCAGCCGGGCGGCTTCGAGGTCGTCGGTCCGAGGGACGAGCAGTCGCACGGGGCTCCCCGCGAGGATGACCGAAACCTCGGAACCCTCCGGGAGGGCGTCGATGGCGTCTTGGGCTTCCGCCCGGGCGAGGGCGGCGAGGGTCTCTTCTCCTGCTTCTCTTGCTCCTCCTGCTCCACCTGCGACGAGGGGACGCTCCATGCTCATCGAGTCGTCGATGACGATGGCAACCGAGGCGGCTTGGCCATCGCCGTAGGCGAGGCGGACTTCGATGAAGGGGTCGGCTACCGCGACGACTAGGCCGACGACCAGGAGAATGCGCGCCGCGAGGAGCAGGAGGTCGACTACATGCACCCGCCGCCGGCTCCGGGCCATGGCCCGGGAGAGCAGGGCGACCGTTGGCAGTTCCACCCGCGGTAGGTCGCGGCGTCGCATCAGGTGGGCGGCCACCGGAACAGCGGCGGCGAGCAGGCCGAGGAGCATGAGCGGCGTCGCGAAACCCACGGTGCTTCCTCAGCGCGATCCCGGGGAGCCCGTTGAGCCAGTGGCCCGTCGACCGGCGGCGAGCACCTCGCTGAGCTGTTGCTCTGGACGTCCGTCGGTGCGCGCGAGGGTATAGCGCGCGCCGGCGGCGACCGCGCGCCGGCGTGATGTGTCGATGAACGCCTCTATCTCGCGCTTATAGGACCGACGCACGGCGTCCGCGTCGGCATCGATGGCGTCTTCGCCTTCACAACCCAGGAACCGGGTCGGGCCCGGGAAGGGCAGGTCGATTTCGTCGGGGTGCAGCACGTGGAAGAGAATCACCTCGTGGCCCCGGGAGACGAGGTGGGCGATCGGGGCGAGGGCGTCTTCTTGCAGGTCGATGAGGTCGCTCGCGATGGCCACGACGCCGCGGCGGCCGGCGCGCTCGGCGACGGCATAGAGGGCGGCGCGCAGGTCCGTCGGGGCGCCGGGCTCTGGCGGTTGGGCGAGGGCCGTGAGCACCGTCTCGAGGTGGGCCGGGCGGGTGCGCGGGGGCACTACGTCGCCGACCTCGTCGGTGAAGAGGGCCGCGCCGGCGGCGTCGCCCTGGCGGATGAGCACGTAGGCGAGGGCCGAGAGGAGGGTCGCGGCGTGGGTGTGTTTGTTCGCGGGCCCCTCCTTGCT
This sequence comes from Deltaproteobacteria bacterium, assembly GCA_003647065.1. Lineage (GTDB taxonomy): Bacteria > Myxococcota_A > Polyangia > Polyangiales > B10-G4 > B10-G4. The sequence continues at coordinate 4,137 of QMMC01000198.1, read as the reverse complement.
GCGTTTGCCGTCTTTCGGATACGCCATCGATCCGGAGCGGTCGAGGACCAGGGTCGCCCGGAGCTGCGTCTCCTGCTCGAAGCGCTTGATGACGTCACGGTCGGTCCGGGCGAAGGCCCGCCAGTCCAGGAGCCGGGGGTCGTCCCCGGGCCGGTACTCGCGGTGCTCCACGAAGACCACCGAAGCGCCCCGGTGGGGGCTTCGGTGCATGCCCGAGAGCAGCCCTTCGACGGCGCGCCGGGCAGAAAGGGTCAGGCTCTGGACGCGCTGGGCGACGTCCGGGTCGAGGCTCACGACGCGATGCTCACGGGCGAACGGCCTCGAGGATGGCCGCGATGATGTCCTTCGAGGCGACGCGCTCGGCCTCGGCCCGGAAGTTGATGACCAGGCGGTGCCGGAGCACCGGGGCGGCGAGGGCGCGCACGTCTTCGACTTCGGCGGCGAAGCGTCCGTCGAGGACCGCTCGGGCTTTGGCGCCGAGGATCAAGGCCTGGCTCGCTCGCGGGCCTGCGCCGAAGGCCACATAATCGCGGACGAGCTTTGGAGCGCTTCGAGTGCTCTTGGACTCTTGGTCCGGCCGGGAAGCCCGAGCGATGGCGACCGCATGTTCGATGACGTGGTTGGCCGCGGGCACCCGGGGGACGAGCTCTTGGAGCGCGAGGATCTCTTCGCGCCCGAGGACCGCCGACGGCGTCTCCTGGGCCGGCGCGGTGGTGCGCTGGACGATCTCGACCTCTTCGGCCGCGGACGGATAACCCACGTCGATTTGGAAGAGGAAGCGGTCGAGCTGCGCTTCCGGGAGTGGGTAGGTGCCCTCTTGTTCGATGGGGTTCTGGGTCGCGAAGACCAGGTACGGCGCTTCGAGGGGATAGGTCCGGCCGCCGGCGGTTACGCGCCCCTCGGCCATCGCCTGGAGCAACGCCGCCTGGGTCTTCGGGGGCGTCCGGTTGATCTCGTCGGCGAGGAGGATGTTGGTGAACACCGGCCCGCGCACGAAGCGGAAGCGCCGCTCGCCGGTGGTAGGGTCGATCTCGAGGACGTCCGTCCCGGTGATGTCGCTGGGCATCAAGTCCGGGGTGAACTGGATGCGGTTGCTCGAGAGCGACAGGACCTCGCCGAGGGTCGTGATGAGCAGGGTCTTGGCGAGGCCGGGGACGCCGACGAAGAGCCCATGGCCCCGAGCGAAGAGGGCTACCAGCAGGAGGTCGATGACCTCGTCTTGGCCCACGATGCGCTTCTTGACCTCACGGAGGATCGCGCTGTGGGCGGCGGCGAGGTGTTCGACGCGCTCGACATCGTTTGGGGGCGCGGGGTGCAGTTCGACTGGGCCATCCGGGGTCGCCGGGGCTTCTTGGGCCTCTTGGCCTTCTTGGGCCGGTTCTTTCTGCATTTTCCGCGCGTGGGTTGCGTCGCTCACGGACGGGAAGCTAGCAGCCCACGGGAGATCCTGCGACCGCCAGAAGCGTCTCGGAGCGTCCTATGAGAGCGCTGGCGTTGCGCAGGCCCCGCGCCTGCTATGATGCGCTCGTGCTTGGACTATCGCAGGGTGCCCCGAAGGCGACCCTTTGGCTGACCCTCGTTTCTCTAGCCCTTCTAGCCCTTCTTGCAGGGACGGGCTGCTGGACCGACCCCGTTCGTGGTGACACGGGCCCCGTCGCCGACGCCGGAGGCGACACCGGCCCGGCGCCGGATACGTCCGTTCCGCCGCCGACCCCCTATGCCTCGGGTGTGGGCTATCCTTTCGACGCCGATCCCCTGCGCCTCGACGACGCCAACCTCGAAGGCGTGAGCCCCGCGACCCTCCCGGTCATGGCCGCCTCGCCCTGCCGGGAGCCGGTCTTGGTCACGGTCACCCGGGTCCTCGACGGCGACACCATCTTCGTCAACGCCCCGGGCCTCGCCGAGCGAGTGCGCCTGATCGGCATCGATACCCCGGAGATCGCCCACGACCCGGAGCCGGCTGAATGCTACGGCGTCGACGCCCACGAGTTCACCAAGGCACTCCAGAGCCGCACCGTCTGGCTCACCTTCGACGCCGAGTGCCGGGACCCCTTCGAGCGGCTCCTCGCCTACGTCTGGGTCGGCAACGGCCCGCAAGACCTCTGGGCCCGTCAGATCATGCGCCGCGGCTACGCCCGGACCCTGACCATCGCGCCCAATACGTCCTTCGTGGACGTGCTCTCGGACGACCAGTTCGCCGCGACGAGCGCGAGCGCGGGGCTCTGGGGCGCGTGTCGCTGAGGGGCGCCTTGCCCTGACTCTCAGAAGTCGCGGATGCGCCCCGCCAAATCGGGGCGGTCGATGAACGGGTTCCGGTTGCCCTGGAACGCCTCGATGCGCTCGTTGCGTTGGCGCTCCCGGTCGTCGACGGGGTCTTCGGCGTGCCACTCGCGGAGTACGGCTTCTTCCTTGTCGTCGATGGCGCCGTCGGCGGAGCGGTCGTTGTCGTCGAAGACGATGCCGATAGTGCTGTCGAGGGCGTAGCGGGCGACCATGTAGAAGTGCGCACGGGCGACGTCGCCGCGGCGCTCGGGGCGCACCTGATAAACGAGGTCGCCGGTGCCGTTCACGTTCGGGCCGAGGCGTGAACTCGGGTTGGTTGCGGCGGCGTTGAAGCCGTAGTGATAGGACGACCGCGAGGAGTTGCTGGTCCGGTCCACGGCGAAGATGTGGTGCAGGTCCGAGACCATCGGGTCGAGGCGGTCGAATTGGCCCTGGGGCCAGGTGTGCTCGGTATTGAATCCGCTCTGGAAGGCCAGGATGCTTTCGCCGGGGGCCTCGATGACGGCGCCGTTGTAGAGGCTCTCGATGAGGCCATCTTGCACATCCACGGTGCCGAAGAGCAGGGTGCGGGCGCTGTTTACGCCTCGGTAGCCGTAGACCTGGTGGCCCCCGATGCGAGCGTAGAGTCCGGCGAGCAACGCGCCGTCGGTCAGCTCGTCGAGGTCTGAGTAGTCGAGGGTCGGGGCGACGTCGGCGTTGAGGCCCGAGATGGGGGCCGGCGCGAGGTTTCCGTAGTCGGCATCGTCGCTCTCGACCCGGAAGTGCACCGAGAAGGGCATGTCGCCATCGAGGAAGTCGTCGCGGACGCCGGTGACGCGGATTTCGACTTCGCGGGCCCAGTGGTTGTCGACCCTCGCCTCGCCGTCGGGGATGACCTCGCAGCCGATATTGTCCTGCCGGAAGCCGTCCGCGCAAAAGAAGGCGCGGGTGGGGAAGATGACGGCCTCGGAGTGGTCGTCGCTCTCGATCCATACCTGAACGCTCGAGGACGGCTCGGATCCGAGATGCAGGCGGAAGACCTGACTGGCCCCGTCTTCGCTGGTCCGCACGGAGGTCGCATCGACGCGGATGGCGGGGCCTGCCGGAGGTGGCTCGACCGGCGGTTCACACGTCCCCGACTCGCAGGTCAGAGTCAGGCGGTAGTACCCGCGGTCCGCGCCGGCGTAGGTGCCGAGGAGGGCCAGGTATTCGCCCCGGGCATCGACGGTGAAGTCTCGGATGCGGGCGTGCAGACCGTACCCGCCGTCGTCGTCGAAGGCGATGGTGGCGGCGCCGTAGAACCCGTCGTCGTTCTTCGGCCCATACAAGAAGAGGGTGGAGTCGAGGTGCCTGGCCGTGCCCCGGTGGGAGTTGTCGAGGGTGATGACGGCGCCGGCCTCGGCCGTGAAGGTGTATCCGTCGAGTTGGTCCTCGCGGGTGAAATCACCCGTGACCTCGCCCCCGAACTCGAGCCTGCCGAGAGGAGTGACGGTTTCTCCGCCCAAGTCGGCTTTGGTGGGATCGGCCAGGACGGGCGCATCGACCGAGTCTTTGTCGGCCGCGCAGCCCGCGATCAAGAAGGACAATGTGCTCGAAATCAGAATCGTCGTCACAACGGACGCGAGGCGGATGCCGATGCGAGGGGCCGGGTGGGGGAACGTCATCTTCGCCATCTGGGGTAAGAGGGTATCACTCGGGGGGCGTCGGTCGAAGGCGGGCGAACGGCATTTGTATTACCGGGCGTCCGCGCGAACGAGGATGGCGCGGCGCAGGTGCCTCGGCGCGGGGGTGGCTTCGAGTTCGGCGAGGCCCTCGATCGCGTCCTGGGGTAGCCAATAGAGGATCGTGTCGGCGACACGGGGCCCGCCCACGATG
>QMMC01000197.1 GCA_003647065.1 Deltaproteobacteria bacterium | reverse complement strand
GTCGAGGATCGGCGTCGACGCGATGGCGGTGATGCGCAGGGGCACGCAGGGCTTCTCGCCACGGTAGGTCAGGACGACCGGGTCGAGGGTGCCGGTGCCCACGCCGATGGGGTCGTACTTGAACGCGACGAAGAGATGGCCCTCGGTGACGTACTCTTCGATCATCGGCTCGGCCTCGGCCGGGATGTCGTACTCGTTGGCCGCGAGCCAGTTGATCACGTCGGCAGCGCTGTCGCCGGAGAGGGTCGCCGTCTCGTAGTCCCCGACCCGGGCCGAGTCCCACACGGTGACGCCCTCGACGTCGATGGAGCTGTCCTCGGCGCCCCGGGCGCTCGCGAAGTCGGCGCTGCCGCAGCCGATGCCGCCGCCGCCGCCGCTGCTGCCGCGGCTCACCGCGGCGCGGTTGATGAAGCGGAACTGGGGGTTGGTCGCGCCGTCGAGGGCATCGAAGGTCGACGCGTCGGCGATGCCGACCTCGGGCAGGCCGAGGACAGGGATGACCCACGAGAAGCCGACCGGCGCGTTCCCGTCGTAGCGGATCTGCACGTAGGCGCGGATCGTCCCGTCCGCGTCCTTTTCGAAGATGACGCGCTCGGCCGCCTGGACGACGGGCTGAGGGCCGGTCCCCCCGCCTCCGTTGCAGAAGAACCCGCCGCAGGCCTCAGCGGTCCCGGGGGCTATGGAGAAGCCAGCAAAAGTCACGGCCACGGCGGTCGCTGCCCAAAAGATTTTTCCGTTCAACGCCATTGATCCTCCCGAATCGGCCAGAGGCCCGACACCCTCGTCACAGTGTGCCACCCGATCCTGAACGATCTTCGGTCGGTGGCACAGCTTCCCAAATACATATCAAGGATCGTGCCGCCCTGGTACACAGGGCTGGCTCTTTGTTCAGCCCATCACGCGAACCTCCCTCCAGAAACGATTTGCCGCCGCATTGAAGCGACGACGGGGGTTCGCCGTTCTTGAACTCACGCGCCCTTGGGTTCTACAAGGTTCGACACGGAGGTTCTCTTGGCTCGCTCGCATTGGCTTCACGCTATCCATGGATTGGCTCTGGCCACGGTAGTGGTCGGCTCCGTTCTCGGCATCTCTGCCTCGGCAGATGCCCAGCGCCGGATCCCAATCAACATCGAATCCACGCCTCCGGGGGCGACGGTCTTCCTCGACGTGGAGACCGGCGCCGCCCTCGGGACGACGCCGATGCGCAATGTGCGGGTGCCCCGGGGCTCCCATACCCTCATCTTCAAACTGCCCAACCACGAAGAGGCGCGCCTCTCCGTCAACGTGCGGCGTCGCCGTGAGACCTTCCGCGCGGTCCTGAACCCTCTCGCGACCATCGTCATCACCGCGGGCAACCCCGCCGCAAACAGCGCCGCGGTGCGAATCGATGGGCAGGCGGTGGGCAACATTCCGTTCCGGCAGACGGTGCAGCCCGGCCGACACGAGATTCGGGTGGGTCGTGAAGGGTACGAGACCTTTGGGCAATGGGTCGACCTGACTGGTGGTCAGGTCTTCAGCCTGCCGGTGCTCCTCCAGGCCGCGGCGCCGGTCACCGGGTCGCTCCTGGTCGCGGCGGACATGCACGGCGTGCCGATCTTCATCGACGGTGAAGCCCGGGGCCACTCGCCGACGGTGGTCGAGAACATCCCTGCGGGTTCGCATCAGGTGGAGCTTCGCCCCGAGGGGGCGCCGGTCCATCGAGAGACGGTGCTCATCCAGGCGGGGCAGCGGGCGACGATGAATGCACAGCTCCGCAGCGGCCCCGCCGCTGGGGGCAGCATTCGGGTCATCGCGAATGTGCCTGGGGCGGTGATCAGCCTCGATGGCGAGGTCCTCGGTGAAGCGCCGGTATCTCGGGACGCGGTCGGTGCCGGGGATCACATCCTCGAAGCGGTCGCCACGGGCTATCAACCTCTGCAGCAGCCCGTGACCATCGAAGCGGGGCAGCAGCGGGTCGTCTCCCTGCGCCTCGAGCGTGACGCCCGGGAGGCCGGGGACATCATCGTGCGCACGACGGTGGGCAACGCCATCATCACCGTTGACGGTGAAGAGCGGGGCAATCCCCCGGTCGTGATCGACGGGCCCCTCGCAGGCACCCATGCGATCGTCATCGTCGCCGACGGCTACGAAGACTACCGCACGACCTGCGAGACGAGCCCAGCTACCAACTGCGAAATCGAAGCGCGCCTCCGGCCCCGGGGCACTCCGGTGCGGGTCGTGAGCAACGTGCGCGGCGCCCAGCTCTTCGTAAACGGCGAGGGGGCGGGTCCCATCCCCTACGAGGGCAATCTGCCCGTCGGCCAGCACCGCCTCGAGGTGCGCGCGGAGGGCTACCACTCCCACGTCGAGCAGGTGAACCTGCTGGCGAGCGCCGAGGCGCGAGAGTTCAACATCGCCCTCACGGCCGAGGGCGACCTCTCCGATGAGGAGCGGCAGGAGCAGCGTCAGGACCGGGAGCAGCGTTTCACCGCCGCCGGCACCCACGCCGCGTCGGTATTGCCTCCGGACCTCGCCGTCCTCGATATGGCGATTGGCTTTCCCTACCTCGCCGACCTGCGCCTCAACGTCGGCATCACGGAGTGGCTCGAGGGCGGCTTCGGAGTCCGCACCTTCGGGCGCCTGACCGAGTTCGAAGGGCGGGTGAAGGCCGGCATTCGGCCCATCCGCCAGCTCTCGGTGGGTGTGCAGGCCCGCTTCGGCGGCGGCCTCGGCCCCGACGGATCACACTCACAAGATGAACTCTGGGAGGAGCAGTGCCTCGAAGGAATGACCCCGACGGGAATGCCCACCGGGCGTGACTGTCCTGTCTCGAACGAGGGCATGCCTCTCCCCGCCGGGGAGAACGCCCGCCTCGAGAATCACTCGACCAACAGCCTCTTCTTCAGCCTCGAAGCTATCGGCACGCTTCACTTCAGCGATGCAGGCGCGTTCAGCCTCTGGCTGGGCGTCGACTTCATGAGCGACAGCTACCACAACCTCGGGAGCGACAGCAGCTGCCTGCTCTACTCGCAGTTCGGCGATGACTTCATCCGGCAGACGTATGGTGCTGACGGGAGTGGCAGTGCCGCGACGGCGGAGGCGGAGGCGTGCAAGCTCCGTGAAGACTTCGTCAGCATAGGCACCGCAGCCGCGGCTTCCGGTGAACTGCCCGGCGGCCGACAGGACCTGGCTCGGGTCCGCCTCGGCGGCGCCCTCGACCTCGTCCTCAGCCGTCACTGGAACGTCTGGGCTCTGATGGAAGGCGTTCTCGCCGGCGATAAGCGTCGCATGCTCGGCGACCTCTTCGACCTCGGCAACGAGGATACCCAGCTCTATTTCCAGCTCGGCTTCAGCTACAAGTTCTGAGCCTCGGCGGACCCCATCTGGGGTTAGCCTCTAGCCGTGCTCTCGCGGATGACCTCGGTTGCGTGGCTCTTCTGGCTGGCCCTCGTCGCCACGCCAACGAGCGTTCGTGCTCAAGAGTCTGCCCAAGAGTCTGCCCAAGACCCACCAACCGAAGAGCCCCTCGTCCTGCGCCCCGAGCGCCAGCTGCGGCAGGTCGCGAACCGGGTCGCCCAGACGCTCCGGCGCCGGACCGGTCTGCTCGTCGAGGTTGGAGACGCTCCCCCCCCGGGCTTGCTCGAGGCGGTTCCTCAGCATCACGTGGGCCTCGGTTGGAAGGACGACGGCGCTCACGTCATCGTCGTTCTCGGCGGTGACGAAGGCCTCAGCTATCTCACCGAGATCGAAGCGGACGAGCCCAACCGAGACGCCACCGTGCGCGCCATCGCCCTCGCCATCGAGGCGCTTCAGGACGCGGCCCGGGACGGCCCCACGGAATCGGACCGGAACGCCCAGGCCGACAGTGCCGGACGCTCGCACTACACGCTCATCCCCATCCCCCGGGTGGAACCCGTCGGGGCCCTCGCCAAGCCGACGATCTATTTTCGACTACTCATCGGCTACTCGCCGACCCGCAATCAGTTCCTCATCGGTCCGGGGGCCGGCCTCGGGCTCTGTCTCGGCCGGAACTGCGTGGTCATCGAAGGAGACCTGCCGCTCTTGGCCGATGAGCACGTGGCCCGGGACGGCGCCGTCATCTCCTACCGCCCCGTGAACATCGCCGTGCGCGGTCAGTATCGGCCCGATTTCGGGGATACCTTCATCCCCGGCGTGTCCCTCGGGCTGCTCACGCGCATCGGAAATGCGACGGTCCAGGGTACGGAACTCGGCCAGACGGTCTCCAATCTCGGACTCCGGGGGAGCCTCGAGGTCGCCTGGCGTTTCGTGCCGCGCTTCGAGTGGGTCCTCGAGGCGGGGGTCGATCTCGCCCTCACCCGGTCCCAGTTCATTCGCTATGGCGAGGTGGTGCTCCTCGAGGATTTATGGACTCCCTGGCTTGGAACCTCACTGCGGCTCCGGCCGTGAGCTATGGTGATTCTGTGGACGACGTTGGAAATGGCGACGAGGACGAGCGACCCAGCGACGTGGGACGAAATGAAGCCCGGGTCCTGCAGTTGAGGGAAGACCCGGAAATCCAAGAGGAATTTGAGCTATTACGACGGGCCGGTGCGGGCCAGGAGAGCGCGGTTCGGTGGCTTTTTCGGACTCATTTGAACCGGGTCCACCGGACGGTTTCGCGAATTCTCGGTGCCGACGACCCGGATGTGGAAGATGTCGTGCAGCAGGTATTTCTCGCCGCCATCAAGGGCGCTCCGCGGTTCGACGGCCGGTCCAAGGTCTCGACGTGGATTACGGGCATCGCCACTCGCCGAGCCCTCGACCAGGCCCGGTCCCGGTACCGCCGGAACCGCTGGAAGACGGTGACCGAGTCGGTGGGCGTCGGCCGCGCCGCCGGCCGCCCGGATACGCAGCACCACGCGATCAAGGAAGCCCGAGCCGCCCTCGAAGAGCTCACGCCGGACCAGTGCTCGGTCTTCGTGCTCTATGCGGTCGAGGGCTACACGTTCAAGGAAATCAAGGAGATGACTGGGGTAGGCATCTCCACGCTTCATGCGCGCCTCAAAGCCGCGCGGAAGCGCCTCGATACGATCGTGTCGGGGAGTGCTGGGAGTGAGGGAGTCGGAGGGGATGATGGAGCCGCCGCATAGCGGGAGCGATCGCATCGCCGAGCTACTTGGGCAGGAGCCCGAGCTCGACGAGGTGACCCGCGCCCGAATGGAAAAAAACCTCCTCGCTGCGGTTGCCGCGGGGAGGCACTTGGAAATTGCCGATACGCCGTTCGCGGTCGAGACGGCAGAACATGAATACGAGGAAGAGGAGGTTTCCTCCGTCCGGCGTCCCTGGGGCGCCATCGGTATCGGAACCATCGCCGCGGCTGCCGCGGCTGCCGCGCTGGTTTGGGCTGCGGGCATCGACGAGGCGAACGGGCCGGGTGATCGCGTCACGGCCACCTTCCTCCGTCACGAGGCGGGGGAGACCGTCGACCGGGGCGACATCGAGGCGGGGACCGAGCTCGAGACCGACGACGGAGAGCGCATTGAGGTGCGTGTCGCCGATGCCCGGGTCGATGTGACCCCGGGGTCGACGGTGCGTTTCGACCGCGTCGATGGTGATCGCGTCGAGGTCTACCTGTCTCGGGGATCCGTCGACATCGAACTGCATCCCTTGCGAACCGGTGACCAGACCCTGCGCGTCACGACCGACATCGCTCACATCGACGTCGTCGGGACCGTGTTCAGCGTGGCCGTCGACGCCAAGGGCGATACTCGGGTGTCGACGGTCGAAGGCACGGTCCGGGTCACCGCGCGGGCCGGCGGCGTGCCGCGTCTCGTCGAGGCCGGGGAGCAGGTGACGGTCGCGGCGGATCAGGCTGGGACCCGAGCGACCGACGAGGCCGTCGAGCTCGGAGGTTCGGGCCAAGACCCGGCGTCCCTCGGTGCCGCTGCCACTGTGCCCGCCGCCAACGACACGGTGCCCCCGGGGGAGCTGCAAGAACATCAGGGATACCCAGAGGGCGACGAATCGCTGGCGCCCGCCGAGGGCTCCGAAGCGGCGGACGCGCCTCCGTCGATCTCCGACCGCCTAGGCCAGGCGGAAGCCGCCCTTGACCGGGGAGATCACCGCGGCGCGCGGCGCATCTTGCAAGCTGTGGCGTCGAGCGCGTCCCGGGCCGACCACCGGGTCCGGGCCCATACCCTCATCGCCGAGTCGTTTACGGCCCAGCGCGACTTCCCATCGGCCGTCGCGGCTTACCGTCGAGCGGCCGATGCGGGGGGCCGGTCCATGGGCGCCCAAAACGCGCTCTTCGCGATGGGCCGCCTCTTCGAGCGTCAAATGCACGACTCCGACGCGGCCAAGGCGGCCTACCAGGACTATCTCGTCCTCGCCCCCGCCGGCGCCCACGCGGGGCGCGTCGAGAGGGCCCTGTGCCGTCTCGGCGAAGCGGGACATTGCTCTCCGTGAAAGGCCCGCCGACGCTGGCGTGTCTCGCCCTCCTCGTCGTTCTGGGCGCCGGCTGTACGCGGTCCTTCGTGCTCGAAGAGGACGGCGGGCTGCGCCGCGTGGATGGCGGGGCGGACTCGGCGGTGCCGGGGGATGGTTCGGTCGTCTTGCCGACTGGAAAGTGCGAGGTGCCGTCGGCGGTCGATTTGCTCTTCGTCATCGACAATTCGAATTCGACCTACGACGAGCAAGCAGCCCTCGCGGAAGAACTTCCGAATCTGCTAGACGCGCTCCTGAATCCCCCGGACGACGACGGTGACGGCGTCCCCGACTATCCACCGATCGACGACATTCACCTCGGCGTGGTCACCTCGGACATGGGCACCGGCGGGTTCTCGGTCCCCACGTGCCTCGAGCCGAACTTCGGAGACGACGGTGTGTTGAATACGGTAGGCAATACCGCCATCGCGGGGTGTTCGGCTTCGGTGCCGCCCTTCCTGACCTATCAGACCCCCGAAGATGCCGGGGAGTTCGCGTTTCAGGCGACGTGCTCCCTCGTCGTCGGCACCGGCGGGTGCGGCTTCGAGCAGCCCCTCGACGCGGCCCTCAAGGCCGTCACCCCCCGGAGCGCGCCCATCACCTTTGCGGCCGGCACTCCGGGCCACGGCGACGGCGCGAACGCGGGGTTCCTGCGCCCCGACTCGATGCTCGGCGTGATCGTGCTCACCGACGAAGACGATTGTTCAGCGAGGGACCCCGAGGTCTTCAACCCCACATCGGAGACCGCCGAGGGCGATCTCAACCTGCGCTGCTTCAGCAACCCTGGGATGCTCCATCCCGTCGAACGCTACGTCGACGGTTTCCGCAGCCTGCGAGCAGACCGGCCAGACCTCTTCACGTTTGCGGCCATCGTCGGCGTACCGCCGGGCCTCGCCCCGGACGGCGTGACCGAGGCGGCGGACATCGACCGGATTCTGTCCGACGAGGGCATGGAAGAGCGCCTCGACCCTTCCATGCCGAGTCGCCTCGCGCCCTCCTGCAACGTAGCCGGGGGAGAGTTTGCCTTTCCGCCCCGGCGGGTCGTCGGCCTGGCCCGGGCGTTTGCTGGTCAGTCCGTCGTCGCGAGCCTCTGCGAGGCCGACTGGACCGAATCCATCCGCACCATCGGCCGCACCATGGGGCGCCGCGCCTGCTCCGAATACGGCCCCGATTGAACTGCTTTCCAAGGGCCACGTGTCCGCGGTAGATTTGCGCCCAATGGCGAGCTCAAACTGCTGCGATATCGAGGGCAAGAAGGTCTTTGCCCAGCAAGGGCGCGAAGTCGGGGTCGTCGTAGGCCTCGACGTGGACCTCGACGAGTTCAAGGTGCGCTCCTTCGAGCTCAAGCTTCGGCGCGAGTCCCTCGAAGACCTGAACATGAAGGTCCCCTTGATGGGCACCAAGACCATGCACCTCGACGTGCAACACATCTCCGCCATCGGAGATACGGTCTTGCTATCGATCTCGATCGAAAAGCTCGCGGTCATCGGGAACGAGTCCTAGCCATGAAGCAGAGCAAATGATCGAGGGCAACTTCATCGTCCTCGAGGGCGTCGACGGTGCCGGGACGACGACCCACACCAAGCTCCTCGAGGGGCACTTCCAGTCGCGCGGGCTTCCGGTGCGTACGACCCGGGAGCCGAGCGATGGGCCCGTGGGCATGTTGCTCCGCCAGATTCTGACCGGGCGCATCGTCGTCCCGGGCATGCGCGGCGGCCGGCCGCCTTCGTGGACCACGATGGCGCTGCTCTTTGCGGCGGACCGCATGGACCACGGCGAAGCGACGATCGTGCCCAACCTGATGGACGGGGTCACGGTCCTGAGCGACCGCTACGACTTCTCTTCGGTGGCGTATCAATCCACCACCGGCGGCGGCACCGAGGAAGTGGTGAACTGGGTTCGTGAGCTGAACCGCCACGCCCGGAGGCCTCACCTCACGCTGGTCCTCGATGTGCCCGCGGAGGTCGCTGCGGAGCGCCGCCAGAGCCGCGGCGCTGGCCACGAGATGTACGACGATGGGGAGCTCCAGGAGACCCTGGGGCGCTTCTACGCCAACATCGAGAAGTACTTTCCCGACGACAATATCGTGCACGTAGACGCGAACCGTCCGATGGAGACCGTCGCCGAAGAGATTCGGCACCACGTCGCGGTCCTCCGCAACGAGGCCTGAGGGCCGACTCGGCGGCGCATCTCGGCGTCGCATCTCGGCGTCGCATCTCGGCGGCGGACGACGTCGAAAATTGTGCCGATGGATCTGCGGGGGCTACACCAGACTCATGCGCGTCAGCCTTTGGTCGATTTTCATGCTCCTCGTGCTTCTCGTGGCCTCCGCTTGCGGTGGCGGAGCCCCCCCTCGCGGGACCCAGAGCGCCGCCGAACCGCCGCCCGAGGCCATCGCCCCGGAGCCGCCGCCGCCGCCGCCTTCGACGCAAGGTGAGATCCCTCGGGTCGCCCTCGCTGCGGTCCTCGACGCGGGCCTCGGCCGTTTCCTTCAAGGGGTCGAAACCGAGCCGGAGCTCGAAGGCGGGCGCTTTGTGGGCTTCCGCATCGTCAGCCTCTATCCCGATGACGAACGCATGCGCGTCGTCGACCTCCTCCCCGGCGATGTCGTGACCTCGGTCAACGGTCTGCCCATCGAGCGTCCCGAGCAGGCGCTGCACGTGTGGAGTTCGCTGCGCGTCGTCTCCGAGTTGCTCGTCGACTATCGGCGCGACGGCGCCGAGCGGCAACTGCGTTTCGCGATCGTAGACTGAGCACGCCCGCAAACGGGCTCAGACCTCGAGGACTCGAGCCAGGAGCGCGAGGCTCTCGTCGAGGCGGTCGTCGTCCATCGTCCATCCGATGCGGAAGGCCGACCGTTCGGGACCAAAGAACTCCCCCGGGGCCACGAGTAGGCCCTGGTCGGCGTAGGCGCGTTCGACTCGGGCCCGGACGTCGATGGCCCCTGCGACCTCCACCCAGCCGTAGAGCCCGAAGGGCGGTACGCGCCAGGAGAGGGCGTCGTGGGCGGCGACCCAGCGGTCGACGATCATCCGGCCGTCACCGACGATGTGCCGGGTACGCTCGTCGAGGGCTTCCTGGGCCTCGAGGGCTGCGACGCCCAGGGCGACGTGGGCCGTCCCGTTTTGCCCGGCGGTGTGCCGGAGCGCCGTCATGGCCCGGTCTTCGATGAACGATGCGGGGCCGATGAGCCAGCCAGCCCGGGCCCAGCGGAGGCCCCAGGACTTGGTGAAGCTCGATGCGGCGAGCACGCGCTCGCCGACCTTGCGCGCGGTGGTCGGCGCGCGAGGACCGAAATCGCCGTACACCTCGTCGACCAGGAGCCAGGCGTCGAGTTCGAGGCACGCTTCGTGGATCGCTTCGAGGGTGGTGTCCGAGACGCGGTGGCCGGTGGGGTTGTGGGGGCTCGACAAGATGACGAGGCGGGTTCGCGGCGTCATCGCGGCGAGGACCTCTTCGGGGTCCGGGTCGAAGGCCCGGGAACTGCGCCGTGGGACCTGGGTGACGACGGCCCCGAGGGCCTCTGGCACGCGCACCAGGGGCTCGTAGGTCGGGGTCTCGACGATCACTTCGTCGCCGGCTTCGAGGAGGCTGGCGCAGGCGAGGAAGACCGCCTGGGAGGTGCCGAGGGTCGGGAGCACCTCGGCGCTCGGCACGTCGTAGCGCGCCGCTAGCCCGTCGCGGAAGGCCGTCCAGTGCGACCAATCCGACAGGCCGGGCAAGCCCGACAAGCCCGACGGCCCTGGCGTACCCGCGGACGCGTGCGGCGAGAGCATCGCGGCTGGAGCGTCGGGGATACCGCTCGCCGCGAGGTTCACCCGGACGGAGCGGTAGTGGCGCTCTGCCCACTTCAGGTAGGCGAGGTCTTCGAACACCGGGGTCAGCCGGCGGCCAGGGACAGGATGCGCACGCCGACTTCGCCGTCGACGTCGACGAGCTCGCCGGAGGCGACCGCCCGGCCGTTGGCCCGGAGGGTCACGCGCTCGCCGAGGGCGTTCCCGGTGACGAGGACCTCGCCGGGCGCGAGCCCCGCAATCTCCGCGAGGGGCAGAGTGAAGCGGGCGATCTCCACGGCGACCTCGATGGGCGCGTCGCCGGCCCGGTCTGCCGCGACTTCGGCTGTATGGTCGGCCATCTCGGAAGCACTCTCTTGGGTACTCTCTCGGGTACTTTTGGGGTCCATCACTCTTCCCTCCCTCACGGCTGGCTCTTCGGTGACGTCGATGAGCTTCACCCGAAGAGCAGAGTCTTCGAGGGCGCACCGTAGGGTCATGCGTCGAGCCCCGGCGATTTGCCCTCGGACGTCGCCGCGGAACGTGGCGCCGTCGGCTTTGAGCCACCCGTCGTCGAGGAGCACCGCGTCGCCGACGCGAAGATCTTCGAGTTCACCTCGGGTGATGGTGCCCCAGGCGGCGTCGAGGCAGACCTCGAGGGGCAGGGCGCCCAGGCGGGAGAGGTCGCGTCGCGGCGCGAGCTGGGCGGCGTCGAGCATGCCTTCGGGCAGCCACGCCCGGGCGAAGCCCGACGCCTCACCGAGCCCGAGGGACGCGGGGAGCGCCGCGATGGGCCGGGTTCCGAGGGCGCCGACGAGGGCCGTGGGGGTGGTGACCACACCGAGGACGACGAAGGGAGCGTTGCTGGCGGCGAGAAGGCGGGCGGCCACGAAGGCGAGCACGCCCCGTTCGGCGTGGCCCATGGGCGTTGTCGGCGGTGCGACGAGTTGGGCGTCCCGTCCGTCTTGGGCGCCTCCCCCGAGGGCCCGGTCGACGCAGCGGGCGGCGAAGTGAGGGTCGATCTCGATGGCGGCGCGTCCCCCGGGGGATCCGTCGTCCCGGGCGAGGACCACGGCGACGAGGGGGTCCGAGAGCGCCGCTCCGATGCCGCCTTCGGGGGAGACCTCGAGGGCAGACGGTTCGATGGTGAGGTCTGCGCCGAGGAGTTTTCCTGCGACGTCGCGCAGACCGGCGGTGTCGATGGCGCCGACGGCCCGGGCCGCACGCCGAAGCCACGGGAGCCGCTGCCGAGAGACGCGCCGGAGGCGGTCGTACGGGTAGGGTGCCGGCTCGCGGGTCGTCCGCATCGGAGAGGACTAGAGCACATCTCATGACCCCTGACCGAGGAATTCGGGGCGCGGTTGGTGCGGATGCAAGGCGCCGAAGCGCAGGAATGCCAGCAGGCATTTCAAGCTTCGGCAACGCGGCAGACGTGCCGGCCCCGCCCGAAAGCCGACCGAAGGGGTCATGAGATGCGCTCTACAGCACATCTCATGACCCCTGACCGAGGAATTCGGAGCGCGGCTGGTGAGGACGTCAGCGGATGGTGACGTCGACGCCGAGGTGCCGTTCGAGGGCGGCGGAGAGGTCAGCGGTCTCCGCAGTGCAGGGGCCGTCGGGACAGAGGCTGACCGTCAGCTCATCCCCGCGGAGCTCGAGTTCGACGTCGACCTTGCCGTGTGCGCCGAGGGCGAGGCTCATGCGGACGGTGTGCCCGTCTCGGCCGCCTCGCCCGATGCGGCCCACGGAAAATGAAGTGACCATGCGATCGGCCATGGCGGCGATCTCTGCTTGAGCGTGGGCGGCGCTGCCGGCGCTGGGGGGAGCGTCTATCGGAGCCAAAGGCGCGGGAGGAGCCATGAGGACCGCCGGCCCGGCCCGAAAAGCGACGCCCACGGTCTCGTGGCGGTCGTCGTCGCTCTGGAAGTCGGGGCGGCCCTTCGATCGCGGCGCGTATTCGCCGACATCGATCGACACTTCCGCCCGCCTCGGCCCGCCCGAGTCCTGGAAGGGTGCCGACGCCCCGAAAAGCGGCGCCGCGCCGAGCTTCGAGCCCGTGGGGGCGGTAGGGGGCTGGCGCCCCGGAGGGGAGGGGAAGGGGCGGGTGCCCCGCTTTCGTCGCGGATGGCGGGGAGGAGTGCCGGGCGGCTGGGGGGCATGGCGAGAGGGTTCCGG
>QMMC01000196.1 GCA_003647065.1 Deltaproteobacteria bacterium | reverse complement strand
GCGAGGGGGCCACAGCCGAGGATGCCCTCGAGTTCGCCGTTCTCTTTGAGTTCGCGGACGATGTCCGAGCCGCCGACGAGCTCCCCTTTCACGTAGAGCTGGGGGATGGTCGGCCAGTCCGAGAAGGCCTTGACCCCCTCACGGATCGCGGCGTCCGCGAGCACGTCCACGGTGGCATATTCGTCGAGGTAGTCATCGAGGATGTCCACCACCTTCGCCGAGAAGCCGCACTGCGGTTGGGCCCGGGAGCCCTTCATGAAGAGGACAACCTCGTCGCTCGCCACGAGCCCCTCGATCCGTACGTGAATACTCATCGCGCGAAGCCAAGCACGGGCGTGGAAGTCGTGCAAACGCGGCCCGATCGAGGGCGGTTCAGATGGCCGGGAACGCTAGCGTTGCCCCTTGCTCCGGGGAGAGCGAAGATATCCTGGCGGATGCACGAGCCCCTCAGCCAGGACAGCATGATCGAGGTCGGGCGCCGGGTCCGGGAGGCCCAGGCTCGGGATCTGCTCGAACAGGGGGGCACCGGGGCGGTCGGTTCGAGCCTGGCGGGGATCTTCGTCACCGCGGGGCTCTACGGGGAGGCTCCCCAGGGCACGCTCCTCGGTTGGCTCGGCTTGCTCCTCGCGCTCCAGATCGGGCGCCTGCTCCTCGCCTACACCGTCACCGACGAGGGCGAGGGCGTGGGCCGGGACCGGGTGCAGCGCTGGGCCCGCATCAACCTCGGGCTCATCGCGGGGACCGCCCTCTCCTGGGGCGTCGGGGTATACCTGCTCTGGCCCGACTCGACGCTACACCAGGTGATCCTCCCGATGACCGTCGTCGGCCTGAGCGCCGCCGCCATCATCGGCTACGCCCCGGTCCGGGCGGCCTCCTATTCGTTCGGAATCCTCGCGATCCTGCCCCTCGCGGCACGCTTCGTCTCCGAGGGAACGACGGCGCACATCATCATCGGCTTCCTCGCTCTCCTCTACCTCGCGCTCACCCTCCGCCTCGCGGTCACCATGCGCGAGACCTCGACCCGGGCTCTGACGGCGGGCTTCGAAAACCAGTTCCTCGCCGCCAAGGCCGAGGCGGCGAGCGAAGAGTTGGCCAAGAAGACAGTGCTCCTCGAGCAGCTCGTACGCCTCGACGGCCTCACGCAGATAGCGAACCGGCGTCAGTTCGACGAGGTCTTCGAGCGTGAGTGGCGACGCGCGAGCCGAACGGGCACGCCGGTCTCGATCCTCATGGCCGACATCGACCACTTCAAGCGGTTCAACGACAGCTACGGGCACCTCGCCGGGGACGACTGCCTCAAAGCGGTCGCCCAGGCGCTGAAGGGGGCGCTCCAGCGGGCGACGGACATGGTCGCCCGCTACGGCGGGGAGGAGTTCGTGGCGGTCCTCGCCGAAACAAATCACGACGCGGCGATGGTCACCGCCGAGCGGCTCCGGGACCAGGTCGCTTCCCTCGAAATACCCCACTCGGACTCGGGCGCGGCCTCCCACGTGACCGTGAGCATCGGCGTGGCGACCGTGATCCCGGGACCCAACCGCGAGCCCGCGAGCCTCGTCGAAGCCGCCGACGATGCCCTCTACGAAGCGAAGGAGGGGGGCCGGAACCAGGTCGCCTCTCGAAGCGAAAAACTCATCCCAGCCCAGAAGCGCAAGTCCGGTCAGTGGGCCCTGAAGGTCACCTGACCGCCGTTTGGGCCCCCTCTCGACGGCCTGACCGGAACCCCGGATCGAGGACTGGAGTTCTCGGTGTGAACGGCGCTACCCGCTGGCGCCAGGCGAAGGCCGGAAAATTGCCCAACGATCCCGCGGCAGCCTACCCTGGCACGTACGATGCTTTTCGGACGAGTAAGAATGCGCGCCCGAGACCTAGTCCCCCGAATCCACGTCGCCCGCCGGACCGGCCTGCGCGCCCTCGGATTGCTCGGGGTCTACGTGTCCTGGCTCTCGGTCACGACCTTCGGCCCGGCCTTCACCCCCCCGGGGGGCTGGACCCTGCCCGTCATCGGCGCGGTCCTCGTCGGCTACAGCCTCTTCACCGTCGCCACCCTCCTCGCGGTGGGCAACGCCGCCATCGAAATCGTCCGCGTGCCCTCGACCCGGCGCGCCATCAGCCACCACGTCGCCCCCTTCTGGGCCGTCGTCGCCTTCTCCGCGCTCACCGGCGCCGTCGTCGCCCGCTACGGCTCGACCCACTGGCTCTCGGGGGCCGCCCTCGGTTTCGGCGTCGCCTTCGCCATCCTCCTCGGCGCCTACGCCGCCGCCCGCATCTTCCAAGTCGCCCGCCTCGAGTCCGACCGCAAACAACTCGCAGCCGTCGACATGCTAGGCCCAGTCACCCTCTTCTAATCCGGGGCGACGTTGACTCGTAGGCGAGCGGCTCTCAGGCTGGATCGGTGCGACGGGACCTCGTCGATTTGAAACGAGCAGCCGGTCGTGCCAAAGATCTGGAAGATGTCCGACACCTCGAAGCCATCGCCGAGCGACTCGAGCGAAAGCCCTAGTCCAAAGGACGACGGCTTTCCGCGCGGTTGGGCAGGCCACGAGGAAGACCAGCGCGCGGCGTGGCTGCGGCTCAGCTACGTCGAACGCCTGAGGTGGCTCGAACAGGCGAAGGCCTTTGTAGCCGCACAGGCGGCGCGCGGGCAGAAGTAGATGGGCGACCGTAGGCCTCGGTACGTGCGACGGGCCGCGCTCATTCTGGTGCTTTCGGCCGTGGTGGGCTGTTCGGCCAGCCATGGCGGTCCGGGGGGCGACGCGAGCGTGGATTCCGCGGGTCCCGTCGACGGCAGCCGGGACAGCGCCCTGCCGCCCCTCGTCGACACGGACGAACTCGACCTGCTCTTCGTCGTCGACAACTCCGGCTCGATGACCGAGGAGCAGGTGTCGCTGTACTTGTCCTTCCCGAAGCTCTTCGCTGATCTCAGCCCCCTCTATGACTCGATTCACGTGGGCTTCATCACCACCGACATGGGAACCGGGGGTTTTGCCGTTCCGACGTGTAGCGAACCGAACTTCGGCGACGACGGCGTACTGCGAACGACAGGAAACACCGCCATCGACGGCTGCATGGCCCGCTATCCCTCGTTCATCGAGTATTCGCCGGCTAGCGACAACTCCGGGAGCTTCGCCCTGGACGCCGGGTGTATCGGCGTCGTGGGAACCGGCGGATGCGGTTTGGAACAGACCCTCGAAGCAATGCTCAAGGCCGCGACTCCATCAACCCAGGGGCCGAGTGGCCGCTTCGATGGGACGTTCGGGATGGGGACCATGGGCCACGCCGACGGCATCAACGCTGGGCTTCTGCGGCCCGACGCGGACGTGGCGGTCGTCATCCTCTCGGAGGAAGGGGATTGCTCGGCCCTCGACCCGGAGATCGCGAACCCCGCGAGTTCCGTGTACACGGGCGACTTCAACCTCCGCTGCTTCCGGTATCCAGATGCGCTTCAGCCGGTGGAGCGATACACCGACGGGCTTCTCGCGGGCCGCGACCCGCGGCGACTCCACTACCTGCTCATCTCGGGCGTGCCGACCGACGCTGTGGGGACCGGCTTCGCCTCCATCCTGGCGCACCCCGGAATGCAGGAGCAGATCGACCCAGACATCCCGACTCGACTCAGGCCCTCATGCAACGTCGCCGGGCGCGGCTTCGCGTTTCCTCCCCGACGCATGGTCGAACTCGGCCGACAGCTCGACGAGCGCGGCGCCGCAGCATCGATTCATTCGATTTGCCAATCCGACTACGCCCCGGCCATGGACGCCCTCGTCGAGATGCTCCGGTAGGCCGGCCGCGGGCTCGCAACAAACGCGCCACGTTTCGCACATAACAAAGAGCATTAACAGTTGCCTTTGTACGCGGCCGACGCATGCTGTGATTATGTTCAGGCACGCAATCAATAACGAGGGTGACAGCCCCATCGAGCGCGAGCTCCTCACGCTCGTGGCTCATATCGATGCCGCCACCCAGCGCATGCTCACGCTGATTCGCACCTACGACGAGAGCGGGGATTGGCGCGGGGCGGGCATTGCATCCTGCGCTCATTGGCTCGCCTGGAAGTGCGGGATGACACCGGCGACGGCCCGGGAACGAGTGCGGGTCGCTCGCGCCCTCGGGGATCTGCCGAAGATCGACGAGGCCTTCTCGAAGGGCCAGCTGAGCTACTCCAAGGTCCGGGCGATGACCCGCGTCGCGACCCCGGACAACGAGGCGAAGCTCGTCCATTACGGCGAAGACCGCGACTGCCGCCCAGCTCGAGGTCATCTGTCGTGGCCTGCGGACCGTCGGCCAGGCGCCCCGAGCCGAGCGTGAGGCCGAACGATGGGTGATCCAGAAGCGCGGCGACGGCGACCTCGTCCGCATCGAGGCCCAGCTGCATCCCGACGAGGCGGCCCTCGTGATGAAGGCCCTCGATGCGCTTCGGGACGGCTCCCCCATTACTATCGGAGGAAACGACGCGGTGACGAGTGCTCCCGAAGACGTTTCCGCGGAAGCGTCAGACCTCGCGGAACCGTCCACGGCGTCACCGGACGTTTCCGCGGAAGCGTCATCGCAAGAGGCCGCGCCCCCGCCGCGATCGAGCCGCGCCGACGCCCTCATCAAGCTTGCGGACTCCTCCCTCGCTTCCCCTGCCCCCACCGCAGGC
This sequence comes from Deltaproteobacteria bacterium, assembly GCA_003647065.1. Taxonomy (GTDB): domain Bacteria; phylum Myxococcota_A; class Polyangia; order Polyangiales; family B10-G4; genus B10-G4. The sequence continues at coordinate 7,733 of QMMC01000196.1, read as the reverse complement.
GAACCGAAACGCCACGGGGGCGACCGGGCGACCCTCTTCATCCACGTCACCGAGAACGACCTGGCCGGGGCACGCACCGCGGAACTCGAGGACGGAACCCGGCTTTCCGCGGAAACACTGCGACGCATCGCCTGTGACGTGGGCGTCGTCCCCATGCTGACGAACGACGATGGCGCTCCTCTCGACGTGGGCCGCAAGACGCGCTCGATTCCTCCGGCGATTCGCCGGGCCCTCGGCGTCCGGGACCGGACCTGCCGCTTCCCCGGCTGCGATCACAAGAGATGGCTCGACGCGCACCACATCGAGCACTGGCTGCACGGCGGCGAGACGAAGCTCGCCAATCTCGTAACCCTCTGCCCCACCCACCACCGCCTGCTGCACGAGGGCGGCTTCACCGTCGCCCTCGATGAGGAGCGAAACGTGTGCTTCGCCGATCCCGAGGGCCACCACATCGCTCTCGCCGCGCCGATGCCCCTGGTCCAGAACGAGGCCATCGCTGATCTCCAGGCCGCCAACGAGAACGCCGGGGCGAAGATCGACCACCGCTCGTGCGAGAGCGAATGGCGGGGCGAGCGACCTGACTACGACTACATCGTGGCTCGGTTGATGTAACGAGAGCGGACGTCTTCGGCGGAGATGTTTCCGGGGAAACCGGCACCCGATCGGAAAGGGGCTACGGCGAGGAGTTACGATGTATGGACGGCGCCATCGCGAGACTCGCCGGCTGGACGACGGGCCGGCTACGGCTACTCTGCCCGACGTCATGGGGACCCTGCTGCCGAAGCTAAAGCTGCGCACGATGGCCACCGCTCTCGCGGTGTTCGGGCTCGTTGGGTTGAGCGCGTGCGGGGAGCGCGATCGGGTTCCGGTGGATGCCAGTGTCGATGCCGCAGCGGACGCGACCGCCGATGTCGGCGCTCCGGACGCGGGCTCGGACGGTGGCACGACAACCGAGCCATGCAGCGAACGCGACCCACGGGCGATGGCGCCGGAGGCGTTTGTCGGGCCCACGGGGCTCGCGGCTCGGCTGGTGGCTTTCTTCGATGGCGCGACATCGACGCTGCGCGTGGCGGCCTATGAGCTAGACGACCCGCGGTTGGTCTCGGCCCTCGAGGCCGCCCACGGGCGCGGGGTGGACGTGCGGGTGATGGTGGACGAGGACCGGGAGGCGAACACCGGGCCCGTGGCGACGCTCCGGAGCGCAGGGCTCGACGTGCGTTTCGGGCCGGCGAGCTTCGAGCACTACCACCCGAAGGTGATCGTGGCGGACGAAGCACGGGCCATCGTGATGAGCGCGAATCTCAATACGTACTCGATGGACACGGAGCGCAATCACGGGGTGGTCCTCGATGATGACTTCGACGTGGCGGATCTCGTCGAGGTCTTCGACCACGACTACGAAGCGCGTCCCGGGGATCCGGCTGCGGCGATGTGCACGCGCTTGGTGCTTTCGCCGCACAACGCGCGGGCCCGAATCTTGTCGCTCATCGCTTCGGCGGAGACCCGGCTCCGCGTGCAGCAACTGAGCCTGACCGACTCCGAGGTTCGCCGGGCGATTGGGCTCCGGGCGATGGCGGGGGTCGAGACTCGGGTGATTCTCGCCGACCCCGCGTGGATCACGTCGAACGACGAGGCCCGGGCGGCGCTGGTCGCGATGGGAGTGGACGTGCGCATCCTGGTGACGCCGGAGAACCACGCAAAGCTTATCGTCGCCGACAATGCTATGGCGTTTGTCGGTAGCGAGAACCTGAGCTGGACGAGCCTCGAGCGAAATCGCGAGGTCGGGGTCGTGGTGACCGCCGAGGCGACCGTGGCGCCCCTTGCTGCTGCTTTCGAGACCGACTGGGCGAACGCCGCCCCGTAAAACCGCTCAGCGGATGTCGGCGTAGATACGGCTCAATACGGTGGCCGGAACGCCAGAGCTGTAGAGGCCCTGCATCAGTCCCCAGATGACCGCCGTGCGGATCGGCGCCGCTGCGAAACGCCGGGAGCTCGCCGTGACCTCGACGTCGCGGATGTAAGCAGTCCGCCCGGCGGCCTCGAGACGACGGATGAACGCGTAGTCCTCCATGACCGGGAGCTCTCCGAAGCCGCCCAGGTCTTCGAAGACCCGGCGGCGGACGAAGAGCGCCGAGTCGCCGTAGTAGATGGACAGCGCCCGGCGACGGAGATCGTTCGCTGCGGAAAAGACCCGGGACCAACGGCTCGTCGGAGTGAAGACCAGGCGGAAGTTGCCGCCGAGGACCTCGGAGTCGGCGAGGGCCCGGTCGATGGCGGCGCGGCCCGCGGCGGGCAAGCGCACATCGGCGTGCAGAAAGAGCAAGACCTCGCCCGCCGCCGCACGGGCGCCGGCGTCCAGCTGGGGGCCACGTCCCTTCGGCGCCGTGACCACCCGGGCCCCGGCGCTCCGGGCTCGGTCGGCGGTCTCATCGGGGCTCGATGCGTCGACGACGATGACTTCATCCGCGACCTGGGCGGCGGCGCGAATGGCCCCGGCGATTTCATCCGCCTCGCACCAGGTCGGAATGATCGCCGACAGACGAATACGCTCAAGGCTCACCGTCTTCGCTCCCGTCAGGCTCGCTACCCTCGAGGGCGCGGCGCCGGAGCGCCGCCCGATCGACCTTTCCGCTCGAGGTCTTCGGAAGCTCGGCGAGGTGATTGACGCAGCTGAGGCGTTTGGGCCGCCGATGGGGCGCAAGGCGCTCCCGCAGCCAGTCGTCGAGGTCGGGGATAGGTCCCGTAGCGCTGCGATAGACCGCCGCGACCACCTCTCCCCAGTCGGCGTCGGGGAGTCCGTAGACGCACGCTTCGACCACCTCGGGATGGGCGCTGAGGACCGCCTCGACGGCAGCCGGGTATACGTTTTCTCCCCCGGTGATGATGAGCTCGCTTCGGCGGCCGCGAACCCAGAGCACGCCCTCGGCGTCGAGGTCACCGAGGTCACCGGTGGCGAAGTAGCCATCGTCATCGAAGCCGGAGACCTCTGGGCTCGAAGTCGCACCGATGTAACCGTCGAAGAGCATCGGGCCGCGAACGTAGATCTCGCCATCCTCGATGCGTAAGTCCACCCCGGGGAGTGGCCGCCCGATCCGTCCGTCGGTATCGAGCACGTCGCCGGTGGCCCGGGTCGCGACCTGCGAGCAGGTCTCGGTCGAACCGTAGGTAGGCAAGACAGGCCACCCGGCCTCTCGGGCGCCCGCCAGGAGCGCGCGGGTCGCCGGGGCGCCGCCGATGAGCACCGCCCGGAGGCCCGGCGGCGCTTCGAGGCCGGCGCGCAATACCCGGGTGAGCATCGCCGGCACGAGAGACGCGTAGGTCACCTCGGCGTGGGCCATGCGCCGGACCAACTCCTCCGCAGACATCGGGCCCTCCGGCGTGACGACGGCGGTGGCGCCCGCCATCAGCGTGCGCGTCAGGACCGAGAGCCCTCCGACATGGGAGAGCGGCATCGCCAAGAGCCACCGGTCCCCAGGCCCGTAGGCGAGGTTGTCGGCGCTCGCGCGGGCCGAGGCGATGAATGCCCGTCGCGAGAGAATCGCCGCTCGAGGCGCGCCGGTACTGCCGGAGGTGAAGACGTACGCCAACGGCGCCTCATCCGAAGCATCGCCGCCCGCCTGCACGTCGGGTACGTCGGGTACGTCGGGCACGCCGGACAGGTCGGATAGACTCGAGAGCACCGCACGCATGGCGACCAACTCGTCCGGCGTCGCCCGGGGATGAAGAGGCGCAAACGGCAAACGCGCGTCGATGGCGGCGAAGATGGAGAGAATGGTCGCCCGGTCTCGACCGGCGACCAGCGTGAGCGCCGCCTGCTCACGTTCAATCGCGGGCAACGCTCGGTGTACCTCGTCCCAGGTCAGCGTCTCCGAATCGAAGACCAGGGCCGGGGCCGCGCCGCGGGCCTCGGCCGCCCGACGAACGGAGAGCGTCATCCCCAATCGATGCCGTCGGGCAACCCCAGCCCGGGCTCGTCGACCGGATTGATAGCCGCCCGACCGAGCATCGGAAGGGTGACGTCGGGCCAGGTCCCGAGGCCACTGTGGGCGTCGAGGCCCGCCGCGACCCGGGGCCGCGGCAGGACCACCGCGAGGGCCGCCGTCGCCGCGAGGGCGATCGGCCCGTCGAGGGTGTGGCTCATGATGCACTGGGCTCCGACGGCTCGTGCGTGACGGGAAACTTCCTGGCATCGGAGCACCCCGCCGAGGGTCATCGGCTTCAGCACGACCGCGCCCAGGAGACCGAGTTCACCGAGGGTCGAGAGGCGCGCGTCGCCCTCGGGGCCGATGAGGCTCTCGTCGAAGGCGAGGGAGAGGGGCACATCTCGAAGTCGGATCACCGCCTCGAAGACGCTCGGCTCTTCGCACAGATCGACCCCGGCCTCGGCGAGCATCTCGAGCATGCGAGGCAGATCTCGGGCCGCAAGGGCGCGGTTCGCGTCCACGCGGATGGTGAGCCGCGGGAACTCCCGCCGGATCACCTTGATGAGATCGAGCTCCGCCTGGAACCGGTCAGGGCGGCCGACCTTCAGCTTGATCGTGTCGATGCCCCGGGCCCGGGCGGCGCGGACGGCGACCAATACGTCGCGGGGCTCGATCTGGGTCAGCGTCGCTGCGAGGGGTACCGGATGCGCCGCCGAATCCTCCGAGAGGATCGCCCACACGGGGCGCGCGTGGCGCTGACCGTAGAGGTCGAGGACCGCCGTCTCGACGGCGAAACGCACGGACGGCAGACCCGGGTCGACCTCGCGAAGCAGATGCTTGAGCTGAGTGGTGAGCGGGGCCGCCTCGTCGATCTCCGTGAGAGCCTCCCAGGGACGGCTACCGAGAGCGGCCCGGGCGCCCTCGAGATTGTCCGGGGAGAAGTGCGGGAGGGGGCTCGCCTCGCCGTGCCCGACGCGGCCGTCTTCGTCCATCAGGCGCAAGTGCAACCCGCGGCGCTCGGTCCAATGCGCCCGCGCGTTCCCGCTCACCGTTGGCATGGTGCCCGAGACGGTGGAGACGGTGGCGCGGGTGATCTTCATGGGGGCAAGGAGGACAGCAAGGAGGGCAGACCGGACGGGGAGCCGAAGGCGAGACCGATGGAGAAAAGCAGACCGTAAAGGAGAAGCAACTTGGCGGTCGCACCGAGCAGCGGGTTCAGGTCCTCGCCTTCGAGGCGAGCCACCCTGAGGGCATATACCAGCGCGAGGGGGGCCGTCGCTAGCGGAGCGAGGACGGGCCAACCGGCGAGGCCCAACGCGACCAGCAGCGGGGGCACCGCAAAGGCCGCGCTCGAGAGCGTCGCGTACTCGACGATGGCGGCGCGGCGCCCGAAGCGCACGGCAAGGGTACGCTTGCCGACGCGGGCGTCGGTATTGCGATCGCGAAGGTTATTCACGACCAAAATCGCGGTGGCCAGAGCGCCAATGGGAATTGACGCATACACCGACAGGGTAGTGATCTCGTGTAGCTGAACCCACGTCGTGCCCATCACGGCGACGAAGCCGAAGAAGATCATCACGAAGATGTCGCCGAGGCCGTTGTACCCGAGGGGGAAAGGGCCGCCGGTATAGGCGATGCCCGAAAGGATCGAGAGCACGCCGATGACGACGATGGGCCAGCCGCCGACCGCGATGAGATAGACGCCGAGGGCGGCGCTCAGGCCGAAAGAAACGAGCATGCCGAGACGCATCTGCGCCGGGCTGAGCAAACCCGCTTGCACGGCGCGGGTCGGGCCGAGGCGGTCTTCGGTGTCGGCGCCCTTTTCGTAGTCGAAGACGTCGTTGGCGAAGTTGGTCCCGATTTGAATGCCTATCGCACCGAAGAGGGCGGCGAGGGCCGGCAAGATTGCGACGCTGCCCGCAGCCTGGGCGCAGGCGGTGCCCACAGCGACCGGCACGACCGCCGCAGTCAGCGTCTTCGGGCGAGCGGCGAGGAGCCAAGCGCCGGCGCTCGAAGGACGCGGAAGCGCGCTCGGTTCGTCTCCCGGGTGCTCGGCCGCCGTAGCCCCAGCGGTCACGGCCGGGCCTCTAGGCTTCGGTGCGGCGAGGCATGATCCCGGGTCAACGCCTCGACGATGTCGGCGAGGGCCTCGGGCTTCTCGAGCAATACGTTGTGGCCCGCGCCCTCGACTACGGTGTGGGAGGCCGCGTCAGAGAAACCTCTGGCGAGGTTCGAGAACTTCTCGTCGAAGGCGCCGGTGACCAAGTGTACCGGGACCGACGACCGGGCGAGGGCTGGGCGGAGGTCCCCCATCGCGCCGAGGCCGAGGATCCGGAGGGAACGCGCAAGCCCCTCACGCGAGTGAGAGAGCCGCACCCGACGCTGCGACGCGAGCAGTGCGGCCGGCAGCTCACGCTGGGACCGGAAGAGGGGTGCTTTCTCCCACGCATCGACGAAGGTCTGCACCCCACCGCTCAGGATGTTATCCGCCAACTCGGCGTCGGCTCGGCGCCGCTCCTCCCGGGCCGCGACGTCGGCCAGGCCCGGGTGAGCGCCCACGGCGATGACACCGGCGACGAGCTCCGGATGGCGAGCGGCGAGGCCCAGGGCCAGGCGACCCCCGAGGGAGTAGCCGACCACCCAGCGCTCGCCCCGTGGCATGGCGGCGGTGATCGCGACGGCGAGGCGATCGACCTCCCCGTCGAAGGACGAAACCTCGGGAGCCGGGGCGCCGTGGCCCAAAAGAGGCAGTGCAAGTGGCAGCGCGAGTGGCAGGGCCCGGCTCGCCGCAGAGAGCATCGGCGATAGGCGGTCGAAGCGCGCCGGCGCGCCGGTGAAGCCGTGCAGAAGAGTAATGCGCACGGTCACGAAGTCAGGCCTTCCATCGACAGCAGGAGTGACGCAAGCGCCTCCTCCGCGCCGCGGGTGAGGGAGTCCAACTCCCGAGACGCGCTCGATTGTGGGATCTTCGCTTCGATGACCGTGCACCCGGGGCGCGAGAGACCTCGGTCGACAGCCGCGCGTAGTGCGCCGGCGTCTGTCACCTCGGCGTAGCGATGCCCGTAGAGCTCCGCCGCGGGGCGGAACGAGAGCCCGTGGGGGGTCGTGAAGAGCTCGAGGGCGCCTCGGGGGAGGTCGGCGGTGGCGACCGGGAGTTGTTCGAAGATGCGACCCCCGTCGTTGTTCGAGACGACGACGACGAAGGGTGACTCGATGCCCCGGGCCGCCATGAGCCCGCCCACGTCGTGAAGGAAACTGACGTCCCCGAGGTAGAGCAAGGTGGGCTTGGCGAAAGCCCCGGCGGCGCTGGCCGCCCCGGCCGCGCCGGCGACGAGGCCGTCGATGCCGCTGACTCCTCGCTGAGAGACGACGGTGACGTCGCCGAGGGCACCGGGGCATACGAGGGAGAGCTCGCGGACCGGCAGGCTGTTTCCCACGGCGAGGGTGGCGCCCGGGGGAAGGCTGCGGACTACCACGTTGGCGACGGCGGCCTCACCGAAGGGCTCTTCGCCGAGCACTTTTTCGATGACGCCGTGGAGCGCGGCGTCTGCCGCCTCCAGGCGCGAGAGGAAGGCCTCGTCGCGGTGCACTGGCTTCAGGCGCTCGAGCAGCGCAGCCACGGTCGGCCCGAGGTCCGCGACGACAACCTCGGCGGCATCCCCGACGGGGTCGGGCCACCCGTGGGGCGCGAGGACGAATCGCTCGATCGGCGCGCTCCGGAGGAGCTCCTCGTAGCCGCGGGATATCGGATAGGCCCCGATCTGTAAGATCAGGTCCGGGCGCAGCGCCTCGCGGCCGGAGGGGCAGCGG
>QMMC01000195.1 GCA_003647065.1 Deltaproteobacteria bacterium | reverse complement strand
CGAGGTGGTTGATCTGGTCGCTGCTCACCATCTCTGGGGGCAGGGCCTTGTTGACCTCGTCATAGCTGAGGAAGCCTTTGGCCCTCCTCTTCTCGAGGAGCATTTGGATCTCCTTGCGATCCCGTCCCCGCCGCTTCGAAGAGCTGGCGCTGGCCTTGCTCTTCGATTTGGGGCTAGCAGCATTTTTGCTGGTTGCTTTGGTGCTCGCCTTGGCCGCAGCGGGCTTCTTTTTAGAAGCCGCCTTCACCGAGGTCTTAGCGGCCGCCTTGGTGGCTGCCTTCTTGGTCGTTCGAGCGCGGGACTTCCGCGCACTTTCCTTCGTCGCCATTCTCACCTCTTGCCGGCCGATAACAGCTGGTGCGCACTTTGCCTGAGCTCGTCGTGTTGACGGGTCAAACTCATCGCACGCTCTTCGTCCCCCGCTCGCCGCGCATCTTTGATACGCTGAGCGAGTTCCGGCAACTCGCGCCGGATATTGTGCAGCTCGAGCCGCGGTATCCCGTCGCGGAGCGCCCGCTCTGCGCCCTCCGCATCATACTTCTGGATAGCCAACCGCCCATTCAACCATGGTTGCGCCGGGTTTCCCGCGATTTGGTCCAAGAGAGAAGCCGCATTCAGCGAACCCCGCTCCTGTGCCAATCCCGCCGCGGCTTGAAAGATGGCCCGAAGATCTGAACTGGTCAAAAGCCTTTCAAAGTTTTCGACCACATCGGAACCGATCAGCGCCGGATTATCGAGAATTGCGCCCAAAAGCTCGCTTTCGAGGGGCGGGAGGCGCGGCGGCCGGCTCGGCCGGGGGGGATTCTCCCGATTTTCGCCCTCGCCATGCCCGCTCTGACCTCCGGAATTGCCACCCGGGCCTCTATCAGAACCTCTCCCGGGACCGGAATCGCGCTGGCGACGACGGTTTCCTCGGGATTCCCGGAGGCCCCGGCGAAGCTGCTGACGCACCGAATCGATGTCCCGGACACCAAACTTCTGGGCGACCCGCTCGACATAGAGCCCGCGCTCGACGGGATTATCGACTGAGGCGAGGATCGTCCCGAGCTCGCCGATCGCCTTGCCTTTGAGGCTCGCATCCCCGGCGGAGTCCGCCGCGGCCTCGTCGATCAGGTGCTCGACGATGCCCTTGGACCCGTCGACGAGGCGGCGGAGCCCTTCGGGACCATGGGACCGGAGGTAGGTATCGGGATCGTCCCCGGGGGGCAGCGTGATGACCTTCGAGCTGATCCCCGCCCGGGTCAGGAGCGGCGCCGAGGAGCGCACGGCCTTCTTGCCAGCCTTGTCCCCGTCGAAGAGCAAGACCGCTCGGCTGGCGAAGCGGCGGATCAAGCGGGCGTGGCTCTCGGTCAGGGCCGTGCCCATCGGAGCGACGGAGTTCTTGAAGCCCGCCTGGTGGAGAGCCAGGAGATCGAAGTTGCCTTCGCAGACGAGGAGCCAGCCCTCGCGCCGAGCCTCGACGCGGCCTTCGTAGAGCCCGAAGAGGATCTCCCCCTTCTTGTAGAGCGGGCCCTCGGGGCTGTTGACGTACTTCGCCCCGGGCTCGATGCGGCTCTCGAGGGGCTCCTCATCGGGGGGGTCGAGGATGCGTCCACTGAACGCGACGATGCGTCCCTTGATGTCGGTGATGGGGAAGAGCAGGCGGTGACGAAAACGATCGTAATGCCCGCTGCCGCGGCGCCGCGGCGCGACGAGGCCGAGGGCCTCGGCGTCTTCGGACGCGTGCCCCTTCTCCTCGAGGAACTTGGTGAGGCTATCCCAACCGTGGGGCGCGTAGCCGAGGCGGAAGTCGGTGGCGGTCTCCTCCGTGATGCCGCGCCCCTCGTACTCCTCGCGGGCCATCGCGCTGAGGGGATGCTCTTTGAGCATGCGCACGTAGTACCCGGCCGCCGACTCCATCAAGGCGACGAGGCGCTCCTCTCGGGCCCGGGCTCGTTGGTGGGCCTCCTCGGCCTTCGAGTCCATGACAGGGAGCTCGACCCCGGCGCGCTCGGCGAGGGTGCGCACGACCTCGGGGAACTGCCGTCCCTCGAGCTTGATGAGGAACGAGATGACGTCCCCCGACGCCTGGCACCCGAAGCAGTGATAGAACTGCCGCTCCGGGTGAACGTAGAACGACGGGCTCTTCTCGGAGTGGAAGGGGCAGAGCCCCTTGAAGCTCGCGCCGACCCGCTTGAGCGGGACGAAATCCTGGATCAGCGCCACGATGTCCGTGCGCTCGCGGATCTCCGCAATCTTGTCTTCTGGGATCACCCTCGATATTCCCCGCCCACGGTCCCCGCGGCGCGTGACTGTATGGGTTACCCCCCGGCGGTCAAGGGACCCCCCCGAAGAATTGGGCAAGAATTGGCCAAATTGGTGATCAACGCCGACCTCCATGAGCCAGATCTCCCCCCCACACCCCGATCGCCCCGGGCGGCGCCCTGCGCTACTCTCCGCCGCACCGATGGACCGACGGGCGATCGCGCGTGAACTCACCCTGGTCTACGTGGCAATCGCCGCCCTGACCTTCGCGATCACCCGTGGCCGCGACATCCCACCCTTCGATCAGTGGGTGCATCTGGCCGTCGGGGGGCTTTTTCTGCTGAGCGCGATGCGCCTCGCCCAGCGCGAACCCGGGGGCATGCGCCGCATGGGCATCGACCTCGAGGGGGTCCTCGTGCCCCCCGAGATCAGTGAAGACGGTGAAGAAGAGCCGGGCTCACGAGACTTCCTAGGCCTCCGAGAGCTCGGGCGGACCCTCCGGCGTGCGGCCCCGGCGGCGCTCCGGGAGAGCGGCTTTGCGCTCTTCCTCGCCCTGGTGATCTTCCCCCCCTTCGCCCTGGGATTCTCGTTTTACCACGGCCCCAGCCACCCTTTCACCCCGAGCCTGCCGCGCGATCCCCTGGCCTTCGCCCTCGCCCAGGTCCTCGTCGTCGCCCTCCCCGAAGAGGCGCTCTTCCGCGGGTACTTCCAAACCCGCCTGTCGGACGTCTTCGCCAAAAAGCACCGCATCCTCGGCACCGACGTGTCGCTCGTGGCCCTCGTCATCCAGGCGGCACTTTTTGCGCTCGTACACTTCGTCGTCGATGGCAGCCCAGAACGCCTCGCCGTGTTCTTCCCGGGCCTGCTCTTCGGCTGGATCCGTGCCCGCCGGGGCGGCATCGGGGCGGCGATCCTCTTCCACGCCCTCAGCAACCTCTACTCCGACGTGCTCGTCCGCGGCTGGCTGGGATGAATCGGTGACGGTAGGGTAGACCGCAACGACGGCGCGTTCTAAACCGACTTCGTGCTGAGCAGGGAGCGTTGGACATGAAACAAACGAAAGTACGGGAGCTCCCGCCGCCGCGCGGGGTAGTCGAGCGCATCGTGACCCTGGCCCTCGAAGAGGACCTCGGTCGGGGCGATGTGACCACCGAAGCGTGCGTACCCCCGGGGGTCCTCGGGGAAGCGGTGATCCGAGCCCGGAAAGAGCTCGTCGTCTCGGGCCTCGATCTCATCCGCGAGGTCTACCGCCAGGTAGACCCGAACATCCACGTGCACGACCGCGCGAAAGACGGTGAGCTCGTCGCCGCCGGGGCCGAGGTCGCCATGATCACCGGCCGGGCCCAGGGCATCCTCGGCGGCGAGCGGGTGGCCCTCAACTTCGCCCAGCGCATGAGCGGCATCGCGACCAAGACGCGACGCTTCGTCGACGAACTCCCCGAGGACAGCAGCACCCGGATCGTCGATACACGCAAGACGACCCCGGGCCTCCGGGCCCTCGAGCGCTACGCCGTCCGCTGCGGCGGGGCCAACAACCACCGCGAAGACCTCTCATCGGCGGTGCTCATCAAGGACAACCACATCGCCGCCGCCGGCGGCGTCGCCTCCGCCATCGAACGGGCCCGGAGACACGCGCCCCACACCAGCCGCATCGAGTGCGAGGTCGACACCCCGGAGCAACTCCAGGAGGCCATCGAGGCCGGAGCCGAAATCGTCCTCCTCGACAACTTCCCCGACGAAATACTCCGGGAGATGGTCGCCCTCGTCGCCGGCCGGGCCCTCGTCGAGGTCTCCGGCGGCGTGAAGCTCGAGCGGGTCGCAGCCATCGCCGCGGCCGGCGTCGACATCATCAGCGTCGGCGCCCTCACCCACTCGGCACCATCGGCGGACCTGGGCCTCGACTGGATAGACCAGCACGCGTGAACGCCGCCGACTTCGAGGCGCAGCTGCGGACCGCGCGCTACGGCAAACCCCTCGAGCTCCTCGAGGTCACCACCAGCACCAACGACGACGCCCGGGCCCGCGCTGAAGCTGGGGCCCGAGACGGCCACCTCGTCGTCGCCCGGGAGCAGAGCGCTGGCCGCGGAAGCCAGGGACGCAGCTGGTCATCGCCGACCGGCGGGCTCTACTTCTCCCTGGTCCTGCGCCCGCGCCTCGAGACGCCGGCGCTGCCGCCCCTGACCCTCGTCGTCGGCCGGGCCCTGGCCGAGTCCATCGAAGCGCGGTGCCCCGACCTCGGCCCCGCCGAGGTGAAATGGCCCAACGATGTCCTCGTCGACGGTCGCAAGTGCGCGGGCATCCTCGTCGAGAGCGCCACGGTCGGGGCCAAGCTCGAACACGTCGTCGTCGGCGTCGGCATCAATGTGGGACGCGACATCTGGGACGCTGAGCTCCAAGAGACCGCGACGTCGCTGCCCGAGACCGACCACGGCGCTCTTCTCGCGGACGTCCTCTTGCGACTCGAAGAGGGCGTGGCCCTCCTCGAACGCGAGGGCCCGGCCTCCGCAGTCCGGGCCATAGAAGACCGCCTCGCCTACCGCGACGAGACAGTGCGCTGCGGCGACGTCACGGGAACGCTCCTCGGCCTCAGTCCTTCGGGGGCACTGCGCATCGACACCGCGAAGGGCATTCGCGAAGTCGTCGCCGGCCGCCTCGAGGTCACCGACCCTCAGAAACGGTAGCGGTACACCGGCGGAGGCGCGCGACGAACGGTGGTCGTGCCCGGGGCGATGACGTGCACCGTCGCCCCGCCGCGCGGAGATGCCCCGGCGGGACGGGGTGCCGGATAGGTGTAGGTCACCCCGCGCGCTCCGCCATGCACCACCGGGGCGGAGCGAACGGGGGACGGCTGGGCGTGCCCCGGCGGCCCACCGGTCACGGAGAGATCGGGCACGAGGCGTTGACCGGGCTGCGCATTCGGGGGCATCGGGTAGTAGAACCAGCGCCCAGCGTGGCGGACCCAGTAGCCTGCGACGCGCCGTTGGCCCGGTTGGGTGACGGCTAGGGGAGACGCTGCGGCGGGGGCCTCGCCTTCTGGTTGAGGCGCGGCACTACCGGCGCTACTGACGGCGGCCTGACGGCTCGGCACGACTGCGTCGCGCTGACGCCTCGGGCCGCCGTCAGTAGCGCCTTCTTGTTGAGGAGCTGGTGCCACGACCGGCGCGCGGACCGCCGGCGCGGCACTACCGGCTTCTTGTTGAGGCGCCCCGGCGATGCTCGCGAAGACCTCGGTCACGTAGACGCCCCCGTCCGCGTAGACCGCCGAGATGCCCACGTGGGTCATGGACGATGCGAGCATGTTCTGGGCATGGGCGGGGCTTGCTTCGAGGCCCGCCTGGGCTTCCGCCGAGGATCCCTCAAAGGCCACGTTCTCGGCGAGGGCCCCGACTTCGAGCCCCGTCGCCTCGACCCGGTCCGCCGGGGAGCCGGTCCGCGGCGAAACGTGCTCGAGCATCTGGTGCCATGCCATGTCGGCACTGTGGGTCCGCGCGGCGGCATCGAGGCGGGCGTCCCGGGAAAGCGGCGACAAGCCCGCCTCGGAGCGCAAAACGTTCAGCCGCTCGAGGACGGCGGCCTCACCGGCCTCGTCCCGCTCCTGAGCAACCGCCCCCGAAGGGGTGACGGTGATCAGGGCGGTCGCTGCCAGAACGAAGAGCAGAGCGGTGAGGAACGGGGGACGCACGGTTCACACCAAAGCAATGCCCGATCCAACCCTCGGGCGTGAAGATCACAGGCCTTTTTTCGCCCCGAGAGAACTCCCGTTCACGGCCCACCGCGCAACTCTGCACACCCCGGCCCCATCCCGCGTCACTCGCAGTGAACCATCTCGGACGGGTTCCTTCCGTTCTCCATCATCGAAACGGCACATCGCCGGTCGACGCCGTCGCAGTGAATCAAGGATGCGGGGCTGTGGCCCGCGTTGATGACAGCCACCGCACAGTACGGGTCGACGTCCTCGCAGTGGATGAGCGACGAACTCGGATGCCCCGCAGCGAGCACCGCCTCCCGACAATCTGGAGCCCGACGTCGCCCGCGGCGGTGCCCTCTGCCCCGGACCCGCACCACCGGCGCCGGGTCGATGCGAACGCGACCAACATCCCCCTCGGCCGGCAGCTCGGAAAAGCCGAGTTCGTACCGGGCGCTCTCACCTTCTCGATAGCTACCCACCCAAATCCGGTAAGTCCCCCGGCGCCAATGGTTGCGTTCGATGGCGGGGTCGACGCCGTCGGTGTCGTCGTTACAGAAGAACCTCCCGTTCGGAGCGCGGATGATGAGGGTCGTATCCTCCCGACTGCTCGCGAAGACGCGAAAGAACTCGAGGTCGCCGCGAAGCGTCATGATGTGGTCAGGTTGGCCCGCGATCCAACCCCGACACTCGGACCCGAGGCGGCTCCCATCGAACTGCCCACCGGAGACGCCGGTCGCGTGCAGGGGGTCCGGGGTGAAGCCCGAGCGCAGGCGCACCGGGTCGAAATTGCCGCGCCGGGCATCGAGGACCAACCGATGGTCCAAGCCACGAGAACCGCTGGCGGTGTGGCCACTACCCGGCTCGACGCTTCGCAGCTCGGTCACGCCGAGGCGGTAGCTCGAGCTTTCCCCTTGGGTATAGCTCCCAACCCAGACTCGGTACGTGCCCGCCGGGAAGCGGCCTTCGACCGACGGGTTGAGGCCGTAGGCATCGTCGTTGCACAGCACCTGCCCTCGCGGAGTTTGGATCACGAGGGTCGTATCGTCTGACGACTCGGCAAAGATGCGCAGGAAGCCGAAGTGGCTCTGGACCTTCAAGACGTGGTCCGGGGCGCCGGAGATCCACCCCGAGCAACGGGCGTCGATGTGGCTCGCGTTCGAGGCTCCACCACTCGTACCGCGGGCCCCCCACGGGTCCGGAGAAAATCCGGGCCTCAGATTGATCGTTCCGAAGTTGGAGTTCTGAGCCAGCGCCCCGGACGCCATGATCAGGCTCAGCGCTGCCAGGGCCATCGTGCACGCAAGAGATTTCATCATTCCATCCTCGTATTCTCGGTTCTGCGGGCGCGTCCGACGGCGAGGTACGCGGGCTATTCAGTCCTCCCGGAGATGCCGGAGACGCCAGATGCGTCCGTGAACGCCGCCTTTCATTCGAACGCATCGCGGCAAAGCAAGAGCCGTTCCATGCCCGGGCGTCGCTTCGAAGGGCCAGATCGCCAGACAATTCCCGCGCTACGCGGACTCGCGTTCACGGCATCGTGCCCGCCTCGACACGCCTCCCAGGCAACTGGGCCTTGCGCTCGACGCCCGTTGCCCCGATGACTGCCTCATGGAGAGCGAAGAAATCGTCCGACGGGGCGCAAATGTCATCACCGACAGCGTGGGCGTGCGCGTCCTCGACGAGGTGGCCCTCCTCGAGGTCACCGGCGACGACAGCCGCAGCTGGCTCAACGGCCAGGTCACGAACGACGTGCGCGAGACCAAAACAGGGGACGCCGTATACGCTCTAGCGATCACGGTGAAGGGCCGGATCCTCGCGGACGTCTGGGCCTTCGACCGCGGCGACGACGTCTTCTGGCTCGCCGTCCCGAAGGAGAGCGTCGGTCCCCTCCTCGAGAGCTTCGAGTCTCAGATCATCATGGAGGACGTCGAGGTCGAAACCCGCGAGGACCTCGCCGTGATCTCCGTCGTCGGACCTCGGGCACCGGACGTGGTCGCCCAGTCGGGCGAAGGAGGCGGCACGCCGGCTGACCGCGTTCACCCGTCAGACCGCCTCGGCGTCGGAGGTCGTGACGTCATCGTGGATCGAGCCGCCCTCGACACGGCCCGGGATGGCCTCGTCGAGGCGGCGCGCAGCGTCGACGGCGACATCGTCAGCTCCGCGAGCTGGGACCTCGTTCGACTTTGGAAGATGGCGCCGCGCTTCGCCGTCGACTTCGACAACCGAAACTACCCTCAGGAGGCGGGCCTCGAGGCCCGCGCGGTCTCCTTCAACAAGGGCTGCTACCTCGGACAGGAAGTAGTCTGCACGCTCGAAAGCCGAGGCAAGACCTCGAAGCGTCTCGTCGTCTTGACCGTCGATGGCAGTTCGCCTCCGGAAGCCGACGCCGACATTCTGCGCCGAGACCAAGACCCGGGTGAGGATCAAAGCGTCGGGCGGGTCACCTCCGCCGCATTCGACGGCGACTCGACCTTCGCCTTCGGATACGTGAAATCAGCTCTCGCCGAGGCCGGCACCCAGCTCGCGATCGACGGCCGAAATGCAGAGGTCCTCGCCGTCGTCAAGTGATCCCGGCGGCCCTCAAGCGCCGATACGATGTCCCCCGTCGACGACGAGCTCGTGTCCGTTCGCGAGCTCCGACGACGCCAGGTGCACGACGGCTTCGGCGACGTCGTCGGCCCGCCCTACCCGGCCGAGGGGGATGCGCTCGACGAGACCGGCGATGGCTTTTTCGTCCATCCCCGGCGGCGGCAGCACGGTCCCCGGCGCAACCGCGTTGACGCGCACCGTGGGCGAGAGCTCGATCACCAAGACCTCCATGAGCTGACGCACCGCCGCCTTCGAGAGCAGATAAGGCAGATAGTCCCGGTGGGGTCGGTCGAGGGCGGCGTCGGTGATGAATACGACAGCGCCGCGGGTCCGCCGGAGAGCCGGAGCACACTCGATGGCGAGGGCAAGGGGCGCCTCGACGTTGAGGGCAAAGGCGTGGCGCAGATGGCTGGACGCGACAGCGTCGAAGGCGACGCGTTCGAAGTTGGCAGCGCTCGGCACGAGCACGTCGAGGTCGCCGTCCCGGAGCACGGCTCGGGCGAGCTCCCGAGTCGCTTCGGGGTCCGAGAGATCGGCCTGCCGCGGCGTCGCCGTGCCTCCGGCTCGAACCACCGCCTCACAGGAAGCCTCGGCCCCCTCTTCGTTGCGATGGTAGTGAACGTCGACGTGCATGCCTCGGGCGCCGAGGGCTCGAGCGATGGCCGCTCCGACTCGAGTCCCGGCGCCGGTCACCAGGGCGCGCTTGTTCGTGAGGTCCCGCATGGTGGGACGGTAGCAGGCGGTGGCGATGACGTTACGGAAGCCCTATACTGCTTCGCGATGATCATGCTGACCGAAAAAGCCGCCGAAAAGGTAAGGGAAATTCGTGAGGCCGAGGACCTCGGGGAGCAAGGCCTTCGGGTCCGCGTCCTCGGCGGGGGCTGTTCCGGCTTCTCCTACGACCTCTTTTTCGAGGAAGAGATCACCGATCTCGACCAGCACTTCGAGTCCCACGGCATCCCCATCTACATCGACATGATGAGCTTCCAGTACCTCGAGGGGACCGAAATCGACTACGTCGAGGGCCTCCACGGGGCCGGCTTCAAGTTCAACAACCCCGGTGCCAAGTCGACCTGCGGTTGCGGCTCGAGCTTCTCCGCCTGACCCCAAAAGCCGAGCAAAACAGCCATCGGCTGAGAGCGGCGCTGCTCCCCCCTGGGGACAGCGCCGTTTTTCTTTGTCCCGAGGGGTAACGTCGTGGGCCTTCGGGGCGTCTAGGGAGGAGCTGAGGAGCAGGGGTTGACTCAAACCAAAACAGACGTTACGTAACGTTATAGACGAAGGAGACGCTCTAGTGGCTACCTACGACCGCGACCCCGAGATCACCCGCTACATCGAGAATGTGCGCGCAATTCCAAAGCTTTCTCGGGAAGAAGAGTTCGAGATCGCCGTGAAGGCCCGGGATGGCGACCGCAAGGCGGTCGACGAATTGGTCCAGGCAAACCTCCGCTACGTCGTCGCCGTGGCGCTTCAGTATCGGCGCTACAACATTCGCCTGAGCGACCTCATCGCCGAAGGCAACGTCGGATTGATGATGTCGGTGCGCAAGTTCGACCCGGACCTTGGCAACCGCTTCGTGACCTATGCGGGCTACTGGATCAGGGCCTACATCCTCGACTGCGTCGTGCGCTCGACGTCCATGGTCGGCGCAGGCTCGGGCGCCCTCCGGTCGAAGGTCTTCTTCCGACTGCGCCGGGAGCGAGCCAAAGTGGCCAACCTCGAGCTCGATCCGACGGAGCGAAATCGCATGCTCGCCGAGAGCTTCAACGTGACCCCGGAAAAGATGCGCATAATGCTCCGCCGCCTCGACGGCCGGGACATCTCCCTCGACCAGAAGGTATTCGACGACTCGGGCATGACCATGGTCGACACCCTGGTATCGGACCGCGAGGACCAAGAGACCGAATACCTCCAGTCGGAGCGCCAAGACGTGCTCGCGACCCGCCTGGGCGAAGCCATCGAGACCCTGGATCAGCGGGAGAAGTTCATCGTTCGGGAGCGCTTCTTCAGGAACCAAGGTGTCTCCCTCGCGGCGATCGGCCGGGAGCTCGGCGTGAGCCGGGAGCGGGCCCGGCAGCTCGAGGCACGCGCCAAGAAGAAGCTCCGCCAGCGTCTCTCGGACCTCTCCGAACTCGCCGTCGCCTAATCGTCACGGAAAACGCGCCTCCCTAGGGAGTTCGGGGGTGAATTCCCCTGTTGATCCCAGGCTCGGCGGGGCATCATGGGCCCCCGTGCCCGACCGGTCCGACACCACGATGGAGGTGGACCTGGAGGAGGTCGACGACGCCGTTCCGGCGCCGCCTGCCGCACCTTCAAAATCCCAACCTCCGCCGCCGATTCCCGAAAGCCGTCCTCGGTCCGGAGCGCCTCCCGTACCGGCGAGCTCCCGCCGAGGCGGCCCCGGCGAGACCACCATGAACGGGCTCCTCGATGAGCTCGAGGACGAGGTGGTCCACACGTCCGAGCCACCGCCGCCGCCACCGGCGACCGCAACCCCGCCGCCGGCGCCGACAGCGGCGCCGTCCAAGAGCCAGAAGCCACCTCCAGCGGGGCGTCCGCCGAGCCACCCCGGGGCCCAGCGTCGCGCACCGATGACCTCGCGGCCCCCTCCCCCCCCGGCGGCGGCGATGAGCCGTCCCAAGAAGTCGGGCACCCTGCCGCCGCCGGGAATGACCGACACCGCGCCGGGCGTCCAGGCCCCCCCCCGGGCGTCGGCCCCCGTGGCCGTCGCTCCCGCCCCGGAGGCGGACGGCTTTGCCGCAGACGCCCGGGCGTTGATCAAGGCCTGTGAAAACGAGCTCGGCAAGGCTCCGGCGCCACTCCGGGCGGCGCGTCTGCATTTCGAGATCGCGCGCCTCTACGAGCACCCCCTCCTCGACCTCCGTCGGGCGGCCGCCCACTACCAAGAGGCCCTCGGTCTGTCACCCGAGCACGTACCCACGATCCGCGGAACTCGACGCGTACTCATCGCCCGCAAAGGCTTCCAGATAGCCGCCCCGCTCTTCGACGCCGAGGCCCGTCTCACGTCGGACCCCCGCCAGAAGGCGGCGCTGCTCTTCCAGAAGGGGCGCCTCCTCGAAGACGTGATGGGCGCGCGGGAAGAAGCCAAGGCCGCGTACCAGACGGCCCTCGAGCTCGACCGCGGAGACCCCGCGTTGCTGAAGGCCGTCGAGCAGACAGAGCTCGCGGCGGAGGCCTGGGGCGCCCTATCGCGGACCTACGAGCGACAAGCGAACGCCGTCAGCGAGGACCCACGACAGCGCGCGGTCCTCGTCGTCCAACGCGCTCGCCTCCTCGAACGACGCCGGGGAGAAACCGACGCGGCCATCGAGCTCTACGAGACGGCATTGCGCCTCGACCCCAAGGCCCCGGGTGCCCTGGCGGCGCTCAAACGGCTGCACCACTCACTGCGCCGCTGGCGTGATTTGATCCGCGTCCTCGAGCTCGAAACCCAGCACACCGCCGATGCATCGATCCGGGTGATGGCGCTCTATCAGATCGGGCGGCTGCATTCGGCGCGCCTGGGCAACCGCCGCGAAGCGCTGAGCGCCCTCGAGCGCGCCATTCGGGAAGCGCCGACCGAGCCCCTCGTATTGACCGAACTCGCGCGCCTCTACGAAGTAGACGAGCAGTGGGAGTCGTTGGTGAGCGTACTCGAGCGGCTCACCGACGCCACCGAAGGGACCGACGAACGCCTCGGATTCCTCGCGCGCATTGGCGAACTGCACGAAGTCCGCCTCGGTGACGACGAGCGCGCCGAGCACTTCTACGAAGCGGCCTTGAAGATCGACCCGGTCTACATCCCCGCGCTCCAGGCCCTCGGCAAGCTCTACCGCAAGCGCGGCCAATGGGAGGCTCTGGTGGCGATGCACCT
>QMMC01000194.1 GCA_003647065.1 Deltaproteobacteria bacterium | reverse complement strand
CCGGGGACCACGACCATCGAGAGGTCGCCGAGCGTGCCCTGTCGGCCTTTGCTGAACCGATGCGACGTTACGGTGCCGGGGTTCCCCTCACGCTTTCGGCCCTCGACTTCCACCTCGACGTTCCGCGCGAGGTCGTCATCGTCGATGGCCCGGGCGGGGCTGACCTCGCCCGCGTGGTTGGCGAGTCGTTCGTTCCGAACCGGGTGCTCATGCGGGTCACCGAAGCCCAGGCCCGAGCCCAGGTCGGGCTCATCCCCCTCCTCGAAGGCAAGGTGGCCCTCGACGGCGTCGCGACGGCGTATGTATGTGAACGCGGCCGGTGCGAGCTTCCCACATCCGACCCCAACGTCCTTCGCCGGCAACTGAGTGCAGTGCAGCCACTCATCCCGGGCGGTAGCCCAGAGCCCCTCACGGTGCGTCGATGAATCACCACTTCATATCCCCCATTTTCGTGGTCCTCGTATCCAGTACGCTCTCCGTCGCCTGCGGCGGGGGGGAGGGGGCCCGCCCGGATCCCGGGGTCGCGCCGAGTGTCGCGGAGCAGCGGGTGGAGCGACGGCGCTCCGAGTTCCGAGAGGTGACCACCGGCCAGGCCCACTCCTGCGCCATCAGCGTCGAGGGTACGGTCGCCTGCTGGGGGGACAACTCCGTCGGCCAGCTCGGGGACGGGACCCACGTGACGCGCGCCCGTCCCGTTTGGGTCGAGGCCATCACCAGCGCCATCGACGTCGATGCGGGGGTCCTCGAGACCTGTGCGCTCATCGAAGGCGGAGGCGCCCGTTGCTGGGGTAGCGGAACCCCGGGCATCGTCCGCGCCCTCCCGACGGGCCTCGAGGGTGTGCACGGCGTCATTCGTTCGATCGCGGTGGGCCGGACGGTTTGCGCCATCGACCTCCGGGGCAGGGCCTACTGCTGGGCGGGGACCGGCGCCGATGCTCCCGTTGGAAGCGGTGCTCCCGTCGTCTTGCCCACCCGGAACCCCGCGGTTTACATCGACGTGGGTGTGGACCGGCTATGCACCCTGTCCGGGCCCGACGATGGTCAGTGTTTCGAGATCGTGACCGACGAGGACGGAGGGCCCCTCGAGTTCACTGTGACCGAGGTGGTCCTCGCCCTCGACGACGTCCGGCAGCTCGCCGTCAGCGGTCAGCAGGCCTGCGCGACGGGCCACGGGCGGGCGTTCTGCTGGGGCGAAAACGAGCACGGTCAGCTCGGGACCGGTGACCGCGAGGCCCGAGACCAGCCCGCGCAAATCCTCGACCACGTCGACATCACTCACGTGACGACGGGCTGGCACCACAGCTGCGCGACCACGGCCCAGGGCGGGGTCAAATGCTGGGGTGACAACACCTGGGGCCAGCTCGGTGACGGCACGACGGCGTCGAACGACTCCCCCGTCGACGTGACGGGCCTTCCGGCCGGGGTGACCCGGGTCGCGGCGGGTCGCGGCCATACCTGTGCAGTGACCATCGGTCGCGAGGTCTACTGCTGGGGCCTCAACGAAGAGGGCCAGATAGGGGATGGGACGACCACCAACAGACTGATCCCGGTCGCGGTGGATCTGACCGACCTGCGCTGAGCAGTCAGGAGTCGGTCACGCTGCCGGAATTCTCTCGGGTCTCGTCTTGGGTGTCGTCTTGGGTGTCATCTTGGGCGACTTCCACCGCTTCTACCGCGTCGGTGTCGCCCGCCGCGGCACCCACTCCGACGGGAACCGATACGTTCAGGGTGGCAACACCCGCCTGAACCTCGAGCAGGCACTCGCCGTCGGCGATGCCCCGGACTCGAAAGACCCCGTCTCCGTGTACGTCTTCGTCGCTCTCGGCCTCGCACACTTCGGGGCTCGCGCTCACCAAGGTGGCGCGGCCCATGAGCCCGAGGAGGCGCGTACCGCTCGCGGTCCGGGACCAGACCGTGACCAGGGTCGGCCGGTCGATGGTGAGGGGCCCGAGGTCCATCTCTCCGCCCTCGGGATTGACCGCCGAGACGCCCCAAACGTCGTCGTCCGAAGGGGCGATGATGGGGAAGGTGACAGGAGAGCCGCCGAGGGGCCGGAGGGTCACCGTCTCGGTTTCCTGTTCGAGGTGAATGTTGACGTGTTCGACGTCTCCGTCCCGAATCGAGAGCCGCGCCGCTCGGGGCGGGTCGACGTGCAAGGGCAGGGCGGCGCCGTAGCCGCCGAGGATCCGGTGGGCCATGTCCCGTCGGACCATCTCGAAGCGCGCGATGCCGTTCTGAGAAAAGGCCACGTCAGCTTCGTCGCCGATGAGATCCCAGACGTAGTGGCGAAGCTCTACCTGGGCGGGCTCGGCGACATGCACCTCGAAGGTGCGGTGCCCCCGGTTGGTCACGAACGATACTTCCGCCGTTCCCGGGCGCATGCCTTCGATCTTGGCGTAGCTACCCCGGAAGGAATCGACGCGCACGACCGTCTCATCTGATGAGAGCGCAGACTGGATGATGGCCGGGGAGATCTCGTCAGCATCGCGCGCGTAGCCGCCCCCTTCGAGGGCGACCGGCTCGAAGAGCTCGAGGTCGGCGTACATACGAGTCGAGACCGACACCTCTTCGAGGCTCGCGCCGGTCACCCGGCCGCCGCCCACCCGATGGCCGATGTAGAGCGTGGAACTCTCGGGAGTGTTCGGCCCCGTGGAGCCGCACGCGGTGACTTGGACGAGGGCCACCGCGAGAGCGATGAGCGTGAATGGTTGGGCCCGGGGGTATCGATGTTTCGCCACGTGGTCCCGAGTATGCCACCTCTCGGGTCCCGTGGACGCCACTACCGATGGACGGCTCGGGATCTAGCTCGCGATCTGCGTCGGATAGACCCGATCGCGGGCGACGGGGACGAGCTCGTCGAGTTCTGCCACCAGCTTGGCGAGGGTACGCTCCACCTTGGCGACGACCTCGGGGGAGAGATCGTCGATCTTGCCGACCAGGGATGAGAGGCGCTGGGCAGCGGCGCTCGCCTTCTCCATGCGCTCGAGCTCGTCGGCCCCGTCGGGCTTCGGCCGGAGTACGGGGTTGAACTCGCGCCGGAGGACGGCGATGGGTTTGTTGTCATCGAAGACGGCGGACTTGAGGTCCTGAATCACGTCCTCGGTCGGTTCGGGGACCGGATGCTTGGCGTTGGGGCTCGGGCTCAAGGCCTGGGCGAAATAGTCCACGGCATCGACCGTCGGGATCGACTGGGCGACGCCGTCTCGGTTCAGCACCTGGGGCGCGTGTTGCTGGAGCGTCGCGAAGCCGCCGGTGAGCTTGTCCACGGTGGAGCCGCGGATCTGAAGCTCTTCCTGGCAGTAGGCATGCAGGTCGGCGTAGCCCCAGCGCTCGTAGCTCCGGGTATCGCGGACCCACGACAGGGCCTCCGCCATCTCGACCCAGGAGCGCTTGAAGCGCCGGGCCCGCTGAACGAGTTCGAGCCGCTGCCCGTCATCGCCCTTTTTCGCCAGGCTCTCCGCCAGGGCACCGAGTTTTTCGTTAACCGTCGCCATGGCGCCCGTATAGCGGCCACCGCCGTCGCTGTCGACGGGCACTCTCAGGGATCGTCATCACGCCGCGAGATCGTTTGGGAAGAGCGTTTCCAAATCGCCGATGGATCTCTACCCTCACGCCGTTGGCGCGAGCCTGGCGCGAAGATGGCGTGGGAGCAGTGGAGTAGAAATGGCGGGACGTACGGTGGCGGGTTACGCAAACAAGCTCAGCGGCTGGCGTCGCGATGCGGTGAAGCGCCTCGTGGCCTTGGTCGGCAAGGCGGCCCCCGGGGCGGTGAGCTCGATCAAGTGGTCGCAGCCCGTCTTCGAACTCGATGGTCCGTTCTGTTATGTGCGCGCATTCCCGAAGCACGTGAACTTCGGCTTCTGGCGCGGCGCTGAGCTTCCCGACCCGAAGCAGCGCCTCTCCGGTACCGGCGGCAAGATGCGCCACATACGCCTGTCGTCTCTCGACGACATCGACGAACGGGCATTTCGTGCGCTAGTGAAGGCGGCCGTGGCGCTGAACCAGCGCCTCGGCGATCCCACGAAGGCGGCCACGAAGGCGGCCACGAAGGCGGCCAAGAAGCCGACCAAGAAGCCGACCAAGAAGCGGGTCACCGAGAAGGTCACGAAGAAAGCGACCAAGAAGCGGGTTGCCAAGAAGGTCACGAAGAAGGCGACCAAGTCCCGGCCTGCTAAGAAGGTCACGAAGAAGAAGCCGGCCCAAAAGGCCACCAAGAAGGCCACCAAGAAAGTCCCCCGGAAGCGGGCGACGAAGACGCGACGGAGATCCTGATGAACGCCCTACCGACCCTGCCCGCCATGTTGGCCTGGGCTCTGATTCCCGCCCTGATGCTCGGCGCCTGCCAGCGCGCGGACCCTCGCGGCGACGCCCCGACGTCGCGCAGCCTGTCGACCGCGGAGCGCCAAGACAACGAAGAGCGGGCCGCCGAGCCTGCACGCCCGGCCCCGCGTCCGAACCCCCAGCCCACGGCCAACCCGACCCCCCAAGAGGCGGCCCCGGCCGCGGAACCGCTCGATGAGGCGACCCTCGCTCGGCTCCTCGACCCCCCCGCCGACGAACACGCCCCGGAGGAGTTCACCGTCGTCCTCGACACCACCAAGGGCGAAGTGCGGATCGACGTGACCCGGGCCTGGGCTCCCCTCGGGGCCGACCGGATCTACTCGATGGTCCGCCTGGGCTACCTCGACGACACGGCCTTCTTCCGGACCATCCCGCGATTCATGGCCCAGGTCGGCATGCACGGGTCTCCGGAGGTCAACCGGGTGTGGAGCCGGCGCAACCTCATCGATGACCCGCGCACCCAGTCCAATACCCGAGGCATGGTGAGCTTCGCCCAGAGCAGCGCCCCGAACAGCCGGTCCAATCAGTTCTTCGTCAGCCTCATCGACAACTCGCGCCTCGACGAGATGGGGTTCGCGCCCTTCGGTCGGGTTCGCGACATGACGGTCATGGACACCATTCACTCGGGCTACGGGGAGAGCGCGCCCCAGGGCCGTGGCCCGACCCAGGGCCAGACGGCGGCCCAGGGCAACCGTTACCTGCGTGCGAGCTTCCCGAACCTCGACTACATTCGTAACGCAAGCATCCACGAGCCGTGAATCTCTGGCGTTTTGGGCCGTCCCGAGGCTGTGACTACGATCGGCTTCGTTCTGCGCTAAGCTCACGCTGATGGCCCAAGGGAAGAGAGTTCTGCTGCGCTGTATTCAGGTCTCTCTCGCGGGAGGTTTTTTTGGCTGCGTGCTCGTGGCTTTTGCGGCGTTGGTTCCGGGGGTGCGGGCCCAAGATGCGGCGACCGGCGCGACCGCCACGACCGGCGGGACCATCCGCGTGCACATCGTCGGGCTCCGGAACGACCGCGGGCACATCGGCTGCTTGCTCTACGCGGCGGCGGCCGGGTTTCCTGGTGACCCGGACCGCTCGCTCCAGAAGACCGTGGGACGCCTCGGTCGCGACCACCGCACGGCCACCTGCACCTTCCGGGACGTGCCCGCCGGGCGCTACGCCGTGACCTTCGGCCACGACGAGAACGGCAATCGCACGTTGGACACCAACCTCATCGGGCTGCCCATCGAAGGCTGGGGCGTATCCAACGACGCGCCCGCGCGCTTCGGGCCCCCCGAGTACGCGGACGCCGCGTTCGACTTCGACGGGCGCCGCAAGCTCGTCGTCGCGTCCATGCGCTACGGGCTTTGAGCCGCGCCGCGTCTCAACCGATCCCGGGCAGGTAGCGGCTGGCGAGGCGCCGGACCCGGGCCACGACGATGCGGGGGTTCGTCATGCCGGCGCCGATGCTGAACCCGGTCACGGCGGTCGCGGCATAGAAGATCAGGTCGACGAAGGTCGTGTGGTAGGCGATGTGTTGACCAAAGGTCAGGTGGGGCTGAACCAGGAGCTCGAAGAGCATTTTGCCCATCAGGATGCTGCAGAGGCCGAAGACCGCGCCGAGGGCACCGATCGATTTGCTGTGACCGCCGGCGAAGCGCGACGCCGCGAGGCCGGTGAGCGCGCCGATGGCGACGGCGGCGTACTTGAACTCCCAGCCCCCGGTGATGAAGCCGATGCCGCCCCAGAGCACCGCCCCCGCGAGGGCGGCGACGACGGTGGCCACGACGGACCGGCTGAAGCGCAGACCGGGCTCCTGGGTTGCGGCGCTTGCGGCCGGGACGGCGGCGACGGCGGCCGGGACGGCGGCGACGGCTCCGTGTGCCGGGTAGGGTGCCGCGCCGGGGGCCGGGGCCTGGGTGGCCGGAAAGGCTGCGGCCGGGGCGGCCGGCAGCGCCGCCGAAAGCGACCGCCGCACCCCGGAGTCTGCGTAGCCGTCAGCTTGGGGAGTGGCGGCAGCGCCGAGGTACGGCGATGCCACGGGGCTCGCCTGCATTTGTCGAAGGTCCGTTGCGACGGCCATGGGAACGGTGCGATTGGCGAGGCGACCGGTCCCAACGGCCGCGACCGGGGCGCCATGGTGGACTGCCCGAGCGTGGGCCATGGCGACGACGCGAGTCGCGGGGACGGCCGTCGGTCCGGTGACGATGGAGCCCGGAACGGCCAACTGGTCGAGGCGCTGCGGCACGTAGGCGGCTCCGGGGGGATATCCCCGGAGGGGCTCGGTGAACGTGGGCTTCACCGGGGCCGGCTGGGCGGGGTAGCCGACCGCGAGGGCCGTCGGCGCTTCGGCCAACGGCAGTGACATCGCCATCGGGTTCGTGAGCACCTCATCGAGGCCGAAAGGGCTCGGCGAGACGACGGTGGCGTCGTCTTCGAGGTCGTCATTCAGGTAGAGGGGGCGATGTTCGGCGTTCATGCCCCTCTTCCAACGCAGCATCCGTGCCGCCCCGGAGTCGTGGGGATCCTTCAGTAATTGGGCCTTCAGCCAGTGCGGGATCGAAGGGCTCGTGCAACTCTTGCCGAGTGTCTACCGTGCAAATCCGCCCCGCCGAGCCCTCCGACGCTCCGCGTATCCTGGCGCTGATCCAGGCCCTGGCCCTCTACGAGAAGGAGCCGGACGCGGTCGAGGTCGACGCCGAGACCCTCCGGGCGCAGCTCGGGGCGGACAGGCCGCCCTTCGAGTGCGTGCTGGCGATGGACGGCGCCGAGGCCGTCGGATTCGCGCTCTATTTTCAGACCTACAGCACCTGGCGGGGCCGCCCCGGCATGTGGCTCGAAGATCTCTTCGTCGTGCCCGAGAGTCGAGGCCGGGGGATCGGGAAGCTGCTCTTGTCCCATCTCGCCGCCGAGACCGTCCGTCGGGAGTACGGGCGCCTCGAGTGGTCGGTCCTCGACTGGAATGAAAGCGCTATTCGCTTCTACGAGAGCCTCGGCGCTGCGCCTATGGACGAGTGGACCACCCATCGGGTCGACCGTGATTCGCTTTCGACACTCGCAAAAACCGCGACCCGTTGACGCGGTGCATCACCGCGCTTACCTGTAAACCGTCACGTAAGCGTTCACATGCACCGGCGCGGCGACGCGGCGAGCACACGGGAGGCCTAGCCCATGATGATCAGCAAGGTAGGGGTCGTTGGTAGCGGAGTGATGGGCAAGGGGATCGCCACGACGGTGGCATCCCGGGGCATCCCGGTGGTCCTGGTGAGAGCGACCGGCGGTGACCCCAAACCGGTGAGGGAGCAGATCGCGGCCCAGCTCGAACGGCGCGTGAAGAGGGGCAAGCTGAGTCCCGAAGAGCGCGACGCCACCCTCGGCCGCCTCACGGTCAGCCCGGATCTCGCGGATCTCGCGGGTTGCGATCTGGTCATCGAGACGGCCCTCGAGGAGCTCGAGCCGAAGCGCGCTCTCTTGCTGCGCATCGAAAAGCACATCACGGCCGGGACGGTGCTGGTGACGAACACCTCGTCGCTGCCGCTGGACGAACTCGCCGACGCCATCGACCGCCCGGAAGAGCTCGTCGCGCTGCACTTCTTCAACCCCGTCGGGGCGATGAAGCTCGTCGAGCTCGCCGCGACCACCCGGACGGCGCCTGGGGCCCTGCTCTCGGCCCGGGCGTTCTGCGAGCGCATCGGCAAGGTGCCGGTCGAGGTGAAGCCGTCTCCGGGCTACGTGGTGAACCGCCTCTTGGTGCCGATGCTGCTCCATGCGATCGAGACGCTGGAAGCAGGAACCGCGACGCCCGAGGCGATCGACACGGCCATGAAGCTCGGCGCGGCTCATCCGATGGGGCCGTTGGCGCTGGCAGATCTCATCGGCCTCGATGTGGTCTTCGCGATGGCGACGACGCTCAAGCGGGAGCTCCGGGACAAGCGCTACCGCGCCCCGTCACTGCTCCGCCGGTTGGTTCTGGCGGGTGAGGTCGGTAAGAAGACCGGCCGCGGCATCTACGACTACTCCGGGGAGAGGCCCGTCCCGAACCCGAACTTGCATCTGGGCGTGCCGGGGCCGCGGATCGCGGGCACTGGGAGCTGAGGGGGCGCTCGGCTCCGGTGCGCAACTCGGTTGGGCGGGGCTGGTAGCGGATCCGGCGCGGGCCTCGTAGACTGTGTTGGTGACCTCGAGCGCCAAAAAGATCCTGGATGAAGCCCTGTCCCTGCCGGAGGATGACCGGCGCCGGGTCGCGGAGCGACTCCTCGATACCATCCCGCGTGAGACGGCTGAGGAGATCGAGCGGGCCTGGAATGAGGAAGCCGTTCGCCGAGCCGCCGAGCTGGAGCGTGGAGAGGTTCAGGCGCTCGACGGAGAACAATCTCTCCGGGGGCTTGAAGAGAAGCTCCGCTCTATCCACCGGGGATGACGGCCCATCGCATTCTCCCGGAGGCCCTCGCCGAGTTGGATGAGGCCTCGACTTGGTACGAGGAGCACGAGGAGGGCCTCGGTCTTGATCTCGTCGGTGAGTATCGGGAGCGGTTGGCATTCGCCTTGAAGATGCCGCAGACCGGCGCCCTGGCCGGTACGGCCCCGGGCGGGGCCGAGATCCGCCGCTTCCGCCTGAAGCGTTTCGGCCGGTACGCAATCTTGTTGGGCTTGATCGACCCCATCCCGACCGTCCTCGCCTTCGAGCACTCGAGTCGCCGGCCCGGCTACTGGCGCGACCGCCTGAAGTAGCCCCCGCGACGAGCCTTCCCGCTTCTCGGATCCCGCACTAAGCTCCCGGCTCCCATGAGTGACGACAAGACCACCGAGCGGGCCGACGATGGCCCCGGCAATTTCGTAGCGGATATCGTCCGTGAAGACCTCGCGGCAGGAAGGGTCCCGGGGCAGGTCACCACCCGCTTTCCGCCGGAGCCCAATGGCTACCTGCACATCGGCCACGCCAAGAGCATCGTCCTCAACTTTGGCCTCGCCGCCGAGTTCGGGGGGGCGTGCAACCTGCGCTTCGACGACACCAACCCCGCCGCCGAAGACGTCGAGTACGTCGACTCCATCAAGGAGGACGTGCGGTGGCTCGGCTTCGAGTGGGCCGAGGAGCGCTACACCTCGGACTACTTCCAGCAGCTCTACGAGTGGGCCGTTCAGCTCATCCGCGAGGGCAAGGCCTACGTGGACAGCCGGACCGAAGAAGAGATCCGCGCCACCCGCGGCGACTTCCATTCCCCGGGGGTGAACAGCCCCGGTCGGGACCGCACGGTCGACGAAAACCTCGCCCTCTTCGAGGAGATGCGCGGCGGGGCCGCCCCTCCCGGGGCCCACGTGCTCCGGGCGAAGATCGACATGCAGTCCAAAGATCTGAAGCTCCGCGACCCCCTGCTCTATCGCGTGCTCGACGCGAAGCACCACCGGACGGGCAACGACTGGCGCATCTATCCGATGTACGACTGGGCCCACGGCCAGTCCGATGCCATCGAGGGCATCACCCACTCGGTCTGCACCCTCGAGTTCGTGAACCACCACGGGCTCTACGACTGGTTCCTCGAGGCCGTCGCGGCCGACCCAGCGCCCCAGCAGATCGAATTTGCGCGTCTCGCCTTGAGCTACACCGTGCTCTCCAAACGGCGTCTGCTCCAGCTCGTCGAGGACGGTCTGGTAAGCGGTTGGGACGATCCGCGCATGCCCACCATCGCGGGCCTGCGTCGCCGAGGTTATCCCCCGGAGGTCCTGGTCAGCTTCTGTGATCGCATCGGCGTCGCCAAGAGCAACAGCATCGTCGACGTGGCGCTCCTCGAACATACCCTCCGAGAAGACCTCAACGCGCGATGTCCCAGCTATATGGGCGTCCTCGACCCGCTGAAGGTCGTCATCGAGAACCTCGAGGAGGGCGCGGCGCACGAGCTCGACGCGCCGCTCTCGCCGGACAGTGAGGTCCACGGCACGCGCAAGATCACCCTCCGTCGGGAGGTGTGGGTCGAGCGCGACGACTTCATGGAGGAGCCGATCAAGAAGTGGCGGCGCCTCGCCCCCGGCAAGGAAGTCCGTCTGCGCTACGGGTGCCTCATCACGGTGAAGGACATCGTGAAGAACGACGCCGGCGAGGTGACCGAGCTGCGGTGTACCTGGGACCCGGAGTCCCTCGGCGGCGACGCCCCGGACGGGCGCAAGGTGCGCGGCACCATCCACTGGGTATGCGCCGAGGGTGCCGTCGACGCCGAGGTGCGCCTCTATGACCGTCTCTTCACCGCTGAAAACCCGATGGACTTCGAAGAGGGCGGCAGCTTCCTCGACCACCTGAACCCCGAGTCGGTCGAGCTTCGATCGAACGCCAAGCTCGAGCCGGCGCTGGGGGGCCTCGACGTCGGGACCCGGGTGCAGTTCGAGCGCCTCGGGTACTTCTGCTTCGACCGCGACGGCAGCGCGGAGGCGCCGGTGCTCAACCGGACCATCGCCCTCCGGGACTCCTGGGCCAAAAAGGTCAAGAGCGCCCAGGACCAGAAGAACCAGAAGAACCAGAAGAAGGCCCGAAGCACCAAGAAGTGAGGACCTCGCGGCTGCCCCGGTCGAGCCCGCCTGCTAAGCTTCGCGCGATGCGTAGTAAAGCTGTCCTGCTCTTCGCCTTGCTTTCCCTGGTTCTCGTCGCTGCCTGCGCGGCGGAGGACCCCGAGCATTCCGCGGAGGCACGCACCTCGGCGATCATCAACGGGGAGCGAATCACCTCGCTCCCCGAGGTCGTGCTCGTCGTCCGGGTGAACTCCCGGGGCGACGTCATCGGGCTCTGCTCCGGGACAGCGATCGGCCCGCGCCACGTGCTGACGGCCAAGCATTGCGTCTACGACGAGGTGTCCGAGGGCAACTACAGAGCGATTGCCCCAGGGAGCCTCCGGGTCGGCGTGGGCCACGATGTCTCCCGACCGTCGTCGATCCACGTCGTGGACCGGGTCTATGCCTCCCCCGGCGCCGACGTCGACATGGACATCTCGATCGGCCGCGACATCGCGGTGGTCCAGACGTCGACCGCCCACGGCGCCCCTTTGCGTGAGGTCGCCCGCGCTCAGCCCCGGACCAACAACCCCGTCGAGATCGTCGGCTTCGGCCGCACCTCCACGACCAGTGGCGCGTCGGGCCTCAAGTATCGGGGCACCACCCGGGTCAAGCAGGTCTTCCTCGGGGTCTTCAGCACCGACGGCGTTTCATGGACGTGTCAGGGCGACAGCGGTGGCCCGGCCTTCGACGCCGTCGGGCGCATCGTCGGTGTGACCAGCTTCGGTGAAGACGAGAGCTGCAGCATCTCCGAGGTCTACTTCTCGGACGTCTCCTACAACATCGAACTCATCGAGTCGGCCATCGGCACCGCTGCCTGTACGTCCCGCCCCGAGATCTGCAACGGGGCCGATGACGACTGCAACGGCATCGTCGACGATGGCTGCGGCGGCCTCGGCGAGGCCTGTTTCGGTGACGACGAGTGCGAGAGCGGCGCGTGCCGCCTCGTCGGCGGCGACCCGGTCTGCGTTCAGGATTGCAACCCGGCGACCAACGCGTCGATTTGCCCCACCGGCTACGTCTGCGAGATCACCGGCTGCGACATCGGAAGCTGCGTCGCCGGTACCCCGGGGCCCGCCGCCGTCGATGCCCCTTGTACCGCCGACGCAGACTGCGCGACGAGCTGGTGCGTCGACGCCCCCGATGGCGGTCGCCGCTGCGCCCAGCAGTGCACCGAAGGCGGGTCGAGTTGCCCAGAGGCGCGCGTCTGCGTGACCGACGGCTTCCCCTGCGGCGAGTGCCGGGTGCCGGTACCCGGCGACCCTCTGCCCTTCGGCTCGGCCTGCGCCGTCGGTACCGACTGCATCGACGGCCTCTGTCGCGGAGGTTTCTGCTCTCGCAGCTGTACGACCGACCCCGAGTGCCCCGCCAGCCATCGGTGCAGCGCCGAAGTCTGCGTCGCGGGTGAGCCGCGGCCCCCGGGCGCCCTCTGCATCGACGCGGCCGAGTGCGGCACCGAGGCGCCCGTCTGCGCCGAGGTCGACTTCGAGTCGGTCTGCGTGGCGGAGTGCTCCGACGGCAGCTGCACCGACGACTATCTCTGCGAAGGCGGCCTCTGCGTACCCCCCGGG
>QMMC01000193.1 GCA_003647065.1 Deltaproteobacteria bacterium | reverse complement strand
TTCCCGTTCCCGTTTCCGTCGGCGTTCCCGTTTCCGTCGACGCTCCCGTTCCCGTTCCCGTTCCCGTTCCCGTTCCCGTCCGCTGTTTCAGGGCTTTCCGGGCTTTCCGGAGGGTGTCCCGACGCGGTCATTTCCGGGCGCGGCTCCCCACCGAGGTCACCGTTCGTGGGGGGCTCCGCGGTTTCTTCGGGGCTTCCCTCGCTCCGGGCCGTCTCGGAACCCGCGCAGCCGGCCCACGAGGCCAGGACCGCGCAGGCGACCATCGGGAGAGTTGCGGCGAGACGCACCATGGGGATCAGCGTGCGCGCGGGTCACCACGTCGGCAAGTTCCACGTGCTTCTTCGGTCGCCAATTGGGGGGGAATCCTCGGCGTCCGTGCGTATGTGATAGAGAGCCAACGAGAGCCATGTCCCGCCTTCGCTACGCACGCCTGATCCCATTCCCGGTGCTTTTCCTGCTGACCCTCGGTTGCGGGCTCTTTGGCGCAGACGACGGGCCTCCTCCTCCTCCTCCGGTCAATACGGGGGTGACCCCCCCGGCGGTGACGCCGGCTCAACCCGGGATGTCGGTGGTCTCCATCACGGCGGCGTCGACCCCGCCTGGGGCGACGGTCACCGGAGGCGGGCAACCCCTCGGCGTTACGCCTCTCACCACCCAGGTGCCAGCGCCGACTGCCCAGCCTGGGCAGGCTCCTCAGACCTTCGACTTCGTTTTCTCCAAAGAGGGCTTCGACCCGATGACCATCCAGGCGGCGCCGGTGAACGGGATGATCGTCATCACTGCGACCTTGCTGCCCGCGGGTACCACGCCGACGGCTGACCCCGCCGGGGACCCGACCCCCACGACTGAGACCGAGGCCGGGGCTCCGGGCCGCGTCGTCGAGGTCACCGGAGGGCCGGGGGGCCGCATCTTCGACAGCCACACCACCACTTCCCGGGCGACGGTCGAAGAGGACTGCGTCATCGCCTCGGCGCGCATCACGGTCCGCGGCAACCACACGTTCCATCGGGACCTCCGGGTGCGCATCGAGCCCCCCGAGGGCCGGACGGTGATGTTGCAGAATCTGCGAAACTCCAATCCCTTCCGGCGCTACACGCCGAGCTCCCTCGAAGGTCGCCAGGCGCGCGGCGAGTGGGTGCTCAAGGTCACCGACGCTGCAGACCAAGATTCCGGTCAGCTGCGACCCGTCCGTCTGCGCTTCGAATGCCGCTGAACTGAGCCGCGGGGCTGCTCAGTTCCAGACTTTGGGGTCTGGTGGTGGCGGCAGGGGCTCGAGGCGGTTCTTCTGGGTGAGGGGCCCCGCTTGGTGCAGGGCCATGCGCCAAGTGTCGTCCTCGCGAACGTAGATGTTGGTCGCGATGAGGGCGGGGGGGTCTCCCGACGTGCCTTCGAGGCAGGTGACGTAGGCGGTCGTTCCGAGGAGCCGCACCTCGACCCGGGCGCAGACCAGCTTCGGCGCCCCTCCGTGGGCCAGGATGCCGCGCCAGCTCTTGAGGACCTCGGCCCGCCCGAAGATGACGTCCATGCCCGGGTGCATGCAGGCCACCGGCGCCTCCTTGGCCCAGATGGCTTCCATTGCCGGATAGCTGCGGGCGCGGAAGGCTCGGTAGAAAGCCTCGTTGGCGAGGCGGACCACCTCGGCGTCGTCGTCCATGGCGGTACCCTACCACTACTGTGTCAGGGTATCGGCGGCCCTCGCTTGTTCAGCGGCCTCGTGTCCTCCGCTGGTCACCTCGAAAGGGACGGACCCTGCCGTCGGCGACCAGCAAAGCCCACGAGACCGCTGTCCGGCGCGATCATCCATCGAGACCCTGACACAGTAGTGCTACCCCTTGCCGCCTCGCCCTGTCCGCCCCATTCCATGCCCATGGCAGATCCCAAGAAGACCGACGCGGACTACAGAGCGACGCTCACCGCGGAGCAATACGCCGTGACCCGCGAGGGCGGTACCGAGCGGGCTTTCACCGGCAAGTACTACAAACACGATGAAACCGGCGCCTACCACTGCGTTTGCTGCCATGCGGGGCTCTTCGAGTCGGACCACAAGTACGAGAGCGGGTCCGGGTGGCCGAGCTTCTACCAGCCGGTCGATGGCGAGGCCCTCCGCCTCGTCGAGGACCGGAGCCACGGAGCGGTGCGAACGGAGATCCGGTGCATGAATTGTGACGCCCACCTCGGCCACGTCTTCGAGGACGGGCCGGCGCCGACGGGCCTGCGATACTGCATCAATTCCCTCTCCCTCGACTTCGACGGAGGGGATTGAGCGTTCCCGGACCGGCAGAATTACAACACCGGTGACAGCGCCGGGCGCGTTCGTGGATACTTGCCAGTCCATGGAAGCCGGAGACCGCATCGCCGACCGCTTCACCCTCATCTCCCTCGCCGGGAAGGGCGGGATGGGTGAGGTGTGGCGGGCCCAAGACGCTCACCTCGGAGCCGACGTCGCGGTCAAAGTGTTGCGCTTCGAGGGCAGCGCAGCCGATCGCTTTCAGCGCGAGTGCCAGGTCCTCGCGACGCTCCAGCACCCGAACATCGTCGCCTACGTTTCCCACGGGGTCACCGAAGCCGGTCAGCTCTTTCTGGCCATGGAGTGGCTCGATGGTGAAGACCTCGGGGACCGCCTCGGTCGGGGCACCGTCAGCATCGAGGAGTCCCTGGCTCTCACCGCTCGCGTCGCCGCCGCCCTCGCCGAGGCTCACCGCCGGGGCATCGTGCACCGCGACCTCAAGCCCGAAAATATCTTCCTCGTCGGCCGGAGCCCGCGGGATATCCGGGTTCTAGATTTTGGCATCGCTCGGGTCCTCGAAGGGACCCGCGCCATCACCAAGACCGGCGCGTTGATCGGCACGCCGGGCTACATGAGCCCGGAGCAGGCCCGCGGGGAGACCTCCCTCGGTCCACCGTCCGACATCTTCAGTCTGGGCTGCGTGCTCTTCGAATGCATCACCGGGCATCAGGCCTTCGCTGGCGACCAACTGGTCGCCATCCTCGCCAAGCTTCTCCTCGCGGAGCCCCCGCGGCTCTCCGCCTATCGCACCGACGTGCCCCCCGAGCTCGATTCGCTCCTGGTGCGCATGCTCGAGAAAGAGCCCGACGCGCGTCCGCCGGATGCGGCGGCGCTCCTCGAAGACCTCGAAGGCGTGCGCACGGATATCAAGAGCCCGAGTGGGCTTCCCATCCCGATCCGTAGCTTCGCCCCGAGCGAGCGTCGCATCGTGAGCATCATTCTCGCGGGGTCTCCGGACCCGGTCAGTGCCGAGACCCTGGTTTCGGGCGAGGACCAGCGCCGCTCGCAGGTCATTCGCAAGGCGGCGAGCTCACCGGACCTTCGCCTCGAGTCCCTGGCGGACGGGACGAGCGTGCTCGTCCTCGAAGGAGGAGGCGAAGCCAAGGACCGGGCTGAGCGGGCGGCCTCGGTGGCCCTCGCCGTTCGAAGGTCCGCCCCTGATCTGCCCATGTCCCTCGCGACGGGGTGGACGCGCGCCGGAGGCGGGTTGCCAGTCGGAGAGGTCATCGACCGGGCGGTTCATCAGCTGGCCGTCATCGGCGACGGGAGCGAGTGGAACGGCGTGGTCGTCGACCAGCCGACGGCGCAGCTGCTGCGTGACAGGTTCGACGTCGTAGACCGCGACGGTTCCCATCTTCTCATTCGGGAGACCGACCTCGCGGCGGGCACGACGCCGCGGTCCCACTCCCCCTTCGTGGGTCGAGAGAGCGTCGTCGAGCGCCTGCTCTTCGTCATCCGCGAGGCCTGCGACGAGAGGTTCCCACGGGCCATCATCGTCAGCGGCGACCCCGGCGTCGGAAAGTCACGGGTTCGGGAGGAAGTGCTCCGGCGCTTGAGCGAACAGGATAAGCCTCCTGCGATCTGGTTTTCCCGCGGGGACGCCCTCGCCCGGGGGGCGCCCTTGCACGTGCTCCGACAGATGCTGGGGCGCGAGCTGCTCCCCGACGAGGGTGTCGACGAAGCCAGCTCAGGCCTTGATTCGCTGCACGATTCGTTGACGGATATCGTCGCCCCGGACCGCCTGGTCGTCGTCGAGCGTTATCTATCCGAGGTCCTCGGCTTGGCCGAGGAGGACGATGGTGAACTCGCGAACGCGCGGGCCAAGCCGGAGGTCCTGCGCGCTCGAATTCGAGAAGCCTTCGGCGAGTTCATCGCCTCCGTTACGAGCGAAACCCCTGTGGTCTTCGTCATCGAAGACATGCAGAACGGTGACCTCGCGAGCCTGAAGGTCTTCGAGGGCGTCATTCGTGACCGCCGAGACATACCCGTCATATTCATGGCCTTCGGGCGCCCGGAGGTGCGGGAACTTCTGCCGTTGCTGGAGACGGACTGGGATTTGACGGTCATTCGTCTGCAGGGGATTCGCCCACCGGCGGCGGCGGAGTTCGCCCGCCAGGTCCTCGGCCCAGACACTTCCGATGACGTCATCGAGCGCATCGTCCGCCTCGGCGAGGGCAACCCGCTGCAGCTCGAGGAGATCCTCCGCGCGACCCTCGTACAGCGTGAAAGCGGCCCCGAGCGCGAATCTGGCAGCGAGGAATTCCGGCTCCCCGAGTCCCTCGCGACGATCCTCTCGTCGCGCCTCGACCGCCTCGACCCCAAACTGCGCACGGTCGTCCGCGTGGCGAGCATCTTCGGCGAAGGTTTCTCCACGGAGGGAGTTCGTGCCCTCTTGGGGACCTACGATCGGAAGGCGATCGACGTCCTGCTCGCGGAGCTCGTTCGGGCCGAGATCATCAGCCCCGTCAGTGGCCCGGCTGACGTCGCTGACCCTCGTTTTCGCTTCCGCCAGGGGCTCGTCCGAGACGCGGCCTACGCGTCGCTCTCCCGGGACGACCGCGCCATCGGTCACGGCCTCGCCGCGTCCATCGAAGAGGCCCGTCGCAACCCCGAGCCGGACGTGCTCGCCTATCACCTGATCGCTGCCGGGAGGCGCGACGACGGCGCGCGGAAGCTCTTCGAAGCTGCCCGCGATGCGTGGGTCGCCGACGACGCGATGGGGGCTTGTCTGCGGACCGAACGCGCTATCTCGATCGCCGAAAGCCCGATCCTCATCGGCGAACTTCATCTGCTCGCGTCGCGAGCCCAAGAGAAGCTGGCTCACCTCGACGCGGCGGACGAGCACGCCACCGCCGCCCTCGAGGCGTTGCCCGAAGCCCACGCGCTGCATTTCGAGGCCCTCGCCCATCGGGCCGCGGTCCGATCGCTCGCGGGCAACCCCCTCGCCCCCCAGGACGCGGCCCGCCTCGTCGGGGCGTCCAACGAGGAGCTCGGTGGGCCCATCGTCGCGGCGAGCATTTCTTCGGCCGCGTTCAACTTGCTCAATACCCTCGACCGTTACGGTGGTAAGGCCCTCGCCGAGCGCATGGAGCGGGCCTACGGTGAAAACGACGAGCCCTGGGCCATCGCGGCGCTTTCAGTCGTCCGGGGCCGTTGCGCGGTCGTCGAGGGCGACTACGGGGCCCAGGTGCGCCACGCCGCTGCTGCTCATGCCTCTCTCTCCGAGCTCGCCGAGCCAGGGCGGGCTGCCTGGCAGCTCGTGGCCCAGGGCTTCGGCCACGCCGGGGTCGGGCGCTATCGCCGGGCCATCGCGTTTTGTGAGCGGGGCCGAGTCGAGGCCATCGCCGCCCGTGACGATTACGTACGACGCCACGCCGAGCTGACCCTCGCCCACTCCACGGTGTACCTCGGCGAAGCGGCGGCTGCCTTGCCACTCATCGAGCATGGCCTCGCCGAGGCGTTGAGCGGAGGTGACGAGTTCACCACCCGTATGGCCAAGAACTACCGGGCCCACGCCCTCTGGCGGTTGGGACGCATCGATGACGCCCTCGAGTGCGCTCGCGACAACTTCATGGGCGGTGAGAACGTAGACATCATTGCTGAGGTCGGTGCCGGGGCGTTGATAGCCGCCATGCTCGTCGAGGAGGAGCGCTACGAAGAGGCCGTCGAGGTCGCGGCGCCGCTCGTCCGTGCCAAGGGAGACAAGCTGAAGCTTGGTGAGGGCCTCTTGCGGTTCACCCTCTATCGCGCTCTGTCGGCGACCGGGCAGGAGGACGCGGCGAGGGCGGCCCTGGTGGAGGCCCATCGAGAGCTCCTCAACCGAGCCGCGCGCATCACCGACGACGACTTTAGGCGCTCCTTCGTCGAAGACATCGCGGCCCATGCGGCCACCATGCAGGCGGCCCGGGCCCATGGCCTGACGGACGAGATCGCCTGAGCAGTCTCAGGATGTGACGACGGGAAGCGTCGTCTTTGTCGTCTTGTCGTTCTCGAGCCGGAGGACCCCCCGAGGGCAGACGTGGGCGCACATCCCACAGCCGACACATGAGGCCCGGGTGAAGCTCTCGTTCGTTTGGGCGTAGCTGCGCACGTCGATGCCCATCTCGCAGTAGGTCGTGCAGTTGCCGCAGCTGATGCACATGTCCTTCTTGACCCGGATGCGGAAGCGGCCGGCTTTTTGGATGAGCCCGAGGAGGGCGGCCATCGGGCAGAAGTTACGACACCAGAGCCGCGGCCCGAAGAGTGGGTAGAGGCCGGTGCCGACGACCCCGGCGAGGATCGAACCCACGAAGAACCCGTAGAAGGTCTTCACCGACCAATCGTCCCAGCGCTCTCCGGAGACGAAGGCGTGGAACGACGGATGGGCGTCACCGATGAAGAAGTCGACGGCGACGAGCACCGTCATGGTGACGGCGAAGGCGAGCACCGTGTAGATACTGGCCCTCTCGAAGCGCCAGCTCCTGGCTGTCGTACTGGTGAGGTGTCGCCACGGGTCGCCGAAGGTATTGGCGAGGCCGCCACAGCCGCAAACCCACGAGCAGTACCAACGCTTGCCGTAGAAGTAGGCGAGGATCGGTGCCGCGACGAGGGAGCCAGCGACGGTGTAGACGGCCATATAGACGGGCAGGTCCTGCAGCGTCTGGGGGAAGAAGTAGTCGTACTTGAGCGGCCAGAAGTAGCTCGCGTAGAACTCGGTGCCCCCGAAGAGCGGCATGACGAAGGGCAGGAGGAATCCGAGCGTCACCTGCACGCCGACATTTGCCCCGACGCGGTACCGGTTGTAGCGGCTGTTCCCGTGGCGTCCGAGGTAGTAAACGGCCCCCGCCATCATCACCAGGCAATAGAGGAAGCCGTAGAGGTACCAGCGGTTGCGGAGGCCGACCGCTTCGGCGAGGCCCGTGAGCGGCGCGAAGCCGGTGTACCGCGTCACCTTGTCCTCGAAGTAGAGGACTACGTAGAAGGCGACGATCGACACGGCGGCGGCGATGCCCGCCGGGTTTCGGTTTCGCCACCCTTCGCGGTAGGTGGACATCAGCCCGTTCTGGCCCTGGAGGTCCATCAGGCGCTCTCCCCGTCCGGCGCGCTGCGTGCGTTTCGTGCCTTGTTGGGGATGACCAGCGGAGGAACGAACTCGGTGTCGAAGCTCGCCTCGTGGAGCCGATCGAGGGCCTGGGCCAAGGTCAGTCCCCCTTCGATGAAGCCGATCAGCACCTCGTGGTCCCAGCGCCGCCCGAGGAGGTTGAAGCCGACGACTCGTCCGTCCTTCGTAGCGATGCGGGTCGTGCTCCTCACCTCACCGCGCTCTTCGAAGAACCAGTCGGCGCGCCGGTCGCTGTCGCTCTCGACCTGCCCCACCGTCGTGTACTCGATGTCCATCAGCTTCGCCGAGTTGAACCAAGTCCCCCGGGCGTAGCGCGCGTCGTCTCCGAGGGCTACGGCCGCGGCGACCCGGCCCTGCTCGCGCCCGGTGTACCAGAGCTGTTCGGGGCGCTGGGTGCCGTCGTGCCACCGGACCGACGCGCAGTCGCCGGCCGCAAAGACGTTAGCGGCGCTGGTCGTGAGGGAGTCGTCCACGACGACCCCGCCGCGTTCGTCGATCTCGATGTCCGACCCGGTGAGCCACCCGGTGTTCGGGATGACCCCGACGGCGACCACCACGGCGTCAGTCGGGATTTCCCCCGCGTCGGTCTTCACCGCGCGCACGTTGCCGTCGTCGTCGCCGAGCATCGCTTCGACGTTCTCGCCGAGGCGAACGTCCACGCCATGTTCTCGCATGCGTTCGGCTATCCACGCCGACTCGCGCCCGTCGATGGCCATGGGCCAATACCAGTCCTCGCGGATGACGAAGGTGACCTGCTTGCCGGCCGCTCGGAGGACCTCGACGGCCTCGATCCCCACGAGCCCGCCGCCGATGACGACCGCCCGTTCGAGGGGGCGATTCCGCTTTGCGGTAGCGGTTTCGCGGTGCAGATAGGGCGAATCTTCGGTCGTAGAAGCGAGGTGGGCGTCGGCCCGGGGAGGGCGCTCGCGCACGGCGGCACCGTAGACTTCTTTTTCGAACCACTCGAGGTCTTGGAGGGTGATGAAGTGCCCGACGCCCCGAAGGTCCGAGCCCGGCCACGGGCCCCGGCGGGGGGCCGAGCCGCAGGCGATGATCAGACGGTCGTAGGACAGGGCGTCCTGATTGCCGGTGAGTTGGAGAAGCTCACGCTCCGTGTCGACGCCCACCGCCCGGGCGCGCACTCGGGTGAAGTTCTTCCGCGCGTAGAGGTCCCGCTCGTAGGGCTCGATGCCTCGGTGGTCCAACTGGCCCGAGTGCACCCACATGAGCGCGGTCCGGGAGAAGAAGTGGTCCGACTCTTCCGAGACGATGGTGATCGGCCACGATGGCTCCCGGGCCCTAATCCCGAGCGCCGCTTCCATTCCGGCGATGCCGTTGCCGACGATGACTACGTGGGTGCTCATGGCTGCGGCACGT
The DNA here is from genome assembly GCA_003647065.1 of Deltaproteobacteria bacterium. Lineage (GTDB taxonomy): Bacteria > Myxococcota_A > Polyangia > Polyangiales > B10-G4 > B10-G4. The sequence goes on along the minus strand of QMMC01000193.1, from coordinate 3,688 downwards.
CCCTATGCGCGTCGTTTCGGTTCGTTACGCTCGGCGACGTCGCGACGTTGCTACGTCACATTTCGGCGACGCCGACGACCCGGCGCGCGTTGATGATCGCTGCGTGGGTGGCCTCGACGCTGGCGGGGCGGCCCGTGGTGTCGATGCCGACGGTGCAGTCCCCGACGACGAAGAAGCGATCGGAGCCGACGAGGTGGTCCGAGACCCGGACCTCGCCCGGAAGATAGAGGGCGCCCATCACCACGCCGTGCTCGAGCAAGCACGAGACCTGGCGCTTGGTGTCGCCCTGGGACCGGGGATCGATCGCCGCGCCTTCCCCGGGGATGATCAAGACGGTGGCCGTTCGGGCGAGGGCAAAGAACGCCAGGGGCTCACCGCCCTGGGGCAGGGTCACGTCCGTGAGGGTGAAGAATTTCGATTTTTCGAGGAGCCCGCAGAGCGTCTCCCCGGTGGGGACGTGAAAGGACCCCACGACCCACCCGCTGGTGGTGTAGATCCTCGATGTCACCTGCGTATGCGGCGTCTGTGGCGCGTCCCCCATCACCCACGAGCATAGGCCCCCGGGCCCCGACCCCGAAAGGGATTTGTTTCCATGCGCCCCGACGACGTCATCGACCTGCTGGATCGTCTGCATCCGCTCTGGGAGCTCCCCCGGACAGGCTGGCTTCTGCGCGGAATCCGCCCGTGCGAGTCCCTCGCCGAGCACTCCTATGGGGTGGCCCTGGTCACGATGGCGATGGTCGACGCCCTCCGGGAAGAGGGGGCCACGGTCGACGGGGAGCGCGCCCTGCGCATGGCTCTGCTGCACGATGCTCCGGAGGCCGCTACCGGGGACGTGCCCATGCCCGTCAAGACCGCCGAGCTGAAGCGCGCCATGAAGGAGGCCGAGGCCCAGATCGCCGATCGCCTCCTCCCCGCGCCCTACGCCCGCCTAGTGCACGAAGTCGAGGCCGGCGAGAGCCCCGAAGCGCGCATCGTGAAGGCCGCGGACAAGGTCCAGATGATGATTCGGGCCCACGCCTACGAGGCCCAGGGACGGGGCCGCCTCGACGAGTTTTGGGACAATCCCGGGAACTTCCAGGACCGCGACATCGCCTTCGCGAAGCGCATTTTTGACGCTCTCCGCGCCCGGGCGGGTCGCTGAGCCGGGTCCGGTTGCGCGCAATACCCGGGTCCCGTAGGTTCCGCGCCTTCTCACGGAGGGGTAACGATGACTCGATTGAACTTGGTTTGGATTCTCACGGCGCTCGCGGCTCCCGCCTTCGCCATCGGCTGTGGTGATGACACCCCGCCCCCGGCGGACAGCGGCATGCCCGGTGACTCGTCGACGCCGACGGACTCGAGCACCCCGACCGATTCGGGCACGCCGACCGATACGGGCACGCTGCCCGTCGACGACGGCAACGACGACTTCTCCGAGGCCGAGGCCATCACCGTCGCGGACGGGACGGGCGCCATGGCGGCCATCCAGGTCCCGGCGGATGCCGACTTCTTCTCCTTCGACCTGACGGCGGGCGACTGGGCCATCATCGACATCGAGGCCAACCCCGACGACGACACCGACATGGTCGACACCGTCGTCCAGCTCTTCGACTCGTCCATGACGATGGTCGCCGAGAACGACGACTCGGTGCCGCGCGTGAACACGGATTCGGAGATCATCTATCTCGTCCCTACCACCGGAACCTACTATGCGAAGGTCCTCGAGTTCTCCGACTGGAACGGCGACACCGCCGAAGGCATGGCGAGCTACACCTACACCATCACCGTCGGCACCGTCGGTACGACGGTTCCGAGCGTCACCATCGACGCTGAAGGCGGCGACGACGCGGCCAGCGCCCAGGTGATGAACTTCGACATGGACGCCGGCTTCGTCTTCGGTACCTTCGAGGACGACTCCGACATCGACGTCTTCTCGTTCACGGTCATCGCCGACCAGTTCCTCGACGTCAACATGATGCCCGCCGGCATGAACGGCTACGGGTCGACCAGCGCCATCGGCAACATCTGGGTTTCCAACGCCGCCGGCGACGAGATCATCGGGCGCCTCAACAACTCCACCGGCAGCTTCGACGACCTCGGTCCGGCCCTGCCCCCCGGTGATTACCTCCTGCACGTCGAACACGGTGGCACCGCCGCCGGCACCAACGACTTCTTCGTGCTCAAGGCGTTCAAGTCCACCGAGAACCCCGCGGAGAACGCCGCCAACGAGGCCGCCAACGGCGTGTTTGGCGGGAGCGAGGCCCTCACCCAGACCCGTGACATGGACACCATGGTGAACCGAGGCTTCATCCTCGCTCAGATGCCCACCCCCGCCGACGTCGACTACTTTTCGTTCATGGTCGCGACCGGCGAGGCCACGTCGGTCTTCTGCGGTAGCAAGAGCAGCGGCAGCGGCGTCGAAGGGCTGACCCTCGAGATCCGAAATGCGGATGACTCGGTCCTCGCCCCTCCGGCCAGCGCCGCCGAGACCGCGACCGAAGGGGCCTTCGTCGAGGATCTGATGCTGACCGCCGGCACCTACCACATCCGCCTCAGCCGCGGGGACCAGGACCTCACGGTCACCAGCACCTTCGTGCGCTGCGGCGTGGCCAACGTAGTGCCTATGGCCGCTCCCTGACCGAACGGTGTTTCTAGCTCTTCGGGCGCTTCGCGGTCATTGCGGAGCGCCCGTTTTGCGTTCCCAGCGAGAAGGCGAGGAGAGGGGGGCCTCGGAGGCGGGAGCGTGACGCAGTCACGCCGAGCCCTAGCGGCCCCCCTCTCCTCGCCGGCATTGCGTCCCCGTCGTCGTATTTGGGGAGTCGAGTCCAGCCTCTCTCTCGGGTACACTCCCCCTTCGTGCGTTGCTGTCCCACGTGCCATCGGGTTTGGGCCGAGGCCAACGAGTTCTGCCCATCGGACGGGGTGGAGCTCCAGGAGATCACCGAGACCCATGACCCCCTCGTCGGGGTCGTCCTCGATAACCGCTACGAGCTGAAGGAGATCCTCGGCGCCGGCGGCATGGGCTTCGTCTACCTCGCGAAGCAGCGGGGCCTCTCCCGGGAGGTCGCGGTCAAGATGCTCTACGCCGAGCGCACCCGGGACCGTCAGAACGTGCGGCGATTCCGCCGTGAGGCGGTCGCCCTCGCGGGCATCGACCACCCCAACGTCGTGCGCGTCCTCGAGTACGGCGATGGCGGGGGTGAGACCCCTTACATCGTCATGGAGAAGGTCCGAGGCCTTCCCCTGGACGAGGTGATCGAATCGATCGGCCGCTTCGAGCCGCGCCACGCGGTCGAGATCGCGGCTCAGATAGCAGACGCCCTCGGCGCCGCCCACGATGCCGGCGTCGTGCATCGGGACCTCAAGCCGGCGAACGTACAGCTCGACGCGGAGGGGCCAGCGATGCACGCCCGCATCCTCGACTTCGGCTTGGCGCTCCTCGCCGAGGGCATCGACGGGAGCGGCACGGCCGGGGACCGGCTCACCCGCCAAGGCATGATCTTCGGTACCCCCGAATACATGTCCCCGGAGCAAATCAAGGGACAGGACCCCGACAGTCGTTGCGACCTCTATGCCCTCGGGATCGTTCTTTACGAGCTGCTCACGGGCGATCCGCCCTTCCTCGGGACGACCAATGCGGCCGTCCTCGGGATGCACATCGAAGACCAGCCCGCGCCCTTGTCTATCGAGGGCCTCGACCCCGTCT
>QMMC01000192.1 GCA_003647065.1 Deltaproteobacteria bacterium | reverse complement strand
GTAGACGATGACCCCGTAGGTGTCCCGGAGGGTCTCCTCGAGGCAGGCGTGGGGGTACTCGACCGCGGTCCGCCCGTGCTTTCGTTGCACGAAGTCTTCGACCATGCCGCTGGCGAGGGGGCCCGGCCGGTAGAGGGCCACCGCGGCGACGATGTCTTCGAAGCAGTCGGGTTTGAGCTGCTTGAAGAGCGTCTGCATCCCGCTCGATTCGAGCTGGAAGACGTTCGTCGTCTCACCGGACTGGAGCAGGGCGAAGGTCGCCGGGTCGTCCAGCGGGAGGGTATCGATGTCGAAGGTCTGGCCTTTGCGGTCGGGGCGCTTGTCGATGAGCGAGAGCGCCACGTCGATGACCGTCAGGGTCCGAAGACCGAGGAAGTCGAACTTCACCAGGCCGGCCGCTTCGACGTCGTTCTTGTCGTACTGGGTGACGTAGGTGTCGGGCTCCGGGCAGAAGACCGGTACGTGGTCCCAGAGAGGCCCCTCGCTGATGACCACGCCGGCGGCGTGCATGCCCGCGTGGCGCGTCAGGTCCTCGAGGTTCATCGCGGTGTCGAGGAGCTTCTTGATCTGCGGCTCTTCGTCGTACTGGGCCTTGAGGCGCGGCTCCTGTTCGAGCGCGTCCTTCACGGGCACGCTCTTGCCGCCGACGGGTTCGGGGACCAGCGTCGCCAGGCGCCCCGCGTCGGCGGGGGCGAAGCCCATGACTCGCCCGACGTCACGGACCACGGACCGGCTCTTGAGCAGGTGGAAGGTGGCGATTTGTCCGACGCTCGACCTGCCGTATTTGTCGCGCACGTAGTCGATGACCAAGTCGCGCTTGTTCATGCAGAAGTCGATGTCGAAGTCGGGCATCGACACGCGCTCGGGGTTCAAGAAGCGCTCGAAGAGCAGGCCGTAGGGCAGGGGGTCGAGGTTCGTGATGTCGAGGCTGTAGGCGACCAGAGACCCGGCGCCGGAGCCGCGGCCCGGGCCGACCGGGACGCCGTTCTCCTTGGCCCACCGGATGAAGTCCTGGACGATTAGGAAATAGCCCGGGAAGCCCATCTCGATGATGACATCGAGCTCGATTTGAAGGCGCTCTTCGTAAGTCTTTCGGTCGAGCTTCGGGGCGGACTTCTTGCGCGCCCCGTCGATGGACGCGATGCGTTTTTCGAGGCCCGCTTTCGAGATCTCTCGCAGATAGTCCGACTCGCTCTGGCCCTCCGGGAGCTTGAAGGCGGGCAGCTTCGGCGCCGAGAGCGGGTTCACCATGCCCGCGCACATCTCCGAAACCCGAAGCGTGTTCGAGATGGCCTCGGGCAAGTGCGAGAAGCGCTCGATCATCTCGGCCGGACTCTTCAGAAAGATCTCTTCGGAGCCATGGTGCAGCCGCTCCATCTCTTCGAGGCTCCGGCTCGCGCCGATGCACTGGAGAACGAGCTGCGATTTGGCGTCCTGGCGAGTCGGGTAGTGGCAGTCGTTGCTCGCGACGATGGGCACGTCGAGGTCCCCGGCGAGCTCGACGAGGATCTCGTTGAGGGGGCCTTGCTCGGGGAAGCCGTGGTCCTGAAGTTCGACGAAGAAGTAGCCCGGGTCGAAGGAGTCTCGGAGCGTCGCCATTGCGCTACGACCCGCCGCCGGACCCTGCCGGAGGATTTGCTGGGCCAGGTACCCGCCCATGCAGGCGGACATGCCGACGACGCCGTTGCGATGTTCCCGGAGGAGCTCGAAGTCGACCCGGGGCACGCCTTGGACGAGGCCCTCGACCCAACCGCGGCTCACGATGCGCACCAGGTTCTGGTAGCCCTCCTGGCTCGAGGCGAGGAGGACCAGATGGTGGTGGTCGCGGATTTCTTCGTCACCCCGGGCGCCGCCGACGAGGTTCACCTCGCAGCCGATGATCGGCTTCACGCCGGCGTTGTTGCAGGCGTTGTGCAGCTGGATCGCGCCAAACATGTTGGCGTGGTCGGTGACGGCGATCGCCCCCATGCCCATGTCGGCGACCTGCCCGACCAGCCCTTTCAGGCGGATCGAGCTATCGAGCATGGAGAACTGCGTGTGGCAGTGGAGGTGGACGAACTCGTCAGCCATGGGGACCCGGCAGGGGTCTTGATAGGCGAGTGGCCGCTGGGGATCCAGGGGCGGGTGGAAAGTTCGCGGATCCGGCAGGGGCTCGTGCGGCGATTCATGGCGCTGGGGCCCGCCCCCGGCCCTCGGAGCTTGCCGGCTCTGGCTTGCACCCCCTGGGGCCCCGTGATACGTACCGCGCCCTTCGGTGGCCCAAAGGCCGACCGGGCTTGGAGAATCTCATGCAGAAGTCGCCGCTTACGATCGTCAAGGAGCGCTTCACCGATAAGGCGGGCCTCATCACCGCCGTGAAGGCCCTCGCCACCGACGACCTCTGGTCCGACCGGCTCAACGAGGCCAAAGGCCTCGATCTCGTTTCGAACAAGAAACTCCTTCATCTGCACGATGTGCTGACCGCGGTGAAGAAGGAGTTTGGCTCCCGGGACAAGCTCATCGACGCGATCGTCCAGGGCGAGGACCGCGGGAAGGACGCTGACTACCGAAAGCGCTTCGTGGAGTGGTCGACTCCCCGGCTTTACGACTACCAGCAGAACTCTGTCTCTGCCTGAGGCGCCCCAGGCACTCCCGGCGCCGCTACCGTTGGCCTATCGGCTCCGCGCGACTGCATCGCGCTTCCGCCTCGGGCCGCCGTACGCGGCGCCTTCTTGTTAGAGGCCGCGGTTTCCCCATAAAGTTCGAGCCCCCGTGCGGCACCGCCGTCGGGGGTTTCGTGCGTCCGTCTCTTAGTTTTTTTCAACAATTTCGGGCGGTGTCGCCCCCTGCCCCGGGAAGCTTGGCTGCGTGGCCCTCGCCCCTCGCCAGTCTCCTGTTGTGTGTCGCGAACCTTTGGCGATAGTGGGTGTCAGAGGTTTCGTGAGCAGCGCACATCATACGGCGGACGCCCCCAGGGCCCAGTCGCGGGTGGACCCGGAGCTCGAGGCGTTGCCCGCCCCTCCGGCCGGCAGACGATTCGCCGCCATGACCGTCCAGCCGCTCACGGTGGTGGCTTCCCTCGCCTTTTTGCTGAGCCTTTGGCCAGACATCAACTATTTCTTCGCTCCCTCGGTCGCGACCCAGCTCGGGGACGTGACCGAGGTCGTGCCGGCGACTCTCACCCCGAATACCTTCGTACGAATCGAGGGGACTCCGATGGCGTCGGGTACGGTGCGCTATACGCGCATGGTCTCAGGCTCGATGTACGCGGTGTTTCCCCTCGCGGGGCAACGAAACATCTTCGTGCAGATCCCCATCGACGGCCCGGAGACCGAGCGCAGCCTCTCCCAGCGGGAGTTCTCGGGGCGCCTCGTGACCTTCGGGGAGCTCGGCAGTCGTTTTGGTCAGGTCCGGAAGTACCTCGGCTCGACGATGGACATGCCGGTCTCGAGCGAGTCCTTCCTGCTGCTCAGCGATGAAACCCCGACCAGCTACTACTGGGCGCTCTTCCTCGCCGGGCTCGCCCTCCTCTTCGTCCTGGTCAACGTTTGGCTCATGTTTCGCTGGTTCCGGCCGCTGGTGCCGGCCGTCGACCTCGACTGACCCGATCTCCTCCGGGCCGTGGTACCGTCTTGCCTCCGGGGGGATGGGCTCTCGGATCCTGCCTTCGGACCGTGACCCACGACGATCTTCCGCCGACGGACCATGTCGCCCGCGTCCTGATGAAAACGGGGGCGAGGGACGCCGCCGTTGCGTTTCTCCGTGCCGCGGTCGCTCGCGATCCCGGAGAGAAGGCGTGTGCCGCGCTGCTCCTCGCCGTCGAGGCGCGGCCCGACGCATCCGTCTACGGTCCGGATACGCACCTCTCTGTTTCGGTCGCGCGCAGCTACGTCAGGCGCGGGTGGCTACTCGAGGCGCGAGCGATTCTCAGCGGGACGGGGCTCGACGAATCGGGCAAGGGCCGGGCGCTCGCCCTCGAGATCGAAGAGGTCCTCGGCCCGATCCCCAACGACGCCGCCGCGGATCTCTTCGAAGCGGATCAGAAGCTCAGGACCGGCGGTGCCGCGGTCGCCCTGATGATCTTCGACGAGTACGCCGCGACGGGACGCCGTCTGCCCGCCTGGGCCGAGCGCCGTCACCAGCTCCTCGGGGTGATGCTCCTCGATTCGCCTCCGGTGGCCGCTCCCAGTGAAGACATCCGCGGTATGTCCCAGGTCGGTGCGGCACTCACCGATCGATTGGCCGCCCGGGACATCGAGGGGGTGCTCAGCGCTGCCCGGACCTATGCCGAAAAGCACCCGGACAGCCGCGATGCGAGGGCGGTGGTCCTCGCCCTCGGTCGCCTCGTCGAGAGCATGGCGGTCCTCGCCGCCGCCGCCGACGCCCCGGGCACGCACACCCAGCCGATGACGGGCATCAACGTCGCGATATTTCAGACGCGCATGTGCAACTTCGATATAGCCGAGCGTCTATTTCGGAAGCTGGTCATCGAGGACACGATGGACGCGAAGGCCCGGTCGCACCTCGACGACATCCAGACGATCAAGAAGGCCCTCGGCATGGTGATCACTCCCGCGAAGGATGTGCCGCCGGAGCCCGTCTCGAGCCCCGACGTGCTCGCCCCGGCGGCGTCTGCCGAGGCCTCCAGTCCCGCTCTCCTGGGCCCGGACCTCGGGGCTGCCCTCGACGCGGATGTCACCAAGAAGTACCGCAACGACCCCTCGATCCTCGCGGACGAATCCAACTCAGCGGAGACCACCGCTCAGGTCGACATGGGCAGCCTGCAAAGGCACCTCGACGCCACCCGGAACCCCGAACGGCCCATCACCGTCGGAGACTCATCGGAGGACTACACCGTCGACGAGGGCCCCGATGAGTTTGGGTTTCCGCGGCCCATTCCCACGACCGCTTCGGGCACCGACAAGCGCCTGCGGCCGAAGGCCGAGCGGACCGCGCCCCTCGGCGGCACCGGTGGGTCAGTCTCCGGGAAGAGGCCCATCACGGCGTCGAATTTGCTCAAGAAGAGCGCGGCGCTCTCGCCCAACGCGTGGGTCGACTCATCCGAGTCATCGGGTGGCGAGCCCAGCTGGGATGAAGTCTCGACCGAGATCGGGGACCCGGCCCAGATGGCGGAGCTTCTGCTGAAGCAGGGTTACGCCGAGCGGGCCCTCAAGATTTACCGGAGCCTCATCGCCGTTCAACCCAAGCGGTCGGCCTATATGCGCCGCATGAAAGAAATCGAGGAGCTCATCGCCACGGGCACCGTGCCCCGCATCGCGACCAACTCCAGTGTCGAACTCCCCCCCGACCGGCCGGGCCCGGCGGCCGGCTCCGCCCTCGATGCGCTCGCGCCATCCATCGACGCGGCGATGGCGCCGACGCCGGCGGCGCCTTTCGATCGCCCCCAAACCGGTGAGCGGGTCATCGAACCGGCACCGCCGATCGAAATGAACACCATCCAGGACGAACTGGAGGGCGAAGAGGTGACGGTCGTGGACTTCGAGTTGCCGGACGCCGACCTCGGGGCGGACGCCTCGAAGGGCCAGAGCGTCGACTCCCCGCCGGAAACAGACGCGGCTAGTGCCGTGGTCGTCCGCCGCGTCATCGCGATCGACTGAGACCGCGGCTCAGTAAAAGAAGAACTCGACGTATCGTTCGACCAGGTAGTCCCCGAAGAAGAGGAACTCGAGGGCGCCGAGGGCGAGGAAGGGCCCGTAGGGGACCTTCAGCTTGCCGAAGGACTCGTCGTCGTCGTCGGGGCCGTCGTCGGGGCCGTCGTCGTTCCCGTTCTCGTTCTCGTCCTCGCGCCGTTCCTGTTCTTCGAGTTCAGCGAGGCCGGCGGGCACGATCGAACGGCCCGTTGCGAGGAACAAGCCCGCGACGAAGAGGCCTTGGAAAGCGCCGAGGACGAGGGCGAAGAAGGCGCCTTGCCAGCCGAGGAAAGCGCCGATCATCAAGAGTAGTTTGGAATCCCCCTCGCCCATGCCGCGTCGGCCGAGGAGTCGCTCGTAGCCCCAGACGAAGACGAGCTGAACCAGCAAGAACCCGCCGCCGGCGCCGAGGGCGGCGTCCACCGCACCCGGGCTTTCGCGCAGGGTCACCGTGGCGAGGCCGAGGGCTGCGCCGGGCAGTGAAACCTCGTCGGGGATCTCCATCCAGTCGAGGTCTACGAAGCTCGCGATCACCAAGCCGCCGACGAAGGCGAAATAGATGAGCGCTTCGATGGCGACGTCCATCAAAGGGAGCTCGGCGGGCGCGTTGATGATGAATCGTTCGGCGAGGGCCACCGCCAGTACACCGCTGATGAGTTCGACCAGGGGGTACCGGGGCGATATCGAGGCCCCGCAGCAGGCGGCCTTTCCCCGAAGGAAGAGCCAGCCGAGGATGGGCACGTTGCGCCCTGCGCTGATCGGCTCACCGCATGCCGGGCAGTGGCTCGGCGGCGTGACGACGCTCATCTCCCGGGGCCACCGATGGATCGCGACATTGAAAAAGCTCCCCCACACGGCCCCAAAGACGAAGGCGAGGCCGCGGATTAGGGCTGGGGGGAGGTCAGAGGCGAGCAGCACGGCGAGAGCTTAACACCACTGCTGCCCCGACCTTTCCTTTCCGAGGGACTTTCGTCGCGAATTCTCCGCGTGCTCGGCCTCGCCCCGCGGGTAGACTGCGCGCCGTGGATGACCGGAACGCGAAGGTGGTGACGACCGGCGATGATGGCCTCGCCGAGGCTGCCCCGTCTACGCCATCGCCCCGGGTTGCCGTCTATGCCGCGGCCGTCGGCCTCGCGACGGCGGTCCCCGTGCCCTTCGTGGACCAGGCCCTCTCGGGCTTGGCGCGGGGTGCGGCGCTGCGCCGGGTCGCGGAGCGGCGGGGGGTCCGCCTGAGCCGTGGGGCCCGGGATGTGCTCACCGGGGCGCCGGTTCGCCGCGGACCGAAGCGCCGGCTCATCCGTCGAATCCTCTCCGGTGTGGTCTCCTCGGCGTTGGCGCCGGTTCGCCTCGCGTCGCGCTTCGACGACGCCCTGTCGATGTGGGCCGCGGCGCTGCTTCTCGATCACTACCTTCGCGTGGTCCGCGGTGGTCCCGAGGGACGCCCCCTCGGCCCCGAGGAAGCCATGGGCGTGCGCCGCGCCATCGACTCCGCCGAAGTGGAGGCGGTGCTCGAGACCCTGCGCGCCGCTCCGCGCTCCTTTGTCGGGGCCCTCGGGGACGCGGCGCGCAGCGTGACCGCGCTCGACCGCGAAGACCGGAGCCCCGCCGAGCGTGTCGTCGACACCTTGCTCGATGCGGCGGCGACCGCCCCCGACTCCATCGCCCTCGGCCTCTGCCGCGCGTTCGAGGCGGCCCTCGATTCAGATCTAGATCCAGACCCGCAAGCAGACCAAGAAGAAGGCGCTCTCCGATGACCTCCGTGCGCGGGACTCTCAGCGACGCGAAGCGCGTCGTCGTCAAAGTCGGCTCCACCTCACTGCTCGAAGGTGATGACCGTTTCGCCCTCCTTGCCCGGGGGCTCTCGGCGCTCCAGGCGAGCGGGCGGTCCGTGGTGCTCGTCTCGAGCGGGGCCATCGCCCGGGGTGCGGCGCGCCTCGGCATCGAGGGCCGGCCGCGGTCGATCGCTCTCTTGCAAGCCGCCGCGGCGGCTGGGCAGTCGTCGTTGATGCACGCGTGGGAGCGGGCCTTCGCTGCTGATGTCGAAGACGTGCACGTCGCTCAGGTGCTGCTCACCCACGCCGACCTCGCCGACCGCGACCGCTACCTCAACGCGCGGGCGGCTCTCGATGCGCTCCTCGCCCAAGGGGCCATTCCTATCATCAACGAGAACGACACGGTCGCGGTCGACGAGATCCGCTTTGGCGACAACGACCAACTCGCGGCGATGGTCGCGACCCTAGTCGGGGCCGACCTCCTGATCTTGCTCACCGATGTCGAAGGGCTCCTCGACGCCGCTGGGGAGCGGGTCACCGTCGTCGGCGACGAGGACGACCCGGAGGCCTTGGTGCGCCCCGATAAGAGCGGCGCAGGCGTCGGGGGCATGGGCTCGAAGGTCGAGGCGGCGCGGCGGGCGACGCACCGGGGTGTGCCGGTGGTGATCGCCGATGCCCGGGGGCCGGGCACCCTCGAGGCGGTGCTCGCCGGCGACGACGTCGGCACGCTCTTCTTGCCCGCGGGCACGAAGCTCCCGAGCCGCAAACATTGGATCGCCTACACCCTCAAGGCCCAGGGGACGATCATCGTCGATCCGGGGGCCGCGCGGGCGCTCACCGAGGGCAAGCGCAGCTTGTTGCCTGCTGGCGTCATCGGCGTGCGCGGCGTCTTCGAAGCGGGGGACGCGGTCGAGATCGTCACCGCCGAGGGCCGGCAGGTCGCCCGGGGCCTGGCGCGATATTCCACTCGGGACATCGCGTGCCTCGCCGGCGCCCGGACCGGGGAGATAGAGGCCCGCCTCGGTCGGTACGGCGGCGACGAGATCGTGCACCGCGACGACATGGTCGTGTGTTGATCTGCTATCCTGCGAACGAGTGAACGAGGCGAATAGGTGAGCGAAAGCGACGAAATCCGGCGCATGGTGACCGACTTGGCGACCAAGGCCAAGGCCGCGTCCCGGGTGCTCGCGCGCCTCGACCCGGCCCGGAAGAACGCCGTCCTGCTGCGGGTTGCGGATGCACTTCGGGGCGAAGCCAAGGTTGGCATTTTGGTAGCCAACGAGAAGGACGTCGCGGCAGCCATCGCCGATGGCATGGCGTCGGCCATGCTCGACCGGTTGCGTCTCACGCCTCAACGCCTCGACGGGGTCGCCGACGCGGTGGCTCAAATCGCACGCCTCGATGACCCGGTAGGCAATGTGGCGGGGCTGCGCACCCTCGACTCGGGCCTCACCGTCGGGCGCATGACGATCCCCCTTGGTGTCATCGGCATCATCTACGAGTCGCGGCCCAACGTCACCGCCGACGCCGCCGCGCTCTGCCTCAAGAGTGGAAACGCGACGATATTGCGCGGCGGCAAAGAGGCATTCCGGAGCAACCAGGCGCTAGCCCGGGTATTCGGCGAGGCTCTCGAGGCCGAGGGCTTGCCCACGGCGGCGGTAACCCTCCTGCCGACGACGGATCGGGCGGCGACCACCGTGCTCATCGGCCTCGACCGCCTCGTGGACCTGATCATCCCGCGAGGGGGTGAGTCGCTGATTCGCTTCGTCGTCGACCACGCGCGAGTCCCCGTCATTCAGCACTACAAGGGCGTCTGCCACGTCTACGTCGATGAGGACGCCGACCTCGACCAGGCGTTGGCGATTGCCCTCAACTCGAAGGTCCAGCGACCCGGCGTCTGCAATGCCATGGAGACCCTCCTCGTCGACCGGGGCTGTGCGGCGGAGTTCGTCCCGCGCGCCTTCGCGGCGCTCCGGGGGGCGGGGGTTACCGTGCGCGGAGACGCCGCCGTTCAGGAGCTGGCCGACGGGTGCGAGGCAGCGAAGGACGAGGATTGGGACGCCGAATACCTCGACCTCATCCTCTCGATGGCCGTCGTCGAGGGCCTCGATGGTGCGATTGCGCACATTGCGCGACACGGTTCCCAGCACACGGAAGCCATCGTCACGACCAATTACGACAAGGCCCGACGCTTCATTCGCGAAGTCGACGCAAGCCTCGTCCTCGCCAACGCCTCGACGCGGTTCAACGATGGCGGTGAATTGGGGCTGGGGGCCGAAATCGGGATTTCGACCACCAAACTGCATGCTTACGGGCCGATGGGGCTGAATGAGCTATGTGCTGAGAAGTGGGTGGCCTACGGGAGTGGGCACACCCGGGCGTGAGCGCCCAGAGCTACGGAGACGGTGTTGAGTAAGAAAGCCAAGAAGACCGAGGGTGGTGGGAAAAAGGGCGGCAAGAGGAAGGCCGACGGGGCTCTCCTCGAAGGTCGTGATCTCGCCCTCGTCATTGCCGGGGCCGGCCTCGACAAGAAGGCTCTGAACGTCGAGATCATCGATGTCAGGGGCAAGGTCGATTACGCCGACTTCGTCGTCGTGATGAGCGGCCGGTCCGACCGTCAGGTGAACGCCATCGCCCAGGGCATCGAAGCCGAGCTCAAGCAAGAGCACGGCATCATGGCCCTCGGAGTCGAAGGCTTGCCCCAGGGCACCTGGGTGCTCATGGACTTCGGTGACGCCGTCGTGCATGTCTTCCACCAGGATACCCGCGGTTACTACGACCTCGAGTCGCTCTGGATCGACGCGGCTCGCGTGAGCTTCGACGACGAGCAGCAGTCCGCCTGAGCCCCGCCGAGTCTGATGGCCGGGTCTCTCAGGGTTCGCGTCATCGCGGTGGGCCGCATCAAAGAGCGCGGCGTCCGCGAGGCCATCGACGACTACGCCAAGCGCATCGGTCACTACGCGCGCTTCGAGGAAGTCGAACTCAAGGACGGGGACGCGGCGGCGGTGCGCGCACGCTTCGACAAGGCCATAGGCGAGCGCAGCCGGATCGTCGCGCTCGAGGTCGACGGCAAGGGTCTGACCAGCGAGGGCCTCTCGCGCTACGTTGGGCGCTGCGAAGGGGAGGGCGTCTCGGAGCTGGCCTTCTTGATCGGCGGCTCCTACGGCCTGCCCAAGGAGACGAGCCAAAAGGCGGACCTTCGTCTGAGCCTGTCGGCGATGACCATGCCGCACCGCCTCTGCCGGCTCTTCTTGATGGAGCAGGTCTACCGCTCGTTCACGATTCTGCGCGGCGAGCCGTACAACCACTAAAACAGTATCGGCTGGGTCACGATACCCGGCGCGATCTCGCCCCGGTTGCTCCGCTGCCTGCTCACCGACAAAAGGTCGGCTCCGCGGGCTGCTCGCAACCGGAACGACCTCGCTTGGGTCTCGCGACCCATCCAACACTGTTTGCCGAGCGCTGGTGGAAAAGAGGGCGCCCATTACTGGGGCGTTGCGGGGTTCGGCATGGCGCTATCTGGGTTCACCGGCCTGGGAGCTTGCCCCGGGTGCTCTCCCCCTTCGCCAGGTTACGGAGCGACGAACATGTCGCACTCGAAGGAGCGCGTGCGCACCCGGTCGCGGATGAGAAAGCTCGTCGAGACGATGTCGAGGCGTCCATCGTCGAGGCCCATCCCTGCGTCGGCCCCGTACCAGTCGACGTCGAGGGTGCCGAGGTGGCGGATTTGGGCGCCGGTGATGCGCTCTCGAAGCACGATCTCGGGCACTCCCTCGGTGCCGTCTTGTTCGAGGATGACGAGGCCCTCGGCGGTCCCGACGGCCGCGAGCACGCTCCTGCCGACGGGAGTCTCCCCCGCGTTGTTTCCATCGGCGTCGAGTTCGACCACCCTCTCCTCGGCGGTGAAGACGACATGTCCGCCGTCCCAGATCGCGTGAAATCCGCGTCCGAAGATGAAACCGATGTCTGTCGAGACCATGACGGGCGCGGCCTCGAGAGGCATGCCGTCGCTGCCGATGCGCAGTCGATAGAGCACGCCCGAACTCTCGAAGAGCGCGATGATGCCGCCGCCACACGTGCGCACCAGCGCTCCGGCGCGGCTCGTGAATCCGAGGGGAATCGCATCGCCGACGGGCGCGAGGGTCTCGTCGAGGCGCCGGAGACGCACCTCCGCGCCCTGAAGAACGAGCAGGCCGCCGTCGCGCGTCACGAAGCTCGGCGTCATCACCGGCGTGGCTCCGAGGTCGAGGGCGCTGACGTCGAGAGTCTCGACCGTCGAGAGCGTCTCTTCGTCGATCACGGCGACCTCGGTGTAGTTCGCATTCGTGTGGAGAAGAGAAGGTCGGCCATCGACGAAGAATATCGATGGAGTCCGCGCGATGGACGCCCGGGGCTCGAGGCCGAAGATCATCTCCGTGGTGGGGCCGGCGGCGTCGACGTGGAGGATGGACGCGGACTGATCGCCCCCGCCCATCATGCAGCAGTCGTTCGAGACGATGGAAAACGACGTCCCGAAGCGCGTTTGCACGCCCGGGGAGATGGACACGTTCCTCGTGCCAAACCTCGAGATCGGGTTCGCCAGGGGCGACACCGTGACCTCGCGGACGCGACCGCCGCCGTTCGGAAACCCGCAGAGGTAGTCGCAAGCGGCGGGGGGCTCCCCCCGGGGCGGCGCCGCGGCGTCAACCATCGCGTCGGTGCCGGCATCCGGCTCGCCGCATCTCGTCACGCAGCTCGGATGGGTCAAGACGGCTCCCGCCGGGCAGGTCCATTCCCCGTCGACGCACGTTGGCCCGTCGGCCGGCGCGCAGCACGCTCCAGAGAACTCGAAGCATCCCGTCTCGAGCAACTCGGGGCAGCTGCTGCCGTCCGTCGCGCCATCGGGTCCGGCATCGGCGCCCGTGTGAGAGCCGCTGCAGGCGACGAGAATCGCCGTGAAGGCCAAAGAGATGCCGTGAAATCTAGCCATTTGGGGTGGACGGTTCTGGGAGGAAAGGCGTCGGTGAGGACCTGCCCGGTCAGGGTCGTGGACGAACATCAGGGTACGCCATTTCGGCCCAGGCCGACCACTCGCCGCAATGAGTCGAGGACCCTCGACGTGATATCCGGCAACCGCCGCGCCCACGAGGCGATAAGG
>QMMC01000191.1 GCA_003647065.1 Deltaproteobacteria bacterium | reverse complement strand
GGCGTGGTCACGGTGACATCGTGCGCGTACTCCGCCCAGGTGAAGGCCCGGACTCGGACGCCTCAGTCGGCGGGCCAGGAGCGGAAGAGAAGGCGTGCGCTTTCTTCCCCCTCCAAGAGGCACTTCGCTGCGATCGCTGCCTCATCGCCGATGCAGGCAGACACATACGAGTTGTCGAAGCAGCGCGCCGTGCCGGGGCTTTTCCAGCGACGACGAGGGGAGGTGAAGGGACCGGTCAGCGGGACCGGGAGGGTCCAGAGTTCGAGGGACCCATCTTCTTCGGTCGAGCGGCGGAGGAATGGGAGCCATGCGCTCTCGGCGCAGCGGACCATCGGCAACGGCTCGAACTCCGACGCCTGGATCCGAGTCGTTCGGGGGGCCACCGGCGCCCCCGAGGGATCGAAACCGAAGAGTCCGATGGACAGGTGGTCGTCTTCGACGAAAGACCGCCTCAGCACGGACACCGATCCATCGTCGCCCACCACGGTGCCGAGCCCGCCAAAGGGGAACTCCGGCGGAAGCGGCTGCTGGGCGCTCTCGAGGGGCCTGCCCCGGGGGCTGAGCCACGTGGTGTGCAAGTACTGCCGCGGCTCGCACTCACCCTCCACCTGGCCGAGCCACCACGAGGCCACGCGGTGTTCGCCCCGGGCGACGAATGCGCTTCCGATGAGACCCTGGTTCTGACCACAGGGATGATTTATCGAACCCCATGGAACCAGCGTGCGGTGGGACAGCCGCGTACCGTCGACCACGGCCAGGCGCAATCGCCGGCTCTCGCGCTCGACGACCCAAGCGGTGCCGCCGCCAGGCGTCGGGTGATGGGCGACGTCTTGCCGCGCGCCTCGCCAGCCCACCAAGCCGGCGAGGGGCTGCGCTCGAGAGAACGCCGCATGAACCCCGTCCGTCACTTCACCGTGCAGCTCGTCTGCATCGCCGAGAGCTCCGATGACCACGCTCGCGTCCGTTCCGAGCGTGCGCGAGACCAGCTGACCTCCGCCCTCCGAGTAGACAGCGGCGAACAAAGCGATCGCATCACTGTCGGCACTCGCCGCCATGAGAGCCAATGGCATCTCCGTCCCGGACACGGCATAGGAGGTTTCCAGGCGGGGCGCCCCGAGCGACTCATCACCGACGGGCCGGAGGTGCACTCGCCGCGCTTCGGCCTCCACCTGGTAGACGCCGACCTCCCACGTGCCATCGGGACGGCGGTGCAGCGCGAACGGGGCGCCGTCATCGAGGACGAGAAGCGACGCAGCCTCCGGGTCAGAAGGTGCTGGCTCCTGAGCACTCGGGGGCGTGGAACGGGGCGCAGGTACGGGGCGCACCCGGCGCTCCGACTCCGAGCCGCAGCCCGCCGCGCCGCCGATGCACACCGCGGCGACCACAACCTGCATGGCCATCACGGCCGCAGCCGCAGCACGCGTGCGCAGAACGGAGAGCCGTGGAGCGCGAGGTTCGACGAGCACCGAGGAAGAATAGCAGCCGTAGCTCGACGCAGCAGAACGCAAACTCTCAAAACATCTTGCGATGCCCGGTCGGCTGCTCGATGCCGAGGTGGGCGTAGGCGAGGTGCGTCGCAGCGCGGCCGCGGGCCGCGCGAGCAAGGTAGCCCTGCTGGATCAGGTAGGGCTCGTAGACGTCTTCGGTCGAGGTCGGCAGACGTCTCGTCGTGCACGCTGCGCTGATCAGCAACCACATGTTTCCGTGGTGTTAACTTACGCGCATGCGAGACATCCGAAACGGCAACTGCCCGCTCTGTGATCATCGTGAGGTCGTCGAAGTTGACCCGCCGGAGTACTGCGGCAACGACTTCGAGAGGGAGATGCCCGTGACGGCCGAGCCCCATTGGCCTCGTCGCCCCCCTAGCGGTACACCCGACGTACGCTAATGGCGGTGATGCGGAAGGCTCCATCCCCGCCTTCGGTCGCCAGCTCCACGTAGGGATAGTAGCCCTCGGCATATTCACTTGGATTGCATTCGACCCTCTCGGGCTGACCCATCGTGCAGGCACCATCGTCGATGGTTTCCAATACGACCCGCATGCACGGACGTGTTTGCAGAGCGGCGATGACGTCCGCACGTTCCAGGACCTCATCGATCTCGGGCTCGTCGCAGTGACTGGCAAACCGGACCCTCTCCGCCAACAGAGCCCTGAGGCCGGCGAAATCACCCGCCTTGGTCGCTTCACGCGCGCGGAAGATCACGGCCACCGCGTCTGCCAATGACGCAGCAGCACCTCCCGCGCCCGCGGCGGGGAAGAAGTCGTTCGGCTCGCCGTCGGCGTACCACTGGGAGCGTGAGACGGCGCCGCTCGGGTCGAAGTAGAGCCACTGAAAGTGAGCGAGGCCGCTTCGATAGCTTCCGACAGATATCGGATTCCCAGTTTCGGCGTCGAATGTCGCCATGAGGCCGGATCGGACGCCATCGTCGAAGCGGCACCAGCGCTCGATGTTGGCGCCCGGGGCCGTGGGGGGCTGGTAGAGCCATTCCTGGTCCGCGCATGCGTGATCGCTCCCGTCGACATTCCTCGGGTAGTCGTAGGTACCGTCCCGACGCTCCCAGATCTGCGTGTAGGCGGTGCAGACCTTCGGCGACCCCATGCCGGCCCGGTCGAGCGCTCCGCGCGCAGCGGCGATGCGTCCCGGGTCGTCGGTCTCCGGGACCAGGATCATTTCGTCGTTGGGGATCAGCACCTTCACCCGATGCAGCGCCCGGACCAGCTCCGCCCAATCTTGAATGCACTCACGATCACCCGCATTCGACTCGACACACCACGCGTCATCGGTGACACGTACGAAGTGGCGTGCCCGCTCGCCCCAGAAGTCGCACCCATGCACCCGGAGCAACGCCCCCGCGCGTGGTTCGTCGTCGCGCGCGATGGGTGTCTCGGGCGCTTCGAGTGTTTCGGGCGCCTCATCGAGCCCGCAGCTCTCAGCGCAGCCCGTGCTCGCGCAACAGAGCACGACGCCGAGCAGCGCACGACCGCAAATCGCGACGGAAGCGTGTCCCACCCGCGGCAGTATATGCCTTCACGGGTTTCGTCGAGATTGAGATTTGAGATCCGACTCCGGTTGAGCTCATCGAGCTGAGGCTCGAATGTCAGGCGCGCGAACCGTACGACGTGCGCCAATCTCCGCCCAGCCCCTCGGCGCGAGTGGGGCGCCCGCCACGCGGCGCACTTCCCGGTCGAGGCGGCCTGCACGCCCGTCGGCGCGACCTACGGCCCCGATGGGCGAGCCACGGGAGCTCTGATTGTCCGGGCGGTCGCGGGTAGTCAGTCGAGGTCGTTTCGAACCTCAGTCCGATTCGAGAGCGGCGGCGCCCGCGAGGTCGATCCCCGTCAAGACTCCGAGCATCTCGTCGTCCTTGGTCACCACGACGCGCTGGGCATGCATGCTCGCCATCCTGCCGGCGACGAGGTGCAGCGGCATGTCCGGGCCGACGACGATGACCTGGTGGCTCATGACCTGCGCCACCGGAATGTCGGAGTCCGTGTTCCGCGACGCCAGAGCCTCTTGCTCGGCGAAGACGCCGACCGGACGGCCCTCCCAGGCGACGATGAGGCCGCGGATGCCGAGGGAGGCGAGGCTCTGGCGGGCGAAGGAGAGGGGGCCGATGTCCACGATCGATTCGACCGGCCGGTGCATGTAGACCTCGACCGGCGTCTCGATGCGAGCATCGACGATGCCTTCCATGATGTCGCGGGTGGTCAGCACCCCCACCAGCTCGTCTCCTTCCTCGACGAAGACGCGGTGGGTATGCGCGTCGAGCATCAACGCCGCGGCCTCACCGAGGGCGGTGCTCGAGGCGACGGTGATTATCTTGCGGCTCATGATCCCCTCGACGGGTCGGTCGGGGAGTCGCCATTCGGCGGCACGACGGCGCTCGGGGCGGTCCAGGGTACCGGCCTGCAGGAGATCGCGACGGCTGACCACCCCGATGGGGATGTTGTCACCATCGACGACGGGCATGGCGGAGACCCCCCGGGCATCGAGCAGCATGGCCGCTCTTTCGAGGTTGGCACCGGCCGGGATGACCGCTGGTGCGCGGGTCATGTAAACGGAAACAGGAAGGCGGAGCATGCCCAAGAGCTACGCACCGGAGCCCCGGTGTCCAGCACCAGTGTGCGGCAGATAGCCCACAGGTCGCCGACCGGAGGCCGCGAGAGTTGGGCGTCGATGTCGAGGCCACGGCGCATCAACTCCGCCACGAGGGATTCGTGCGGCGTGGTGGCTCCGAGGACACCGCGGCACCCAACCTCTCAGAAGACCCGGCGATGCCCCGTCGGTTGCTCGATGCCGAGGTGGGCGTAGGCGAGGTCGGTCGCGGCTCGGCCGCGCGCGGTTCGGGCAAGGTAGCCCTGCTGGATCAGGTAGGGCTCGTAGACGTCTTCGACGGTGTCCCGGGGCTCAGAGAGAGCGGCGGCGAGGGCTTCGACGCCGACCGGGCCGCCGTTGTAGACGTCGATGATCACCCGGAGGAGCCGCCGGTCCATCAGGTCGAGGCCCCGGTCGTCGACGTCGAGGCGGTCGAGGGCGCTGCCGGCGGTGCCCTCGTCGAGGGTGCCGTCGCCGAGGACCTCGGCGAAGTCGCGGGCCCGGCGCAGCAGGCGGTTGGCGATGCGCGGGGTGCCCCGGGAGCGCCGGGCGATCTCGAGGGCGCCAGCTCGGGTGAGCTCGACCTCGAGCAACCCCGCGCTGCGCGTGACGATCTGCGCGAGGGCCTCGGCATCGTAGTAATCGAGGCGCGCTTCGTAGCCGAAGCGAGAGAGCATGGGGCTGGTGAGCAGGCCGGTCCGGGTGGTCGCGCCGACGAGGGTGAAGGGGTTGAGGGGGACCTGAATCGCGGCCGCGTAGGGGCCGTCGCCGTGCACCACCTCGATGCGGAAATCTTCGATCGCTGTGTAGAGGGTCTCTTCGACGACCGGCGAGAGCCTGTGGATCTCGTCGATGAAGAGCACGTCCCGGGGCTCGAGCTTGGTGAGCAGGGACGCGAGCTGGCCCTTGTGCTCGATCGCCGGCCCCGAGGCGAGGGTCTGGTTTACGCCGAGCTCCTCGGCGAGGATGAACGAGAGAGTGGTCTTACCGAGGCCCGGGGGCCCGTGGAAGAGCACGTGGTCCAAGGGGTCACCGCGGTTGTTCGCGGCCGCGACGAAGACCTTGAGGTTGTCTTTGATCTTGTCCTGACCGACGAACTCGTCGAAGCGCGACGGTCGCAGCGAGATGTCGTAGCGCGCGTCGTCTTCCTGGGCGACGGGGCCAACCTCACGAAGCTCCGGTTCATCGGTCATGGCTCAGCCCAGGTGCCCCAGGGCCTCGCGGAGGAGCACGCCGACCTCGCGGCCGTCCGCTTCGCCGACCGCTGCGACGGCGAGGTTCGCCTCGGCCTGGCGGTAACCCATCTGCACCAACGCCGCGGCCACCACCGCGAGGGGACCCGCCGGGGCAGGCGCGTCCGGCGCCGAGGGCATGGGAACCGGCGCGTCGGTGAAGAGCGGCCCCAACTTGTCCTTGAGCTCGAGGAGCAGGCGCTCGGCGGTCTTCTTGCCGACGCCGGAGATGTTCTTGAACGGCGCGCGATCTTGCGACGCGATGGCCTGAGCCAACTCCCGAGCGGGCAATGCGCCGAGGATGGCAAGGGCGAGCTTCGGGCCGACGCCGCTGACGCTGAGTAAGATGCGAAAGGCCTCGCGATCGGTCGCCGACGCAAAACCGAAGAGCGTAAACGTGTCCTGCCGCACGTGGGTGTGCACGTGGAGGATCACCGCCTCGGGAGGCGGCGGAAGGCGCCCCAGGTTCCCGAGGGGCACGAACACCTCGTAACCGACCCCGCCTACGTCGACTACGACAGACCCGTCGAGGTTGTGGTCGACAACCTGCCCATGAAGACGCCCGATCACGTCGGCGATACTAAACGGACGGTCAGGTTAGGGCAACATGGAGAAAATCACATGTCGAAACGACCAATTGGACCCACAATGGAGACAGTTGTGCTTCGATTGGTGACCCTCAGCGTTCTGACCATCTCGTCCCTGGCCCTCCTAAGCGGCTGCGACCGGTCCGAATCGACGCCCGCCCCGGCACCTGCCGCCGAGGCGACCGAGGCCGTTCCCGGGAGCGGGCCCCGGTACTCGCCCTTCGTGGTCGAGGTGACCGGCACCGACCTGCCCTTCGAGCACATCACGTTCAAGGACGTGGGCATCTCGGTGGCCCCTGACGACCAGGAGTTCATCTACGAGACGATCGCCCAGTCGCTCTCCGCCGCCCTCGGTGCCGACCAGGGCATGAGCCTCGAAGCGCGGGTCCTGTACTCCGAAGACGCGGCCGACCCGGCCCACCACCGCGCCTGCGCCGCCCGCCACGTCTACGTCGACGTCTGGCACTCGGCGGAGAGTCTCAAGTGGGGCTACTCGCTCTGGTCCGGCTGCGGCGAGGACGATCAGTTCGCCTGGCGGGAGTTCGCCGCCACGAGCCCCGACCCGGCATCCGTCGATCCCCTGACCCGGGACATCGCCGCGCACCTCGGGCGCGCCCTCGCGACCGGCTGCTTCACGCGCAACTGCTGACCGCCGAGGCGGCCCGACGCCGCTTCGTTTGAGCACGTCTCGGTCGAGCCCGGGGAATACGACGTTCGGCGGGCGACGTTGCTTCGCCAGCGATGACGTCGTGGCGCATTGGTGGATATTGGGGAGCAGCCGTTCTTCTATGTTGCGGCGCCATCGGCTGCGGAAACGATGAGGCATCGCGACCCGAGGCATCGACGGGCACCGTCGTGACCGAGGTGGTGATGCCTCGGGAGCCCGAAGCCGAGCCGGAGCCCGAAGTCGAGCCAGAGCCAGAGCCGCCCGACGAGCTCTTCGTTCTCGCGCACACCGCCTGCCCCGATCGAAACCGGTGGCACGGGACCCGCGGCACGTGCGTTCAGACCTTCATCGGCGCCTACCACCAAGGCGTGGGCACGCCGTGGCAACGCTGCGATTCGGTCGCGGTACCGGTACCGACGCACCGGCTCCTGCTCCGCGGCGAGGTCGCGATCGAACCCTATGAGCTCGAGCAAGATGGGCAGCGCCGGGACGCCGTGCGATGCGCGATGCCGACGCCTATGGAGAACCTCGCGGGCACGGAGCACGATCTCTATCCTCTGAGCAGGACGTTCTTCTGGGACGTGAACCTCGATGCCACCCTCGAAGAACACCAGCAACGCCTCGGCATGGTCGGCGACGACTGGCCCCCGGGGGTGCACGTCCGCGTGGGCGGGGTGAGTCATATCGCGAACTTCGCGTCCCGGTGGCTCGACGACCTCGAAGGGCGAGCGATGGTCGTCGGACAAAGCACCATGGAGACCTCCGAAATACGGACCCGCCTCGAGCTCGCCCAAGCCGACGCCGAGGACGGCGACGGCCCGGTGAACCGCATTGGCCGCCAGGAACTCTTCAGCCCCGAGATCCCCGACCGCGCGCTGCGCGTCGCGGTCGCCCGGATGCCAACCCTCTGCGTTCAGGGCGGCCTCACGGGGTATGCGTTCGAGGACGAAGACGGCGGTCAGCGCTTCTTGCTCTCGACCATCGGCTCTTCGGTGCCCGGGACATTTCACAAGGGATTCGACCGCGGCGCCGTGCGCTATCGGGTGCTCGAAGAAGGGGCCCGGCCCAAGGGTTTCAGCGACGGCTCCTGAGATTGCTTGGCCGACATCCACGCGCGCAGTCCGGCGGCATGGCACGGTTGAGCGCTCCGGCGGGGCTACCTACTGGAGTACTCTAGGTCGCATGATCGTCGCAGCCCGAGCAAGGGCCACTCGGAGTCTCGATCTCCTGGGGCCCCAAATCGGAAACTGTCGAAATTCCGCGCCTTCCCCCTTGGTCTCTGGGTCGGCGCTTCTGATCTTGCTGATGGGCATGGTCTCGGGTTGCGAAGACGCGCCCGAGTCGAATCAGCCCACAACGGTTGGGCGGGTGGAGCCGACGCCGGTGAGCTCCGCCGAGAGCGAGGATCACGGGACGCGGGAGGGCGAGCCCGGCGAAGGCTCCGGCGCCGAGGGCGACGTCGGGGAGCCGGCAACGGAGGAAGCCGAGCCCCCGGAGCTCACACTACCGGTCGATCTCCTCGGCCACGACGGAGGTGCGACGCTCTTTTTCACGCGACCGGCCGATGACGATCGCAGCGAAATCATGTCGCGGACCCTGGATAGGGTGGGGGTCCCGACGGGCGATGACCGCGTTCTCCGCACGACCACGGGGGAAGTGGGTGTGCTTCGCGCGCTGCGCCTCGGCGATCGGACCGGCCTCGTCTTCTGCACCACAACGCCGGCCAATCGCGAAGCGTACGGCCTTCTTTGGCTCGGAGCCGACGGCGCGGTCGACGGGCGCCTCGTGCGCCTTGGCTTGGACCGAGCGTGGGAATATTACTATGAGGGCTGCGGCTTTCAAGCGATGACCGATGGCGATGAGGCGATCCTCGTCGCGCGACAGGCGGGCACCACGCGCTGCCAGATTCACGAGGGCGAGCCCATGGACGACTGCCCGGCCGTGGCCGTCGAGCGCGTCGAGATTGACGGAACGGTCACGCGCCTCGGCACCGCTCACGTCGAAGCGGCTGGGGGCCCGCCCTCGTCCCTGGTGCGAACTCCGGCCGGCGCGGTGCTTTTCCTGCAGGACGTGCACGTGTACAGGAGCACCTTCGTTTCTCTCCATCCGTTGATCGCCGGCCAACAACCGGATCACGATCACATATGTAATTCGTTGCCCTGCAACAGTGGGCGGGTGCGCCTTCCCGGGCTGGATGGGATCAGCGCGCACGCCGCCTGGGACGGCACCGGCTTCGTGTTCGTGGGCTCCCACGAGCCGGACTTCACGGCACGCGTCGGTGTCTGGCGGAGGGACCAAATCGGCCCCGACGGTGAGGTGCGGTTTCCGCTCCTGCGGCGGACCATGGTGCAGTGTCGCGCCGGCAAGCCGGTGATCGTCCTCCGCGGCGCGGGCGGCTTGCAGGCGGAGTTGCCCATCGTCGATCGCGGCGAAGCCTCGTTTCGCGCAGCGGACTTCATGCAGGGCAACTTCTATGCAAGGAACTACGGACCAACGGCCGCTCTCGCCTGGACGGGCACGTCCTTGATTACCGCGGAGGGACCGGGGAACAGCACTGGTGAGGTGGAGCTGTACCCGTTTCGCTGCCGTGGGCGCCGCCTGCATGAAATCCCCCGGGCGGCGCCATGAGGGTCCGCCGTGGCCTCGGGTCTTCAGCCTCCGGGCAGGGGACCGTCGTCTTCGGGACCGACCAAGACATTCACGGCGCCAGTGGCCGATTCGCCGTAGAGGCTAATCGTCGCTTGGAGGGAGAGCGCCCGGCCCGCCGGTGACTCGTTGCTGATTTGGTCGAAGACCGGGTCGGTCTCGTAGGCACCGTCCCGAACGTACATTTCGATGTCCATCCGGAACTCCGCGACATCGACCGGCGTGCCCTCATCGATAAACTCGTTGAGGATCTCGGCGTGGACGCAGAGGGGGTCGCCTTCGAAGGACGAGCCTTCGACTCGCACCACCGGCATGACCATCGTTCCCCCCTGAAAGCCCCACATGAAGGGAACGGTGGCGCCTTCCTCCCAGGGGTGAAACCCCGTCTCGTCCCGGATCCCGATCAGAAGCAGGGGCATGGCGCCGTCCGATGAGCCATCGCGGGGACCCCCGAAGACGGGTGAGCAGTCAGGGGGCGGCGGCAGCGCGCCGTCGGGGACCATTGGATTTGGCCCGCCATCGCTCGGGGGGGCCGAATCCGTGGGGAGCGTTCCGGAGTCCGTCGCCGTTCCAGAGTCCGTGTCCCCTTCGCCCT
Organism: Deltaproteobacteria bacterium; assembly: GCA_003647065.1. Lineage (GTDB taxonomy): Bacteria > Myxococcota_A > Polyangia > Polyangiales > B10-G4 > B10-G4. The sequence continues at coordinate 2,717 of QMMC01000191.1, read as the reverse complement.
CCTCGCCACAGGCGGCGACGAGGAGCGGTAGGACGAAGGCGATGGAGAGGAGCGCTCGCGCGAGGTGCTTGGGCATGGTGGGTGCTCGTGGGGGGCAATGGGTCACCGACGACAATACACGAGGTGTCGTGGGGGTTGCGAACTGGGGGTCAGGCGTCGTTGCCGACCTCGCGCCGATCTGCCCTACTATTGGCAACAGCTGACAGAACATGACGCAGACTTCGAACACCAGCGTTCATGTCCTCTCGCTGCGTTTCGAGGACGCGGCAATGGAGGCCGCGTACCTCCGCGAAGCCTTCAGCGACTATGCGCGGCCACTGCGGCTGGCCGTCCTCATCGGCGTGTTCCTCTTTGCAGGGTTCGCTGCCGTCGACCGCTATCTCTTCGACCGCTTCGTCCCTGAGTTGATCGCGGCACGGGGGGCAGTGGTCGCCATCGGGCTCGTCACCGTGGTGCTGACCTTCCGCCCGTCGTTTCCTCGGGTGATCCGTCCGGTGATGGTGGTGCTGCATCTCGCGGCTGGCCTCACGGTGGCACATCTATCGAACCGCCACGGGAGCTACGTGGGTGGGCTCTGTGCCACCCTGATGTTCTTCGGACTGCTCACGCGCGCGCAGTTCGTACACACCACGGTCGTCAATAGCGCACTCTTGTTGTGGTTCGCCGCCACCCACGAGCAAGCAGCGGACGTCGCGGCAACCCTCGTCGATGTCAGCATGCTCGCTGCCGCCGTCCTCGTGATCGCGATGAGCGCCTACGCCAAGGAGCGGTCTGAGCGCATGGCGTTCGTACGCCGCCGTGAGGTGGTCGAGGCGCGAGACAGGGCGTTGTCGGCGAACCGCGCCAAGAGCACCTTCCTCGCCAACATGAGCCACGAGTTACGCACGCCTCTGAACGCGGTAATCGGCTACGGAGAGCTCGTGCAGGAGGACGTGGCGGAAGCCGGGCTCGAACACTGTGTCGACGACCTCGACAGGATCCTGGCCTCGAGCAAACACCTCCTCGGGCTCATCAACGACGTCCTCGATTTGGCGAAGGTCGAGGCAGGCAAGGTCGATGTCTTAGAGGAAGAGATCGCGGTCGCCGAACTGACCCGGGACGTCGCCGCCGCGGTCGAGCCGCTGGTGAAGCGCAACGGCAACGTCTTCGAGTTGGAGACGGATGGCGATGTCGGAACGATCGTCTCGGACTCTACGCGGCTGCGGCAGATCCTCTTCAACCTGCTCAGCAACGCGGCGAAGTTCACCAAGGACGGCAGGGTCAGCCTCACCGCGCGGCGGCAGTCGGTCGGGGACCAAGTTGCCGTGGAATTCGTGGTGGCCGATACCGGTATCGGGATGACTCTCGCGCAGCAAGAGCACGTCTTCGACTCGTTCCGCCAGGCCGATGCCTCGACGACGAGGGAGTACGGGGGCACCGGCCTGGGCCTGACGATCACCAAGCACTTCGTCGAGCTCCTCGGCGGCCGCGTGTCCCTGTTGAGCACGCTGGGCCAGGGAAGCGAGTTTACGGTCCGTATCCCGGTTGCACCGCCCGACCGTGAAGCCCGCTTCGAACTCGATGGGGCATAGGTACCGGCGAAGATCCGACCCTGGTTGAGAAACTACGCAACTGAACCGCCGTCGAACCGATGAGGGAACCAATTTCGTGCGCGTCCGTGCGCGTCGGCGATGGGTGCGGACTCGTGGGGCCGGCAATCCGGGACGAGCGCCGTCAGGATGCGCTCTGCACGCCAACGTCGATGACCTTCGCGCTACTTCGAACCAGGGTCGGATCTCTAGCTGATCACGGGCAAGGACTGAGAACTATCGGCGAGTGGCCACCCCGGTATAGCGGCAGGGGCCAAAACCCTGGTCGGCGGTGGAGCTCGTCGTAACGACGGACCCTGTGTAGTCGAACTCCCCGCCGACCGCCCAGCCTACTGGAAGCCCGCCACAGGGCGAAGACGCCATAGCCGAGGCGATGCAAACGTCGCCGACCGGGCTGATGGTGCAGTTGTCGACGGTGCAGCCGGCTCGAGTACAAAGATCTCGGGTAGTCATCACAGTGAACCCGTCGGCCAAGATTTCTGAGACCGCGGGAGGTGGCGAACAGCTCGCGTCATTCCCCGCGACGGCCGTCCACACGATGTCGTACGTGCCGGCTACGTCGCACGCAGCAGAGGCGTCGCCCATCCCCGTGTCACTCGTCGAAGTGTCGGCAGCGCCGGTGTCGCCTGGCCCGGTGTCGCCTGGCCCGGTGTCGCCTGGCCCGGTGTCGCCCGGCCCGGTGTCGCCCGGCCCGGTGTCATCGCGGGAACTGTCGACAACGCTCGTATCACCGGCCCCCGTATCGCCGGTCGAACTGTCTGCCCCGGAATCGGAGGCAGTGGTGTCGTCGGAGCAATCCGCGAGGAGAACGAAAGAGGTCAGAATGGTGATCAAGAGACGCATGGTCCTTCGCTAGCACGATCTGCGTGCCCCGAGAAATAGTCCTGAGGGCGGGGGCAGCGCATGAATTGGCGCCATGGCTCACCGGGGGGCCCGTGCCGCAGAGAGCCGCCCACGATGCATTCGCGCGTATTTCGGGCCCACCTTCGAGCCCCTGATTCGGGACGATCCGGTCGGCCTCGGGCGCGGCACGAGATCTTGAGCTAACCTGTACGAAGCGATGAGCGGCCTCTTGCTGCCCGACGCGGAGATTAGGGGATTTGTCTTCGCGTCATTCGAATGGCTCCT
>QMMC01000190.1 GCA_003647065.1 Deltaproteobacteria bacterium | reverse complement strand
GCGTAATGCAGCGATTCGAGAGTCCATCGGTAAGCCGTGTGCGTGAAAAGCGCACGCACGGTTTGAAAGGGGGCCCTACCTTTGCTGCGCCTCCGGCACAGGAAAGGTAGGGTCTACCAATGGATGGCGTAGCTGGGATAGACATCGACGGACACGTCGAGGCCCTCCGGGAGCGAGGCTTCACGGTGCTCCCCGGACTCCACCGCGAGGAGGACGCGCACGCCGTTCGGGCCTGCCTCCTCGACCTTCATGGGTCCATGGAGTCACCTCCCGGCGGAGATCCGTCTCACCCGGCGCTGCGTCCGGGGGTCGAGGTCAGCCCCGCAGGCATGGTGTTTCACCGCCTCGCGGCCGAGCGACCCGACATCGTCCCCCGGCTCCTGCACCCGACCGCGGTGCAGGTCGTCCGCGGGCTCCTCGGTGAGGACATGTTCCTCGAGCTATTGGCCGGGGTCGTGAGCGACCACCACCGACCCTTCTTCGAGTGGCACACCCACGTCGGCGGTGTCGACGATGAATCCACCGGCTACAACCGGGAGTTCCCGACGTTCACCAGGTCCGAGCGCGTGACCATGCTGCACTACGTCGAAGGCCTGACCGACGACAACGGGCCGCTCCTCGTCCTGCCTCGCCGCGTCGACGAAGGTACCGAGCCCCCGTATCCCACGTCCCAGGAGCAGTGGCCCGGGCAGGTCGAGCTGCTCTGTCCTCCGGGGAGCGTCGTGATCCTCGAGCAATCGACCTGGCACGCCGCCTGCCGTCGCAAGACCCCCGGCCTTCGGCTCTACACGGGGTTCTACTTTGCGGCAGCGGGTGCGGCCAAGAACCCGGTCTTCGACGAAACGCTCCGCGACTACGCAGGTAGCGACGCCCTCTTCCGTTCCGTCCTGGCGGGCCCGCCGGCCGTGTAGCGAAGGACCTTCAGTCGCCGGTCTTCACCGGCAAGCGGCGCTTTGGGCGCCGGCGCACGGAGTCGGGCCCGACGGGGCCCTTGCGCAGGTCGAGCATCATGCCGCCGGGGTCCCGGGCCTCGACCGACTTCACTGCCCCGGCCACGATCTGCCGGAGGAGTTCCTGGTCGCCCTCGGCGTTGCGGTAGTGCACGTTGAACGAGGGGGTGCGGACCAGGGCAGGGCCGTCTTCGTCCCGTGCTTCGAGCACGATGTCTACTCGCGATGCGCCGTGCTCGAACCGATAGGTGCACGACCGACGCTGGAGGACGAGGTCGGTGAGCACGGCGCCGGTGGCCTCGGCGACTCCTTCGACGAGGGCTGCCCATTCTTGGTGCGCACCTTCCCGTGAGCTGTCGGAGCTCGGGGTGCCGACGGTGCCGAACCCGGGCTGGTCCGAGCCGAAGATGAGCCCATCTTCCTGCTCCTGCCACGGGGTCGTCCGGGGGTAGGCGACGAGCAGCTCCTTGTCCCACCCGAACTTCTTGATGTAGGCGTGGGTGAGGCCGAGGCAGCTCTCGGCGTACTCGCACTTTGCTTCGTAGAGGCACGCGAACTTCGGATAGATGTCGTAGAATTCCTCGACGATCACGACGTCGGGCTGGGCGTTGTCGAGGGTTTCGCCGTGGTCTCCGAGCAGGCACCGGGGCATGTACTTCACCAGCACTTCGATCTCGTGCTTCGCGCAGCCGTCGAGGGCGCCTCGGAGGGCCGGCGCGAGCTCTGCCATCGGCGCCAGGAGCCCTCGTTCATCACCGGGGTCTTCCATCGGAAGGTAGTTCCAGAACTCCATGCGTGAGGGCGCGAGGGGCGCCACCGTCTCGACGATCTTGGACAAGACGTCTTGGTTGAGCGTGATGAGCACGGTGTTGGTCATCAAACACGCGCCGAGGTCGACCACGTTGCGCATGCCCGCCATGGCTTCGTCGAAGCTCCCGGAGCGCTGGGAGATGTAGTCCTGGGTCTCGGCGTCGTGGCCGTGGAGGGATACGAAGAACTCGGTGACTCCGGCATCGACGAGGGACCGGGCGTAGGCCGAGTCCGCGAGGAGGCGTCCGTTGGTCTGGAGGCGGATCTCTTCGAAGCCGCCGGACTCGCGGGCGTAGGCGACGTAGTCGAAGAGCTTCTCTTCGAGGGTGATCTCCCCTCCGGTGAAGGTCACCCGGCGGTAGCGACGGTTCTTGGCGTTGTCGTCGACGGCGCGTTGGAACAACTCGAAGGGGATGCCCTTGAAGTAGTTCATGCCCTCCTGGACGATGCAGAAACGGCAGGCGCTGTGGCAGCGGAAGTCCACCGTGACCGTGAGGTCCTCGAAGCGCGTCGGCTCGAACCGTCCCTTGTAGGTCTGCATCAGAGGGTCCCGTAGTAGCTCGTCTTCGGGTACTCGAGGGCGCCGTCGGGCCCACGCCGGTAGTCGACGCCGACGTCGAAGTAGAGATGCTCGAAGGACTCCTTCTGCTCTCGGACGAAGCCGACCAATTCGTCCGGGTAGGAGAAGCGCTCGAAGAAGAAGAGCAGTTGGTCGACGTCGATGCCCGAAAAATAGATAGCGTCCCTATCTCGCTTCTTCGATACGCAGATCTTCTTGCAGGCGAAGAGCTCCGGGATGAGCACTCGCGAAAGGGTGCGTGGGTCTTTGTAGTCGACGAAGACGCTGGCCTCGAGGAGCGAGAGGACCTCGTCGATCTCGGTCTTGGGCGGCATGAAGCGGTAGGTGTTTTCGAGCTCCGAGCGGCCCCGGGACACGCTGTAGCTCCGGCCGGCGTGGGCCTCTTCGCCGGTCAGGTAGAGATTGACCGTGTCGACCGACCCGCCCCGGTTTTCGGCGCGCACGTCGAAGCTCGCCATCACGTAGGGCGTGGCCTCGTCGATGGCGGGGGTGATGGTGAAGTAGGGCGCCATCGCCTTCGTGATCGAGCTGAGGGTCGCCTCCGGGGCTTCCTTCTGGGGGTCGTAGAAATAGAGCTCCCAGAAGAGCGCGGCGCCGTCCCATTTGATGCCCCAGACGGTCAGGTCGCGGCCGACGTGCCCCTGAATCGCTCGGAGGGGCTCGGTGAGGGCGTCCTGGGCGCCGCCGACGGTCAGCGAGTGGAAGAGCAGGTTCTCGCTCCGCAGCTTGCCCTTCCACGGGCGTCGAGGCCGATAGGGTTCGAGGCAGTAGTCGAAGTAACGGTCGGTCTCGGTCGCTGGAGCGAGCTCGAACATGCGTCACCCACGCTACCTGTGGAGGGCGATGGCGGCAAGGAGCAGCTGTGGCCTGGGGCAGCCGTCACGAGGGCGGGAGTGCGCTTTTGACTATGCCGCGGCACCCCCGTAGCTTTCGAGATGGTGATGAGCGATGCCCCGTGAGCGCCGAGTTGCCTTTCTCGCGAGGGATCTCGTTTGGGGAGACGTGTCCGGTGGGTCTCTGCCGTTCTCCTACGCATCGAGGAAGCTCGACGCGTCGCTGAGGAGCGCCCCGGGTCTGGGCGACGTGGCGACCGCCAACATCGACCTCCGGGAGGACGAAGCCGAAGCGTACTTCGAGGCGATACGTGAGTTCCGGCCCACCCTGGTGGCGGCGTCTACCTACATCTGGTCGATCGATCTATTCACCAAAGTAGCCGAGCTCGTCCGCCGCTGGGACGACAGCGTGCGCTTCGTGATGGGAGGGCCCGCGGCCCGGCCCTCGGTCCTCGGTCTCGCCCCCTACGCGTCCCGCGCGCCCTACGTCGATGCGCTGGTCAAAGGGGAGGGCGAGGAGGTGATTCGGGACCTGGCCCGTTTTCACCTGGACGACGACTGGCAGGAGCGGGTGCCCGGCCTGACGGTGCGCGGCCCCCTCGGCTATCGCCGCTCCGGCGAACCGATTCGCCCGGCCCTCGACGAGTACGCTTCGCCGTATCAGTTGGGCATCGTGCCGCAGGCCAAGCACGGGTTCCTCGAGACCTTTCGCGGCTGCCCGATCAGCTGCGCGTTCTGCCAGTGGGGTGAGGAGCGGGCGGACCGCGTCTACTCGGCTGAGTACATCGCGTCCCACCTTCGCGGACTCGCCGCCGCTGGGGTCACCTCGGTGAACGTCCTCGACGCGGCCCTCAACCTCAGCTCTCGTGCGTTTCGCAATCTCGTAGAAGCCGAGCGCGAGGTGCAGGTTCTTCGAGACCGTCAGGTCCTCGGCCACATCTACCCGACGTATCTGAAAGAGGAACACCTCGAACTTCTATCGACCTTTGGCAAGGCAGAGCTCGCGGTGGGGATCCAGAGCTTCGACGCGGAGGTGCTCCGGCGCCTCGGGCGCCCCTTCGACATGATTCGCTTCGAACGCATGCTGCGCGAAATCGAAGGGCGCTTTCACCTCAACCTCGAGCTCATCCTCGGACTCCCTGGTGACGACCCGGCTTCCTTCCGGCGAACCTTCGACCGCGCCCTCGAGATGGACGCGACGGTGCGGGTCTTTTACTGCCTCGCCCTTCCGGACGCGCTCTTGGATCGGGCGGCCGAGTTCGATGTCGACTTCGATCCCGTGACCTTTTCCGTGCGCTCGTGTCAGGGATGGAGCGCTTCAGAACTCGCGTCCGAGTGGGACCACGTTCAGCGCACCGCGGCGACGATGTACCGACCCAATCTCGGATCCAATTGGGTCGATTTCCGCACCCGTCGAGCCGCAATCACCGCGGGCGCCGGGGTCTACCCCGTCGCCGCCCTCGACGAAGCGCGGATCGGACGCCTCCGGGCGGCTGCTCGTGAGGCGGACGAGAGTCTCCGCCTCGACTCGGTTCGCTACGAGGGCCCATCCTTGATCTTGAACTTCGACGGGGGAGAGCTGATCGTCGAGGTCCGCCGCGCGGTTCCCGGGCAACCCCGCTTTGCCGAGCGCGATGGTGTGGCGTATTCCCATCGCGGCGAGCTCTCTCGCGATGGTGCGGGCCGACTCCGGGCATGCATCGAGCATCTGCATGCTCATATCGAGCCCAGCCTGCCACAGCGTTCGCCGTTGGACGCGGCTCTCTGAGGCGGTGAGGGTGACGGCCATGTCAGACCAGAGCATCGACCTGCGACGAGAGATCCCCCGGGTGGTGGCGGGGGCGACGGACAGCGCCGTGAGGGTGGGCCGCGTCTGGGTCGACGACGGGACCCTCTGCCTCGCGATCGCTCCCTTGTCCGTCGTCCTCGAAGTGGCCATGGCCTCGGACGGCGGACGCGCCTACCGAAACGAGGGGGCGTACGCGTTCGCTTACCGGGCGCCCGGGGGCTTCTTCTCGCGGGACCAGATGAAGCACTTGGACCGGGCGATCGTAGCCGTCGCGCCGGTCCTCGCGGCAGCGGAGTTCGACCCTCGGCGCGATGCCCTCGCGACCGACCTCACGGGCATGCCGGACTTCCCGACCCCTTACCACCGGGACCATCTTCGGCGGGAGATGGCGCTCCCGACCGAGACCATCGAGGCCTATCGACGCGACGGACACGTCCTGGTCCGCCGTGCCCTCCACCCCGACGTCGTGCGCGCCGCAGAGCCGCACCTCTCCGAGGCTCTCGAACGCTGGTGGCCCGAGGGCCTCGCCCCGGCCCGGGAGCGCGCGGATGCCTACGCGCGGTCCTTCACGCAGATCACCGACATCGGACAGAAAGAACCTCGCGTGGCGGTGTTCAGCCGGGCGCGTCGGGTCCTCGCCATGGCCGCTCAGCTGATGGGGGTCGATGCGGTGCGGGTGTTCTGTGAGGACTGGCTCATCAAGGAGCCGGGGGCCTCGATTACTCCATGGCATCAGGACGCTGCGGTCTTCCCCTTCGACGCCGAAGCGACCATCACCTGCTGGATTCCCCTCGGCCAGGTCGGCGAGGGCCAGGGGCTCCTGCGCTTCGCTCGGGGCGCCCAGCGCATCGGCCTCGCGGACATCGAGAACATCAACGACCGGAGCGAGCGAGAGTTCACGGACATCATCCGGGACCACGGCCTCCCGGTGGACGACCTTCCGCCGGTGTTTCCCGGCGACGTGAGCTTTCACGACGGCCGGACCATCCACGGCGCCTACGAGAACGTTGGCGACACACCTCGGGTCGTCCTGGCAATTCATTGTTTCGCGGACGGGGCGACAATCAAAACGCCGAAGACGCCGAAGATGAGGGAGATCCTCGACCACGCGGCCCCCGGCGCGGCACCCGGGGACCCGGCGGTATCGGAGCGCTGGCCCCGGGTCTACGGCAAGGACGATTTGCTTCCCGAGACGCCTACCATCGAAGTCGAAGGTGACGCCGGTGACGCCTTCGAGCTCGAGGCGACCAATCTCGAAGATGGAGTACCGGTGCATCTCTTCGTCTCGTCGGGGCAAATCCATCGCCGGCCGATCGCCGGGGCCCGACCCCTCGCTCCTCAGGGGGGCTTCGTCACGTCTGGCCTGGTGCAAAGTCACGGCCACGTGAGCTATCCGCACACCAAGGAAGATGCGGTTGGAACCGAAGCGTGGATGAACGAACGCCGCGCCGAGTACGCGGCGATCGGGGTACTGACCATCCGTGACATGGGCGCCGTCGACGACGCCATCTGTCGTCTCGTCGACGTGCCTGGTCTGCCGCGGGTTCACGGTTGTGGGACCATGATCCTCCGGAACGCGGATTGGCCTTTCACCTGCACCGAACCCGATGGCCTGGTTCGGGCCTGCGCCGCCCGGGTCGAGGCGGGGGCCCGGTGGGTGAAGGTCTTCGCGGATTTCACCGACGACTATCGGGGCCGCGAGAACTCGGGCTTCACTGGGACGGACGAGGTCTCCTACCCGAGGGAGGTGCTCGCCGAGGCGGTGCGCATCGTCCACGGGCTCGGGGCCAGGGTCGCGGCTCACGCCTTCACCCAGGCCGGTGCCGAGGTCGCCCTCGCCGCTGGCGTCGACTCCATCGAGCATGGCTGGGGGCTCACCGAAGAGCTCGTCGACCGCATGGCGGAAGAGGGGGTCGCCTGGGCGCCCTTGGTCGGTATCGCGACGCCCATGTGGCGGGTCGCCCACCGGGACCGGCAGCCCGAGAGGGCGGCTTGGATCGAGCAGGTCATGGAACGCCTCGCGCGGCTCTTGCCGCGCGCCGAAGCCCGAGAGGTCACGGTGCTAGCGGGCACCGACCTCTTCCCGGAGGTCACGGTGGCCGATGAGGTGGCCCAGCTCATCGAGCTCGGCCTGTCGCCCGCCGCCGCCGTCGGAGCCGCCTCTTGGGTCGCCCGGACCTACCTCGGGGAGCCGGGTCTGGAAGACGGCGCCCCGGCGGACCTCGTGGTCTTCTCCGAGGACCCCCGGCGCGACCCGACGGTGTTGCTCACGCCGACGCACATCTTCAGCGCCGGGCGCGAGGTCGTTCCCCTGGTGGGCCACGTTCGCCCGAGTTATCGGACCTTCCGGCAGCGCCAAGAACACTGAAGGAGCGCTATGGGAGCGCCATGGGAGCTCTATGGGAGCGCCATGGGAGCGCATCCCGGTCACCGTGTCATAGTATGCGTGCCCATGAGTGACGAACGGCCTGGCGACGGCGCTCCTTCTTCGAACGGTCTTCCTTCTACGAGCGCCGACGAGCCGACGAGCCGACGTGTTTTCATCAAGACGACGGCGGCGGTCGCGGCGGCGGCGGCGATCGGTTGTTCCATCGACGAGCCAACCGTGCTCCCGGCGGACTCGGGTCCCGCCCCCGATTCGGCTCCGCCCCCGGACTCCGGCACGCCGGACTCGGCCGTCGATGGCGGAGACTCCGGCGACGGTGGTCCGGACCCGGTCGAGCCTCCCGAGTCGACACCGGAAAACACCGACGACTTCGGGCTCGGCGTCTCGAGCGGGGACGTGACCCACGAAGACGCGATCATCTGGACGCGCTACAGCGGGGGCTCGGGGTCGCTCACCATGGCCCTTTGGGAGATGGACGGAGACGACTACCTTCGGGTGGTCGCCGAGGGGGAGATCGCGCCGGCCAGCGGTGGCTTCATTCACGTCGCGGTGACGGGCCTCGTCGGAGGCCGGCGTTATCGGTACGCCTTCTTCGAGGTCCAAGCAGACGAGCGCACGAGGCGAAGCCCGATCGGGCGCTTCCGGGCGGCCCTCGCCCCGGGACAGCAAGAGAACATCATCCTCGGCGCCTGCTCGTGCACCGAGAACGGGCGCCCCTTCGATACCCTCGTCCGTGCCGGCGAGCGCGATGACCTCGACGTCTTTTTGTTGCTGGGCGATACGACCTACAACGACGGCGCGATCACCCGAGAAGAGATGCGAACGCGATGGGCCCAGAACCTCGGCGCCGCCGGGTACCTCGAGGTCCGGCAAAAGACGAGCGTGCTCGCGACCTGGGACGACCACGAGGTCGAAGACAACTTCAACCCGGAGTCCGCCGACATCGAAGTGGCCCGCGAGGCGTTCTTCGAAAACCTCCCCCTCCGTCGCGACCTCAGTGAGCCCGAGCGCATATGGAAGTCGATCCGCTGGGGCGACACCGCGGAGATCTTCGTCCTCGATTGTCGCAGCGAACGACGGCGGACGACCATCGGTACCACCGACATCTACATCTCCGTGGAGCAGATGGAGTGGCTCAAGGCGGGCCTCGCCGCCAGCTCCGCGGTCTTCAAGCTCATCGTGAACTCGGTGCCCATCACCGAATACCCATCGCTATTCGATCCCGCCCTCGACGACCGCTGGGAGGGGTACACCCTGCAGCGCGAGGAGATCCTCTCTCACATCGACGACGGCAGCATCACGGGGGTCCTCTGGGTGTCCGGGGATTTTCATTTCGCGAGCGCCCAGCGCGTCTCTCCAGCGGGGCAGGCCGGGGCGACGCAGATTGAGATACTCGTCGGCCCCGGTGCCAGCCACGGCAATCCGGCGGCCTTCGCCCTGGGGGGCGAGCCGCAGTTCGACTTCGTCGCGGAAACCGATAACTACGTGACCATGGAGCTCATGCCCGCAACAAATACGATCCGAATGAGCTGGATCGACCGAGAAGGCACCGCCTTCGAGGTCCGCGAATACGTGGTCTGACTTTCGGGCGTCTACTGGCTTTTCCCGTCTGGCCTCGGTAGGCCATACTGGCGCTCCCATGGATGGCATGCGCGAGCGGGCATTGAGCCTCGGACGGCAGGGGCTCCCGGTGCTGAAGCTCGGCGCCCGGAGGGCTTTGGGCCGGAAGAGCCCTTTCCAGGTCACCTTCTCGGTGACCAACCGTTGCAACTTCAAGTGCGTCTATTGCGACATCCCGTTGCAGAAGCGCGACGAGATGGACTTCGGCGAGTGGCGTGACGCCATCGACGAACTGCGCGCCGCCGGCATGGGGCGGGCCAGCCTCATCGGAGGTGAGCCGCTGATCCACGACGACATCGGCGCTATCATCGACCACCTGAAGCGCCGCGAGGTGCACACCGCGATGAACACCAACGGCTGGCTGGTGGAGGAGCGCATCGAGGATGTGCGGCGCCTCGACCTGTTGTGCGTCACCCTCGACGGTCCCCGGGAGGTGCACGATACCCAGCGCAGGGCGGGGTCCTACGACAAGGTCATCGAGGCCCTCGGGGCGCTCCGGCGCGTGGGCGTGCCCGCCGTCACGATGAGCGTCGTGACGCCGGCCGGCGCCGAGACCATGGACCACGTCCTCGCGGTCGCCGAAGACCATGGTCACAAGGCGTTCTTCCAACTCGAGCACGACAAGAGCTGCGACGTCGCGGCGGCGATTTCGCCGCGAATCAGCGACCGGGGCGTCGCGGACGTCGCGGGGCGCCTCATCGACGCGAAGCGCGCCGGGCGCCCCGTGGGGAACTCCTTCGCCATCCTCGAGGCGCAGCGCCAGCGCCGCTACCTCGGAGGGTGCGACACATGCTACGCGGGGCGGTACTACGCCTATGTGCTGAGCGATGGGACCATCGCCCCGTGTCTCCTGACCCAATGGCAGCAAGAGACGGGCAATGGGCGGAGCCGCGGATTTGCTCGGGCGTTTCAGGAGATGGCGGCGCCCACCGGGCCGGGCTGCAGCTGCGTGCCCACCCACGAGGTCAACCGCGTGCTCGCCTTCGACCCCCGCGCTCTTTGGCACGCAATCGAGGTGACCCTCGCGCTGCCGCCCACGGGGCTATGAGCGTCGAGGCCGAAGGCGCGTTGGCGCGGCCCGCTCGGGTCTTCGGCGCACTGCGCATTCGCCACTGGGTGCACTTCCTGGTTCTCCCCTTCGCAGGGCTCGAGCCCTCGGCGCCCCAGGGCCTCGGCGCGGCGCTGCGCGGGGTTGGTATCGCCTTCTTCGTCCTCGCTTTCGGCTACTTGCTCAACAGCATCGCCGACCGCTCCATGGACAGGAGCGTCGCCAAAAATCCCCTCGCCGTCGGGCCGGCGCCCGGTGCCCACGCCCACGCTCTCCTCTTGCTCTTGGCGGCGAGCGCGGTGGGGCTCTCCTTCGCCGCGCCGCCGGTGGTCGTCGTCGCGACTCTGGTCTGCCTCCTGTCTGGCCTCGTGTACTCGGTGGGCCCGCGCCTCAAGGGCCTGCCGGTCGTCGGCATTTTCTTGAACGTCACGAACTTCGCTCTTTTCCGCTGGGTTGGGGTGGCGGCTCACCCGGGGCCGAGCTTGCCGACCTTCACCATCGTCTTCTCTCTCCTGCTCGTGCAGAACCAACTACTGCACGAGGCAGCCGACCGCGAGGACGACGCCCGGGGCGGGCTCGCGACGACCGTTCGATCCCTCGGCGTACCGGCGGCCTCTGTGGCCTCGGCCGGGCTCGGCTTGACCCTCGCGTTGAGCGTAGCGGTGAGCGACGGCGCGGCCTGGGCCGCCTGGGCCGCCTGGGCCGCGGTGGTGGTCTTTGGGGGGCTCTTCCCGTGGCTTCTCTCCCGCGTCGGTGCCACGCCGAGGGCGGCGGTTCGGGTTCGGATAGCCCACCGCTTCGCGAGCGCCGCGTTCGGCGCTCTCCTCTTCGTGCTTCTCCGCGCCTGAGGGCGCCTCGTCACCCATCGGCGGTGACGGGCCTGAGCTCGTCGCTGCCGAAGAGCTCGAGGTAGCCCCGCCGCAGCCCGAAGCAACGGCCGAGGAGGTCGCAGCGCTGGCAGGCATCCGTCGCGACGAACTCGCCGCGATCGAAGCCCTCGGGGATGGTGGCGAGGTCGGCGGAGCGCGAAAGCTCCTCGGGAACCAGGCACAGGGGCACCCCACACATCGACTCGAACCCGGTGACCGTCACCCCCAGCTCCTCGGCGCGACCGAGGCCTCGGGCGAGGCTGGGCAAGATGTCCGAGTACCGGGGGATGAGGGCACGGGTTCGGGGGACGACGTCGGTCGAGGGGGCGACGAACGAGACGACGACCTGGGCCCCGGGCCAGCGCGCTGCGACCAACGCGACGTAGTCGGGGAAGTCGTCTTTGTTCATTTCGCAGAAGACGAAGTTGATGAGAACCCGTGTGTCGAGGGCGGCGAGGGCGTCGAGGCCCCGGACCGTCTGGTCGAAGGTGCCCGGGGCTTGGGTGACCACGTCTGAGATCTCGGCGCGGCTCCCGTGGAGCGATACGAAGAACTGGTCGACCCCCGCGGTGATCAAAGCTCTCCCGAATTCGGGGTCGCCGAGGCGGACCGCGTTGGTCTGGAGCTCGAGCTCTGGGGCGCCTGCATTTTTGCCGAGCCTCAGGTATTCGACGAGCTTCGGATTCAGGGTGGGCTCGCCCCCGGAGATGACGAGGACCTCGCCGCGGCCGGCAATTTCGGTGATGGCGCGGCGAATGGCGCCGTCATCCGCCGCTGGCAGGTGGGTCGAGACGAAACAGAAGTGGCAGGCCTGGTTGCAGCGGAAGTTGATGCGCACGATGCCCGCCGCGAGGGACTCCCCGCCGGGGCGGCGGTAGATGTCCTCCTGGACCAACTCCCGTTCGATCTGCTCCTCGACCGAGGAGATGATGCTGAGCCGGCGCCGCACCCGGTCTTCGGTGATCGGCGTCATGGGCAGCGCCTTGCTTTCGCCTTCGCTCATCCCTGCGCCTGCGCCGAGGGCGGCGAGCGGCACCCCGGGGCATCGGTCGGCGACGGCGCATCCGGCGCAGGCCGCGACGCGTCGGTACGCTGGGCGCTCGGCGCCCCCCGGGGTGAGGGAAAAGAGGTGGGAGATGCGCGCCGGTCGCGCGAAGAAACACGGCGGGACCAGCGAGTCGGGGGAGAGGTGCACCGGCAAGTCGGCCCGGCGGCACGCGGCCTCGACCTCGGAGATGACCTCGGCCATCTCCGAGAGGCTCAGGAGCTCCCGGCCATCGGGGGCCTCGGTCGGGGCGCTGAGGCGCAGGCAGGCGAAGGGCGGCTCACTCTCGGCGAGGGCCCCGGGGAGAGCTTCGAGCTCTTTCCGATTCGAGCGGACGACGGGGGCCGTCGCCTCGATGCGCACTCCCGCCGCTGCGAGGGCCGCCGCGCCCCCGAGGGCCCGGGTGAAGCCCCCGGGGTCCCGGGTGATGGCGTCGAGGGCCTCACCCCAGGCGGGCAGGTGAATGCGCGCCACGTCGAGGCCCGCGTCTGCGAGGGCCCTGGCACCTGCTTCGTCGATGAGTGCCGCGTTCGTCTCGAGGATCACCCGGCGGGTTCCGCGCTCCTTCGCGTACCGGACGAGCTCGGCGAGGTCCCGGCGCATCGTCGGTTCGCCGCCGGTGAGCACGAGGGTGTCCGTGTCGCCGG
>QMMC01000189.1 GCA_003647065.1 Deltaproteobacteria bacterium | reverse complement strand
CGCTGCCGTGGAAACGCACCTCGCTTGGCGAGGCCGTACAATATGACCGCCGCGCTGAAGTGAAAGAGAGCTTCGTAGAGCTGCGTCGGGTGCCGCATGTGCCCATCGCCGAAGTCGACGCCCCAGGGCACGTTCGTCGAGGCGCCGAAGCAACACCCAGCCCAGAAGCATCCGAGCCGTCCGATGGCAATGGTCACCGCCAAGGGCACGGCAAACCCGTCGCCCGTCTTGACCGTCACCCCCGCTGCGAGCTTGGCGACCTCGACGCCGAGGTAGCCGCCGACCAAGCCGAAAGTGATCGTGCGCCCGTCGTTCATCCAGACACTTCCGTCGACGAGCCCGGCGGGGTCCATCACCAGCCAGGGGACCTTCGCGCCGAGGGCGCCCCCTACCGTTGCGCCGATGACGATGCCCAGTCGTGACAGCCGCGGAAGGTCGAGGGACGGTGACGTGCGCCTGCGGACGACCAATCCGACGACGAACGCGCTGCTCATGATGAGGACGTATCCGGCGTCCAACTCAGTGCCCGAGTACCAGGATCGCCGCGAAGCAGATCGCCACCAAGAAGACGAACGCCGCAACGGCCAAGAGCATCAAGAGACCGATCGCGATCGCGGTGCCGGCCATCCCGACGGCGACGGTGGTGACGACCTTGGCCACGACGTCGGAGCTTCCGTCGGGCGCCTCGCGAGTGGCACCGGATGCCGGCTGTGCTGGGGCGAGCGCCGCACCGCTCGAAGCTGCGGCGGCGGGCCCCGACTTGGACCCCTCCCAGAAGTCGAAGCGCTGCACGTAGAGGATGCGCGTCATCACCACGAGCACCGGGACCAATGCGGCGGCGTAGGGAATGAGCAGCCCGGGCCAGAGGAATGCGAGCTCCAACCCGACGCCGGACAATACGAAGAGCGCTACGACGAAGGCGACGACCCAGCCAATCCCCGCCGCGGGAGATGCTTGCGCGATGCGAGCCACCGGCGCCGCGCCCGCGCCGAGGGGATAGCCGCAGAGCCAGCAGAAGCTGGCTCCGGGGGCGGGGTCGCTCCCGCAGCTCGCGCAAAGACCGGCGCTCACGGCGCCTCCCTGCGCGCGGCGTAGGCCTCGGCCGCCTCCCGAAGCATCTTCATCAAATACACCAGGGCAAGCCCCGCCAACGCGAGCGCGAGGATGGTCATCAGCTGTTGATAGCGCGGCACGCGCGTCTCCGGCCGCCGCAGCCAGGCGTCGCCCACGAGCACCACGTACCCGACGATCGTGGCGAGGGCCGTATAGCGCACGAGACCTGCGCTGAATCGCAATGGAGCGGCGGCGAGGATGATGAAATACGTGATGACCAGTGGGCTCCGGGGGCCATCGGCGATCAGCAGAATTGAGGTGAGGAGAACGACGTCGACGGTTGTGGTGATGTACTTCAGCGTCGTTGGAAACCTGCGGCTACGCATCATGATGAGCACGCCCAACGCGGACGCGACCCACGCGACGGCGAGGGCGGTCACGGCGGCGTGAAAACGCTCGTCCACACCTTCGACCGGCGGGAACTCGATGAATCCGAGATTCAACCCGTGGCGATTGACGAGCTCAATTGCGTAGAAACACGCGATAGCCAAGATACGCATCAAGTTGGCGCGCTCTTCGCCGCGGTACGACCACACCCGCTCAACCACGTGCCATGCGCTGGGAGGAGCTACCGTCATGACGGGGAGGGTCGCACGGCTCGATAGCTGCGGATAGAAGTCCGCGTGCGGCGACCCGGCTGGGGAGCTCGAAGGCGAGCTCGAAGAATGGCGTCGATTCGGGACCGCCGGACGCCGCCGAGGTCACCCCCAGCCCGAGCTACGCACGCAGCGCCCGAAGACACGAGGAGTTCGAGGTCGACGTGCACAATACGAACTCGACCATGAACCACATCCAGATCCGTGAGGGCTCCGCTAGCTTCGAGTGCGAGACCCCCGAGGGCGGCACCTTCGCCGCGCACCTCGTCTTCGAGGGTTGCAGCTAGTACGCATCTCAACAATTCCGACCGAGGATTTCGGAGCGCGGCCGGCTATTGGATTCACGCTCTCTCCGGTGTCCCGAAGAAGCGTTTCTACCTCGGAGCGGATACTGCGCGAAAATCTTTCGTAGCCCACGTCCGTGAACGGGCAGGTTGCAGCTACGTAGTTGTGTTCGTGATTTCGCTCGGGGTAGCCTCCGCGGCGACGCGCACGGAGCGCGAACCGATTATCCCTACCGGAGAGACAAACCAATGCAGCGCAATCCCCTATTCTTCCTTCTCCTCGCGGGCGCCCTCGTGAGCGTCGGCTGCGGCGACGACGACCCTGTCACCGACGCGGGCACCGACTCCAGCACCCCCACCGACTCCGGCACCCCCACCGACTCCGGCACCCCCACCGACTCGGGCACGGATAGCGGCGGCGGCGGCGGTGGCGATTTCTGCATGGAGGAGTGCACCGATACCGCTGACTGCACCATCGGAAGCGCGGATATCGGGGCTACCTGCGAGAGCGGCCGCTGCGTCAACTCGGCCGGCGGCTGTGCTGACGACGACGCCTGCATGGTGACCTTCAGTGGCTGGACCACGGCGTGCACCTCCGGAGGCACCGAGTGCGACGCGCTCGCCCAGGTCTGCACGTCCCTCGGGCTCTGCGCCATGCCTGCTGGCGGTGCCGTGGCGTGCGACGCCATCGGCATGGCCGACCACATGATGACTGACATCGACGGTGGCGACATCACCGTTTGCGCCAACACCAACTACGAGTGCCTCAGCGGTGCCTGCGTCGACCCCTGCGAGGCCGACGCCGACTGCAGCGCCTTGGCCTTTGCCCCGGTTTGCAACACGGACACCGGGCTCTGCGAGTGCGACATGGACAGCCAGTGCGCCGGCAACCTCCCCGGGACGAGCGTCTGCGTCGACGGCAACTGTGCCTGCGGCGCGGACACCGATTGCGACGCCGTCGACAACGCCGACGTCTGCAACTCGGGCGCCTGCGGCTGCTCCGACGTGGCCATCTGCACCGAGACCGTCTACGACGGAACGACCTCGGTCTGCGAAGCCCCCTAGGCCCACCGTG
Organism: Deltaproteobacteria bacterium; assembly: GCA_003647065.1. GTDB lineage: Bacteria > Myxococcota_A > Polyangia > Polyangiales > B10-G4 > B10-G4. The sequence goes on along the minus strand of QMMC01000189.1, from coordinate 9,586 downwards.
ACAGAGGCTGTCTTCGGGGGCTCCTGGGCCCCGGAGGGGGCCTGAGTTCGAAGAACGACCGAACGCGATTCAATTCGCGCTCGGTCGTTTTTCGTTGAGCCGGAGGGCGCGACGGTGGTGAGCACACCGCGCTAGGAGCGAAAACGGGCTGCCCCAGTAATCCTTCGCCAAGGAGGCTACCGCGCTTGCGGTCAAAGCCGCTCGTCTCTTGCTCCGTACCCGAAGTCAGCGAACACGCCAATCATCCAGGATGCCTTGCATGCCCCGATGGAGATGGGCGAACACAGACTCTCGGGCCCTGCACGTGGTCCGATGTTTGGGTCAATCGCGCACTAAATCAATCCGAGTTGATAGCAGCTGCCGACGAGGCCGGCGCGGGTCGAGACGCCGAAGCGGTGTCGCATGTGTTCGATGTGGGTGCGCACGGTTCCTTCGCTCATGCCGAGCGCTTCTGCGATCCCGCCAGTCGTCTCTCCCTTGGCGAGGAGCCGCAGGACGTCGCGCTCGCGGGGCGTCACGCGTTGCCATGGCTCGCGCCGTTCGGCGAAGCTCGAGAGTACGCAGACGGCTTGTCCGCCGAGGGCTAGACACGCGAGGTTGTACCGGCCGTTCGGAAGCTGGACGGTCGTCGACTTGCCATGACCGACGCCCCCTTCGAGGAGGCGCTGAACGCATCCGAACTCACAAGGCAGGCTCGTGGCTTCTTCGAGCTTGCCGACGGTGTCCCAGCACTTCTGCCCAACCGCTCGGCCGGTCAGCGCCTTGGCACTTCGGTTCATGTACACGACGTCACCGGAGGCGTCAGCGACGACGACCGCGGGCTGCTTCTTATCCGGGCTCACGAGGGCCATCGTTACATCGTCTCGGTGGGGGGCCAAGCGCTGAGATCATGCTCGGGGAAAGAGACCGCGCAAGCGCAGTCCACCGGCGGGACAGACGACGAGGCAGTCTCCACAGGCGATGCAAGACGATGCGCTCAAGGCGCGTCCTTCATCGAACGCGAGGTGGGCGCCCGGCCCACGCCCCTTGCGTGTGATCACACCGCGCTCGCAAGCCCGGACGCACCTGTCGCAGCGAATACAGGCCTCCGACTCGACCAAGGCGTACTCGGAGCCCCCCGGGCTCGGTACCCGCGGCTGAGGGGCGAAGCGCGTCTGCTCGACGCCGAGCTCCTCGGCGAGGAGCTCCACCTCGCAAGGCCCACCGCCGTGTTCTCCATGCTCCGCCAGCACGAGTTCCATCACGACGCGCCGGCGAGCCCGAAGACGCGGGCCACTCGCGTCGACCACCATGCCCTGCTCCGCCCGGGTGCTGCAGGCAGAGACCAGCGCGCGCTCTCCTTCGATCGCGACGACGCAGAGCCGGCACACGGCGCGCGGGTCCCGGCCCGGCAGATGGCAGAGGCGTGGCACGTCTATGCCAACGGCGTCCGCGGCTTCGAGGAGCGTCGTGCCGCGACGGACGCTCACCTCGCATCCGTCGATCGTCAGTTGGATCTTCTGCATGCGTCGCATTCGTGTTCCTCGTCTTCGAGATGCCTCGTCACGACCTCGGGGAAGCTCTTCAGCACGGAGAGTGCGCGGCGCGGTGCGTCCCGACCGAGGCCGCAGGCGCTCGTCTCCGTCATGGTGTCGGAGAGCTCCTCGATCGCGCTGAGAGTTGCCTCGGGGGCATGGCCCTTCGCGAGTTCGCTCCACATACGTTCGAGCTCTCGGCTCCCGACGCGGCACGGTGTGCAGCGGCCACAGGTCTCTTTCGCGGCGAACCGCGCCGCATTCAGCGCCTCCGCGACGGGGCAACTCGAGGAGGACACGACCCGGAGGGTGCCCGTGCCAGGAAGCTCGCCGACGAGAGTCGAGTCGCCGGACGCCGGTAGGAGTTCACCGGTCGGCCCACCCACCGCAAATGCCAAGAGCCCGGGTTTCGAGGCCCCGTCCCCTAGGCCTCCCCCGGCCGTCTCGACGAGTTCGGAAAGGGAGACATCACGCGGGACCGAGTAGACCCCGGGGCGCCCGACGGCACCGGATACGGAGATCAGACGCGGGAGCTCCGGGGCCCGCGCGTCCCGCACCGAGAGCAAGAGAGGCAGCCATGCGAGGGTCTCTACGTTGTGCACCAGGGTCGGGCGCCCCCGAAGGCCGCTCTCGGTCGGGTGAGGTGGGCGCTCTCGCGGCTCGCCCCGCTCTCCTTCGAGGAACGCGAGGAGCGCGCTTTCCTCACCGCAGACGTAGAGCCCCGACCCTTCGACGAGCACGAAGCGCTCGGCGAGCTCCGGGTGTGTCTCGGCGAGGCCCGAGATGGCTTTGTCGAGGGCGCTCCTGACGGACGAATCGCCCGGGTGGTGTACGACGTGAATTTCGTTCGCCTCGATGACGTGGGCCGCGATCGCCGCTCCCTCGATCACGAGTTCGGGGCGGCGCTCCATGAGCACTCGGTCCTTGAACGAGTCAGGCTCTCCCTCCTGCCCGTTGACGACCAGCACCCTGGGCTTCTTCTGGGCGAGCACGGCGTCCCACTTCATCGCGGCGGGGAAGCGAGCGCCACCGCAGCCCCTGAGGCCGCTCTCACGCACGCGCTCGACGACATCCTGCCGCGACTCCGTCATCACGCGTCCGAGGACCCCGAAGGGAACCTCGCCTGGGGGAACGAGGTTGTCGATCCCCTGAACCACCAGACCAGGGGGCCGTGCGCTCTCTTCGGGAGGGACATCGCCGTAGAAGGACCGGACGCCTTCCTCGGCGGCAGCTCCGGGTGCCGGCGCGAAAGAGCGTGCGGTACCCAGCCAGCGGTCGAGGGTGGGCGCCAAGGGGTTCATGAGGAGGATGGCCCACATCTCCGGGCCGGGGATCGTCGTGTACAGCCGTCCCAGGACGCCGAGGGCGCCGGCCCCGGCGCCGAAGATCAAGCCGCCCAGCCGGGTGTTGGGGGTGGTGGCGGGATCCGTGGCGAAGAAGAAGGCGTAGAGGAAGATCGGCCCGCCCAGGAGGTAGACCACCGGGTCGAGGACCCATGGGGCGTGGCCGTGGATCGCGCTGCTCGCGGGCAAGACGAGCACCAATACGATGACGGTACCGAGCATCCCGAGGGTCGCCTCACGCTTGACCGCAACGAGCGTCACGAGCGTGATGCCGGTCATGGCGAGGAGCGCGGCGCTCGTCTCGCCGATCGCTCCCGGCGTCGTGCCGGCGAGCATGTCGAGGAGCTCGGGGGCTGGGGTGCCGCCGGCCGCGACGAAGAGAGGGCTGGCGCTGCTGACGACGTCCGGGTCGACCGCGGCCGCCGGGGTCGAGAGCTCGACCACGGCGACCGCGGCCCGGCCGAGGGCAGCGGGGTTGAAGGGGTTCGTGCCGAGCTTCTGGGAGCGGTGCTTGCCAGCGACCTCGGCGACGGCGGCACCGAGGAGGATCAGCGACAGGGGGGTGTCCGCCGAGAGCGTGAGGCCGAGGAGGAGGCCCGTGATCAGAGAGCCCGCGTTGAGGTAGCGCCAGCTCTGTCCCGACAGAGCGCGCGCGGCAATGCCGAGCCCCGCGCAGAAGAAGACACTCAACAGAAGTACCATCCCTGCTCGCGGGCCGAAGCGTATGGCGCCGAATACCGCGAGTGGAATGAGCAGCGAGACCACGCTCCACCTCGCGCCGAGGTGAGCTCTGAGGGCGCGTGCGCCGGCGAGTTGGCGAGTGAAGGCGGTCGTCCAGGTCCGTGTCGAGCTCGCCATCACCGTCCCTCCAGGAGGTCGCGCCAACGCTCGAGGTCGTCGTCGGCATCGTCGATCCACGACCGTGTCTCGTCCCCGCGATGGCATCCGGAACACTCTCTGGCTGGGGCTTGGTGGCAGACGACGCACGCGGCGGGATGCGCGCCCCCGAGCACCGCGTGGAGTCCGGCACCCGAGGTTTCGGCGACCGGACGCAGGAAGGCATCGGTGTGGCTCGCCGGTGCCCGTTCGTGACACGCGATGCAGGTCCTCGGCTCGTGACAGGTCCGGCAGCGACCCGCCAGCTCCGGTCCGACATGACCATGGGCGAGGTCCCACTCTCGCTCCCGGTGGTGGCGGGGAGCTTCGTCGTGGCACGAGGCACACTCTCCGAGCGCTGCGCGTTCATGGGGCGCGGCGGCGTCGGCTCTGCGCAAGAGAGACGCGGCGACGATGGCGGCGACCACGATGAGGGCTCCCACCAGGGCAATGCGTTTCATCGCGCGCCCCCCTCGTCACTTTGGGTGCCCGCGGCGCATCGGAAGCCCACGTCGAAGGCCCGGAAGGAAGGCTCCCGGGGACGTCCGGCGCCGCACGCCGTGCCGCTCGCGTTGCTGCGCGAGCTGCCTCCCACGACCCACTCGTCTTCGGTCCACTCCGCTACATTTCCCGAGAGGTGTAGGCATCCGTCGGGGGAAGCACCCGCCGGGAACGAGTCTGCGGGCGCAGCGTAGGTGTGACCGTCGTGCTCGCCATCTCGCTCGCCGCCGCTGTTGACCGCCCGAGGGTCCCAGATGTCACCGAAGGGCCAGATCCGGCCGTCGCGTCCCCGGCAAGCTCGTTCGAGCTCCCTCCGGTTCGGTAGACGCTTACCGCTCCAGCGCGCAAAGGCCCACGCATCCCAGAAGGCGACACCGACGACGGGTTTGTCGGGATCACGGAAGGTCCGATGGTCGAAGGGCGCGAGGGCGCCGGCAAATCCGCTTCGGGTCAGGCGCGGAGAGAAAGGTCGGTAGTAGCGCGGCGTGTGGTCGTGGCCCTCGGGCTCGTCGGGATGGCAGAAGGCGTGGGGCTCGGCGCGCTCAGCCTCGAGGAATTGTCGATACGCCGTGTTGGTCACCTCGGTGCGGTCGAGGCGGAACGCGCGGGTCTCTGCATCGCCTGGCACCACGACGCCATCACGGCTCGGTCGGGCGCTTGGTCGTACGCTCCGACTCGAACTCGAGGGCCCTGAATCCCCCTGCTGGTGGGGCGGCGCCTGGACCACTGCGACGGCGGGCAGGTCGACGGGTAGGGCGACCTCATCCCATCCACTGCTCCGGTGCGCCCGCCCATCCGTATCGACGATGAGGGTCGCAACCTCGGGCCGCTGCTCCGCCCAGGCGAGACCTCGGTCCGGGCCGAGGATGAAGATGGCCGTTGCGTGGGCGCGGGCGAGCAGCGGATCGTCGGCCACGACCGTCACGCTCCGGCAGCCGAGAGCGGGCTCGCCGCTTCGGGGGTCGAGCACCGGCGGGATGACCTGGCCTTCGTGAACCAATGCGCCGTGGACGTCATCGATCGTTGCCGCGGCTCGGTCTCGGACCGTGAATCGCTGGACCGTCCGTCCTGGCCAGCGCGGGTTCGCGACGACGACGGTGCGAAGGTCTCCCTCGCCTTCCCCACGGGTGAACACGTCGCGTCCTGCGCGGACGACCGCGCTTCGGATTCCGTGCACCTCGAGGAGGGCCATCGCGGCGCCCGCGACGAACGCGACATCGAGTCCGTCGAGGGCGAGCCGCATTCCTTCCTCCGGGAGGCGGGCCGTCCGAGACTCGATGTTCAGGCGCGAGGCGTCCACCAGGCGAAGCGCCCGGTCGAGGTCAGCCCGCAGCGGGAGAGGCCGCCCCGGGTCCCCGAAGGGCCAGAGCACGCGGACCGCGCCGAGAGTCGGTTCGTAGAGCCCACCCGTCGCCGTCGATAGGGAGACGGCTGCTCGGAGGAGCCCACGGGTGTCCTGGTGAACCTCGACGGGGTCGTGCCCTGCGCGGGCGTTGATCTGCCAGACGTCGCTCCCAGGACGCCACTCGCTGAGCCTCGCGTCGAGCTCGTCGAGGTGCCGTGCGGCGTCCGTGAGGGCCGCGTCGGTGCGAGCATCCTGCCCCTCGGCCTCGATGGTGAAGAGTCGGCCGAGGGCGACCTGCTCGACCCTGCTCGATCCCCCCGAGCGGAGGATCCGCGGTGCCGCCGCCTCGGGGTGGTCCAATGGAACGTCTACCGAAGCCGGCTCCAACTCCAGAAACCAGAGCAAGGCTACGGCGAGCCCACACCCGACGAGGATGAGCACCCTGACTCGAGCGAGGCTCATCGGCTGGCTCCCTCAGTGCCACCACGCGCGCAGCGGAACCCGACGTCTTCGTAGAAGTGGGCGGGGTTGTGTGCGCCCCGCGCGGAGGGGCGGGCCGCGTCGGGGCCGAGCGCTACCCACGAGGCTCCCCGGACGACGCGTCGCGTCGCGCGCTCGTTCCCGGCGACCGCGTCCGCCTCGACGAAGCGTGCCTCCGCGGGGGCGCCGTCTTCGGGCCCTCGAGGATCGAGCACCGTGCCTCCTTGCCGGTCTTCTTGCCGGAGGAGGGTTTGGTTGCGGTAGCGATCGTACCAATCCGCGGTCCACTCGCGGACGTTCCCCGTCATATGCCGGCTCTGGTCTCGGGCACCGCCCGGACTGCCCACCGGGAGCGGCCCTTCGTCTACGCCTCGACCGATCACGGGGCGCGCCCCGCTTCGCGTGCTCCTTCGTGCCGCGGCCTCCCACTCCGCTTCCGTGGGTAGCCGCCGGCCCGCCCACTCTGCGTAGGCGTCGGCGTCGTGCCACGTCACGAAGCGCACCGGCAAGGAACCCTGTCCCGGCTCGAAGCCGCGACGCCAAGGCCCTCGTGGTCGGTAGCCCGATTCTTCGACGAAGCGCGCGTACTGCGCGTTGCTGACTTCGTCCCGGTCGATGAGGAACGCGCTCAGACGCACTTCCACCTCGGGCCGCTCATCGTAACGCCCACCCCCGTCGCCGAGGGTGTGCACGCCCTCGGGCACGCGGATCAGAACTGCGCCATCGCGTTCTGCCCGTGTCTCGGATGCGGGGCGGGAGCCTTCGGTCGACGTGGTCAGTGCCCGCGTGGACAACGGCCCGGGCATGGCTGGCATGCCGCGGCCCGGTGACTCGTTCGGGGGCTCCCAGCGGCCCACCCGAGGGCCGTCGCCCATCGCGGGGGCCCCGCCGCTGTCGTCGGCGGGCGAGGTCGCCCAGAGGATGGTGGCGCCGAGGGCGACGAAGCCCAGCAGGAAGACTCGCCGGGGGGGCACGAAGGGCCGCGTATCGGTTGCGTTCGACCTCATTCGATGGTCCGCAAGAAGGCCAGCAGGTCTTCGATCTGCCGTGGGGTGAGGTGTGAGGTGCCGCCGTGGGTGTCCGCGATCTGGTCGTGGGGGTCGAGGGGCCCCGCCTCGGTGCGGCGCGTCGTCTCGTTGAGCCCGCGCTCCATTCGACGTGGACGGACCTCCTCCGCGCCCTGAAAGACCGGGAGTCGGAAGGTGCGGAGCGCCGGGTGGTCGGGTGTGCAGAGAACCTCGCGCAGAGAACGAGCCCGGCCGTGGTGCAGGAATATCGCCGGCCGGTCGAAGATGCCTCGAAGCTGCATCGTGGTGAACGAGCCCTCGACCTCCTCGACCCGACCGCGATCCTCCGGGTCGAGATCCAGGTTGATGCCGTTGGCGACGTCCACCGCGCGCACGCTGGCCAGGGTGTACGACGCGTCCCGGCGGGTGATGGTCGTGAGCGGCGGTAGCGCGCGTCGCTCGTTGTGGGTGAGCTCCTCGCCCTTGTTCGTGAACTCGCCGGGGACGTGGCAGGTGCCGCACATCACGCTCGGGTCGTTGAAGAGGGACTCGCCGCGGACCACCGACGGGTGCTCCGCGTCGAAGGGGTTCGGCATCAGGTGGGGGGTGTTGCCGAGCCACGCCGCGACGAAGCGGTAGAGGTCGGTGAGGCCATAGGCGGCCCCCATGTGCTGCATCGTTTGCTGGCGGAGGAACGCGTTGCGACGCTCTTCGAGGTCGTACCACGCGTCCCCGAGCGAGCGCACCGACACGCGCTCCTTGAGCTCCTCGTGCATGACGCGGCGCTCTTCCAGGGGGACAGGGGACGTGATCGACGTGAAGTCTCCCGCCCAGACCGGGCGGTCGAAGTCGATCGAGCTCGCCGGCTCCGCGATGTCCGCGCCCTGGCCCTCGCCGAGCCGGTGGGTGCCCTCGAAATAGTAGGGTTGGATCGCGAAGACGTTCCGCATCTGCGGTATCCCCAGGGTTCCTCCCGGGGTCAGGTCCAGGTTGCGATCCTGCCCGACGGTCTCGGCCGCGCCCCATCCGCGCCCGTCCCCCGTGTCTCGGTAGTGGCAGTGCAGGCACGAGGTGTCGCCGTCGGAGGCGAGGACTGAGCTGTGGACCACCAGCTCGCCCCGTTCGGCATCCGTGTCGAGGACGGGGCGCGAGAGATCGCCGACGACCACATCGCGTCGCGCACCGGATGCTCGGTCGATGATCGAGACGGTCTCCGAAAGCTGGTTCGCGACGTAGAGGTGGTGCTCGTCGACCACCACTCCCATGGGCCGAAGCCCAGTCTCGTAGGTGCGCACCGGCTCGAGCCGATCCGCCGGATCGGCGGCCGAGGGGCGGACGCGCCACTCGACGACTTCGAAGGTGCCGGCCATCGACAAGAAGACCCGGTCTCCATGAACCGCGGCCCACTCGGGGAATGCGCCCGGGACGCGCATCAGCTCCGGTGGGATATCTCCGCGGATGTCTCCCGACGTGGCCTCCGCCGTATCCGAGGTGTAGCGCACCCAGCCCTCGTGCGACTCGTACGCGCTCGCTCGGAGGGCGTAGTCGAGGCGCATCTCTTCTTCCCAAGCCGGGATGTGCAGGCGCGAGAGGTCGACCGCCACGAGGTCGTTCTGGATGTCGCGCATCTTGAACCCCCAGGTTCCGTCGACGGCGTCGAAGGGCCCCATCACCTCTTGTTCGTCGAGGGGGTATGCGTCGGTCGTCTCGGGGTCCCGGAGGACCGTGAACTGAGCCGCCGCGTGGTCCCGATCCCAGGTCTCCGCGCCGTGGGGATCTCGGGCAGGGGGGGCGCCAAAGCCAACGCCCATGGTCGCCACCAGGAGCTGGTCCCGACCGCCGTCCGGATCGGGGACGAGGGTCAGGTGACTCGCGACGTTCTGGATGAAGATGGCCGAGACCTCGCGCTCGGCCTCGACGTCGATGATCGAGACGTCCATCGTTCCCGTGTTGCCGACGAAGAGATGTCGTCCATCTGCGCTCAGGGCGAGGTCCTTCGGGTGGCTGTGTTCGTTGCCGACGGGGATCCCCGGGCCGCCGAAGCCATCCCGGATCCAGCCGACGAGGCGTACGAGCTCTGGGTCACCGGGCCTATAGATCACGCCCCCCGGGTGGAGCTCGGTCGTGCGTCGCTCATCGCCGAATCCGCCCGCACTCCGGGGCACGACGGCGCGGATCAAAGGGCTCGCCCATGGGTCGCCGCCGATCGACGTCTCCACCGCCGAGAGGAAGCTCCGGACCGGGTCGGGCCCGGCGATGAGTCCCCCCGCCTCCTCGGCGTGGCAGGTGGAGCTGCCGCACCGGCTGCGAAGAATGGCGTGAATCCCCCCGTAGCCGCCCGCCGCGGCCTCGACGACATCCTCGTCCGACAGTCCGCGGGCCCGGAGGCCACGCGCGAGCTGGGGTGGGACCTCGTTCTGGCCGTAGAAGATCTCGTCGTCGAAGCCTCCGACTTTTCTGACCCGCCCCATCAAGCATTCGGGGCCCTCCTCGATGTCGACGGCGAGGACCTGGTCGAGG